>LKND01000003.1 GCA_001564275.1 Natrialbaceae archaeon Tc-Br11_E2g14 | reverse complement strand
GCGTGCGAGGGTAGCCAAGCGGCCAACGGCGGCGGACTCAAGATCCGCTCGTGTAGACGTTCGTGGGTTCGATTCCCTCCCCTCGCATCGTAGCGACGTGCATGACGCACGGAGCGAGATGCAGAAGATCACACAGCGATCTTCCCTCGCAACATTCTGACGATATCACCGAATAGCCGACGGGTCGTCTGTGTTTCTCGAGCGGATCCCAACCCTTCGCCAGGGCCGTTTCACTTCGTTGCCCCCGCCGACGCGACGAATCGCCACCCCTTTGCCCGTCCCACAGAGAGAGCCAACATGAATCAGGACGATTCGCCGGCGCTCGAGCTGGGCACGCCGGCCCACCGGACGGCGGTCACCGTGGACGCGGCCAAGGCGGGCGCAGCCGTCGCCGAGGCGGCGTTTCGACAGGCTATTCCCGTGGAGTTCAAGAGCGGAAAGACGGACGTGGTGACCCAGGCCGATCGGGACGCCCAGCGGGCAGTCATCGACGTCATACAGGAGACCTACCCCGACGATCCGATCGTCGGCGAGGAGGACGACGAACGCAAGACGGTACCCGACACGGGGCCGGCCTGGGTTATCGATCCGATCGACGGCACCAACAACTTCGTTCGAGAGATTCGGGTCTTCGGGACTGCAGTGGCAGCCGTCGTGGACGGCGAACCCGTCGGGTCGGCGGTCGTCTGCCCGGCACTCGATGACACCTACGTTGCGGGCCCCGATGGGGCGACCAGAAACGGGGCGCCGATCGCAGTGAGCGAGCGCGAAGACCCCCAGGCGTGTACCGTCTGCCCGACGATCTGGTGGAGCCTCGACGACCGCGATCAGTACGGACGGGCGTGTGCCGAAATCGTCGAGCGCTTCGGCGACATGCGACGCTTCGGCTGTGCCCAGGCGGCCCTCTCGAACGTCGCCTCGGGGGCCCTCGACGGCGTTATCACGAACCTCGAGGCGAACCCGTGGGATTCGATCGCTGGTGTCCATCTGATTCGGTCGGCCGGTGGCACGGTCACCGATATCGAGGGCGAGCCGTGGAAACACGATTCGACCGGCCTCGTCGCCTCGAACGGCGAGATTCACGACGAGGTGCTGGCAGCGACGCAGGCGATCGAGGACTGAGACGGGTTGCTGTCCCATCACCGGTGATTGCCGACCAGTTCGGGGCAATCACGCGGTCCGGTCGAACGGGGCCAGGGGGGCTCGAGGCGCGAGCAACCGAGTTGAGGGTACCGACCGGGGGTACCGAGTCTCGTCCGAAGAATTTTGTCGCGGCCTGCCCCACCACCGGTATGGAACTCGACGACACCGACCGGGCCATCCTCGACATTCTGCAGGCGAACGCACGCACCCCGTTCAGCGAAATTGCCAGACAAATTGACATGTCGAGTGCGACCGTCCACGACCGCGTGAATCGCATGGAGGCGGCCGGTGTCATCGAGGGATATCACGCACAGGTCGACCCAAAGGCCGTCGGGATGGGGATCTCGGCGATCGTCGGGCTGCGTGTCGAGCAAGGCCGCGAACAGGACACCCTCGAGCGCCTGACCGACATCGAGGGGGTCCAGCAGGTCCACCTGACGACTGGCGAGTGGGACGTCATGATGCGCGTCTACGCCGAGGATGCGGACGCCCTGCGAGCACTCATGTTCGATCAGATCGCACAGATGGACGGCTTCGCCCGCTCTCAGACGATGGTTATCCTGGGGACGACGTACGAGAACCACGAGTTACCGGTGTGAATCGTGACCGACGGACAGGCCTCGTAACCGGGTGTCGACGATTCTCGAGACTCGGATTCTATGGCCATCGATACCTGACTTTGACAGTCACCGGGGCCTACCCTCGCGAAAAATGATCGAAACCGGAAACGGTAAGCGGTAACCCCACCGGATTAGTGGACATGGACGAATATGTCGATCGCTACGGTCCCGGCCGCCTGTGGGTGGCAGTCGTCGGTGCCGCGGCGGTCCTGATCGCCCTCACGGCGGCGGCGTTCCCCCAGCGCGTCTACGTCGACGTCATCTGGCAGTACTACTGGGGACCGGTCGTCGCCGACGCCCTGAATTACCAATGTATCGCCTGGGATGGCGGTGCCCAGTCACCGTGTGCCGCCGACACCACCGGCCCGACGGCGAGTCCAGGCTACACCTGGCAGTCCTACGCCGGGTACATCCCGATCCTCGTCACGATGTTGCTCGGCATCTGGATCCTGCTCGAGCGCCTCGAGATCGACCGATATCGGGCGATGTTCTTCGGCCTGTTCCCGTTCATGATCTTCGGCGGTGCGCTCCGCACCGTCGAGGACGCAAACGCCAGCCTCCCCCAGGGCGAGCTGTTGATCGATCTCCCGTGGGTCGCACTGTTGATCAGTCCGTTCATTTACGTGACGGTCTTCGTCGTGGCGCTGGCGGCACTCCTCGTCTCGATCTGGCTCGATCGAAACGACCACGTCTCGGGCTACGAGTATCCGCTCGCGGGAATCGGCACGGTCCTCCTGGTCGCGACGGTTGGCTGGCTGACGTACTTTTCGGCGACCCACGACCAGGGAAGTCTGCACCCCATGGTATCGATCATCACCCTCGTCGGCGCGACGGTCGTCACCGTCATCACCTACGTCGGCATCACGAAACTGGCACCCGACCTCCACCGGGGGACGGGGTTGATGGGTGCGGTCGTCATCTGGGCGCACTCGGTCGACGGGATCGCGAACGTGATCGGGCTCGACTGGGCGGGCGCATTCGGGCTGAGTTACGACCCAAAACACCCCGTTAACGAGTTCATCGTGAACACGACCGGTTCGGTGCTCCCCCAATCGATCGTCGACGTTACCGGGGCGGCATGGCCGTTCTTGCTGGTGAAAGTCGCCGCTGCCGTCTTCATCATCTGGGTGTTCGACGAGACGATCTTCGACGACAGCCCGCGGTTTGCGATCTTGCTCATGATCACGGTCGTCGCGGTCGGTCTCGGTCCTGGCTCACGTGACATGCTGCGGGCGACGTTCGGCATCTAACGCCCACCTGGGCCGCTGGACCGTTCGATACGGGGCTGTTAGTCCTCAGTTCTCGAGGCCTCGGAATCCATCACCCAACCCTCGGTTTCAATCGGAGTGACTCGCGCGGGTCACCGGTCTCTGGGCTTAGGCTGGCCGCTGGCCAGTCCTCGGTTCGACCGCCCGCCACTCGCCTCATGGACGATCAAAACCCAGGTCCGGCCCGCCGCCAGTACTCGTCGAACTCGGTCGCCAGGTCGCTCGCAACCGCCTCCTCGCGGACGTTGACCAGCGCGAGCAGCCCCTTCGCGTCGACCGGATCCAGAACTTCGACACAGACCTCGAGCTCGTCGATGACGATGAACTGGTGGTGGGGGTCGTCGTCGGTCTGCCTGACGCGAACCCCCGCCTGTTGAAGCCTTTCGAACGCTGTCCTGTCCATGCCGGCGGTCGAGCCGAGGAGGCGAACCGTGACGTCCGACGTCGCGACCGTGGTGAGTGCCTCCACGAACGCCTCCTGGACGGCTGGCTCGAAGTCGGGTTCGTCAATGAAGAGCCTGATCGAGGCGCTAGCGGCCTCGAATCGCTCGAGCAGGAGGTCCCGGGCCGACCGCGCATGGAGTGCACTCGTCGCGAACTGGTCGTGGTCCTCCCGATCGGAGAGTTCGCGCAGCGTCTGACGGACGCTCGAGGCCGTTCGCTCGTACTCGCTGCGTTTGGTCTCGAGCTCGGACTGGCGACGCTCGAGGAGCCGCTCGATGGCGACGGTCGGGTCGACGTGTGTGTACGTGCGCGGTCGGCCGTCGTCGGCTTGTACGAGCGTCCGGTCAGCCAGTGAATTGAGCACGTCGTAGATGCGCCCGAGCGGGACGTCGGCCTCGTCGGCGACCGCCTCAGCGGTCATGACACCGTGTTCGACCAGTGCGGCGTAGGCGCTGGCCTCGTAACTCGAGAGCCCGAGCGTCATCAGTTCGTCGACGTGTTCGTTCCCCATATCGATGTCGCGTCGTGGTAACGGGTTGGATTGTGTTTGATTCAGTCATAAATGTACTGAAACCCAGGCCAAATCGGTGGTTGACGACCGCTCCCTCGAGTGCAGCCTGCCGAGACGCCTCCCATGTCGGTGAGGGGTTGCCGACGTGGCCCAGAAGTTGAAAGAGTTAATCGGCCCCACCCGCAATCGGGGGTATGACCGATACCGGGTGGTTCGAGGCCGATGGGGCGACTGCCAGTATTCGAGCGGGCTCCGCCGAGTCGCCGGCGTCCTGGCCGCGGCTGGCCGTCGACCGTGGGGTCGTCCCGGACGAGGACGCCTACTACGACGCGTTACACGAGGCCACGGTGGCGGCGGCGAGGGCCGCGGTCGAGAGCGCCGAGCAGGCCGACGACCGACAGTTGATCCACGCGATTCGCGCACTCGACGACTGCCGTCGGACCGCCAACGAACTGGCCGAACGCCTCGCCGAGTGGGGCGGAACCGTCGATCCCGACGCTGGCACGGGTGTCGCCTACGCCCGGACCCTGCTCGAAACCGAGGCCGACCTCTCCGGACCGGCTGCCGACCGCGTTCACTCCCTGGCCGAGCGGGTCGTCGCCCTCGAAGACGAAGCGGACGCCCTCGAAGCCCACGTCGATCGCCAGGCACCGATCGTCGCACCGAATCTCGCGGCGCTGGCCGGCCCGCAACTGGCGGCCCGACTCATCTCGCTCGCGGGCGGACTCGAGTCGCTCGCGAAGAAGCCCTCCGGGACAGTACAGGTGCTGGGTGCCGAGGAGGCCCTGTTCGCCCACCTTCGGGGCCACGCCAGCTCCCCCAAACACGGTGTCATCTTCACCCACGAGGCCGTTCGTGGCACGCGCATGGCCGACCGTGGCTCCGCCGCTCGCGCGCTCGCGGGAAAACTCGCCATCGCGGCACGGATCGACCACTACTCGGGTGACCGCCGCCCCGAACTCGAGGCCGAATTCGCCGATCGGCTCGAGACGATCCGGGCTCGAGCGACGGCTGAAGACGACGGATCGAGCCCAGCCGACGACACCGAGAGCGACGGTCACACTGAAGGCGACACGCACGGAGGTGGCCAGTGATGACCTCCGACACCGTCGACCCAACGCTTCCCGAGGGGGTCGAACGTCGTCCCATCGACGGCGTCGACCGCCTCGCCACCCGCGGCGAACCAGTCTACGGCGAGCCAACCGACGGCGAGTGGCGCGCCTGGGACCCCAGCCGGTCGAAACTCGGGGCCATGCTCGAGGTGGGCATGGACACCGGACTCGAGGGCGGTGAGGTGGTCCTCTATCTCGGCGCGGCGAGCGGAACGACCGTCAGCCACGTCGCCGACTTTGCCGGTCCGACCTACGCCGTCGAGTTCGCTCCGCGGCCGACCCGTGACCTGCTCTCGGTCGCCGAGTCCCGTCCACGGCTCTTTCCCTTGCTCAAGGATGCCCGCAGACCGGCGACGTACGCCCACGTCGTCGAGGCCGACGTCGACGTCCTGATCCAGGACGTCGCGACCCGTGGGCAGGCCGCAGTCGCGAACCGAAACCGACAGTTTCTCGCCGACGACGGTCGGCTCCTGCTGGCGGTGAAGGCTCGAAGCGAGGACGTCACGGCCGATCCCGAAGCCGTGTTTGAGGACGTGAAGGCCACACTCGAGCGGGAGTACGAGATCCTCGAAGCCACCCGTCTCGAGCCCCATCACGACGATCATCTGGCCGTCGTGGCCTGCCCACGCGTGGACTGACCGCTCTGGGACCGACTGTTCCGGCCACGCAGTGGCCTGCCGACTCCGGTCCCTATTTACCACCGGACGCTCAATGCCCGAGCGATGGAACGCGGGTCGCGCGAGGCGTTTACGCGAATGGGCACGCTGGGGATCGAGGAGGAGTGTTTCGTCGTCGACGAGACCGGTCGGCCGACGAGCGGGACCGACCAACTGGTGTACGAACACGACCCGCCGGAACTGCTCGAGGATCGGCTTGACCACGAACTGTTCAAGTGCGTCATCGAGACGCAGACGCCACGTATCGAATCGCTCGCGGCGGCCGAAGACGCCCTGCTGTCCGTTCGGGGTGCGCTCCTCGAACACGCCAACGCACACGGCTACGAGGTCGCGGCTGCGGGGTTGCACCCGCTGGCTCGGTGGCGCGACCTCGAGCACGCCGAAAAACCACGCTATCGCTCACAGCTCGACCGGATCCAGTACACCCAACACCGAAACACGACGGCGGGTGTCCACGTCCACGTCGGGGTCGACGACGCCGACAAGGCCGTCTGGATCGCCAATGAACTCCGGTGGTACGTGCCGATCATGCTCGCATTATCGGCGAACTCCCCCTTCTGGGACGGGTTCGACACCGGGTTACAGTCTGCCCGGGCAAAGATCTTCGAGGGGTTGCCGAACACGGGAATGCCAACCTCGTTTGCGGATTTCGACGCGTTCGACAGGTTCGAACGCCGGATGCTCGAGAGTCGATCGATCGAGGATCGTGGGGAGCTCTGGTTCGACGTCCGTCCCCATACCGGTCACGGCACCGTCGAGGTTCGAACACCGGACGGCCAGGCAGACCCTGACATCGTGATGGCTTTCGTGGAGTACACGCACGCCCTCGTGGAGGCGCTTGCCGAATCCTACGAGGACGGGACCACCGGCCACCGACATCGGCGGGAACTCCTCGACGAGAACAAGTGGCGAGCGATCCGTCACGGCCACGACGCGTCGTTCATCGACCGGGAGCTCGAGGGAACCGTCACCCTCGGCGAGGTCGTCGACCGGGAGTGTGACCGACTGGGGATCGACGGAATCAAGCGGGTCTACGAACGCGAGAGCGGTGCCGAGGCCCAGCGACGCGTGCTCGAGGAGCAGGGTGTGCAGGCACTCTGTGAGTCCGTGCGGTTGCAGGCAGGGTAGAGTCAGGACGTGGAGGATCGGACCCACGTTCACGATCACTCGATCGACGACAACTGCTCGAGCATGTCCTCGAGGGGCTGGGTCGACACCGCGAGCGAGTAGCCGTCGATCCGTGCCAGGTCGGCGGCGTGATCCCAGCAGTCCTCGGGTTCGAGGCCGTGGAGGATGACGGCGTTTGGCGTCGGATTGACGACCCGCAGCGCGACCAGTGGTGACTCGCCGCGGGTCACGCCGGTGAAGACCAGCACGCGGTTGGTACTCTGGCCGTAGAGGCGAAAGAACTCCTCGCTCGAGAGTCTGGTGATAGCCTCGATACTGTTGATGACGGTGTGGCCGCTGATCTCGTCGTTCGCCCCCGGGGAGAGTTCGGTCGCCTCCAGGCGCTCGTAGAGGTCGGCGAGCGGGTAGGTGGTCGCGTACTCCCGGAGGTCGTAGACGACGTCGCTTTCGAACCCCGCCGAGAGGACGCGTCCGTACTGGCGGATGCGGTCCCCGCCACGGCGTTCGTCGATGACGAGCAAGCCGTCGACGAGTCTGCTCACGACACCGATGCCTGGGCTCTCCCGGCGGCCACTCTCGTAATCGGAGATCACCGAGGAGGAGACCTCGAGTTCGGCGGCGAGATCAGTCTGAGAGATGTCGAAGTCGGTGCGCCACTTCCGGAGGGTTGCCCCGGGTTCGTTGCTCAGGGTGATCTCCCCAGCGATCTTTTCGGCGAGTTCCTGTTTCGGCCCACGTCGGCCCATAGGCGTCGTTGCTCGCGGGTGGGGCAAGTAGCTACCGACACCCGTCGCTTGCCGCCGTGGTGGTGCACCCAGGGTGCCCACGGTATTTCCGGCGCGACACCCCCCGGTCGCCATCGCTCGAAGCCCGGGGCCCGGCCCTCGTTCACGCGAGGCGAACAGTCAAGCCCACTCGGTGCCTGCCACTCTCGCATGCCATCGACTGTCGTTCACGTCGGCCTCGCGGCGCTCATGGGCGTGGCCCTGCTCGGCGATGAATTCGACGCGAAAGCCATCTTCGTCGTCCTCGCGGCGACGGCGATCATCGACCTCGACACACTCATCGGGATCTACTTCCCGGGGACCCACCGCGCTGCCCTCCACAACGTCTGGGTCGTGGTTATTCCTGCCGTCGTCCTCTACTGGGACACTCGCGTTCGCGAGGAATCGTACATCCTGACACGCTGGGGGACCTACGGCTACCGCGTCTACTGGGTGACCCTCGTCACGGTCCTGTTCGCGCACATCTTGCTCGATGCCTTCTACAACGGGGTCAACCTCTTCTGGCCCGTTTACGACCGATTCATCGACCTCTCGGGGAAGCTCATCGTCACGGATCAGCGTGGCATCGTCCAGACGTTCGTCGAACTCGAGGCCGGCGATGACGGCACCGGCCTCGCCGATTCGACGAGCCGCGGGACGACCGAGGACACCCACTACCGAACCGGGTTCGATCCGGGCGAAGACGCCCCCGAGGACGTCGAACGCGAGTTCCCCATCGCCTACTCGGGCGAACTGTTCATCGTCGCCGTCTCGGGATATCTGACGCTTGCGTACCGTCTGCTCGAGGAACGGCGGTGAACGTGGCCGTCTACGTCGCCAAATTATTGCGCTTCGAGGGTGGCCTCCGCAGTTCGGGGGGTAGTATTCGACGGTTCGAGACGGCTCAGGGCCGTTATTTACAGGGACACCAGGAGAAAGCCCACGGCTGCAGCCGTGGGAGGATGTCAAGCGGGCCCGAACCGTGTGCCATCCCCTCCGACATGACGAAACTAAATGTGGTTTCCCTTTGCCGGATTCACCCGCGAGTTTAAGCAATTCCACCGTCAACGTCCGCCTATGCTCGCCGACGAGTTCGGTCGCGAGGTCTCCGGGGTGCGGGTCTCGCTCACCGATCGGTGTAACTTCGACTGTATCTACTGTCACAACGAGGGACTGGGTGATACCCGCGGTCCGATGGAACCACAGGACGACGAGATGGACACCGACGACGTCGTCCGGTTTCTCGAGGTCGCCGCCGAGTTCGACGTCGAGGCCGTCAAGTTCACCGGCGGCGAGCCGATGTTGCGCGATGATCTCGAGGAGATCATCGAACGGACGCCCGACACGATGGAGGTCTCTCTGACCACCAACGGCACGTTCCTGCCCGGGCGGGCAGAGGCGCTCGTGGACGCTGGCCTCGAGCGCGTGAACGTCTCCCAGGACGCCCTCGACCCCGAGCAGTTCGCCGCCGTCACGAAAAGTGGCGCCTACGACAAGGTAATCGAAGGCGTCGAGGCGGCGCTCGATGCCGGCCTGGATCCGGTCAAACTCAACATGGTCGTCTTCGAGCACACGGCGGGGTACGTGCCCGAGATGGTCGATCACGTGGCCGAAAACGAGGGACTTCAGTTGCAGTTGATCGAGTACATGCCCGAGTTGACCGGCAAGCCCGAGTGGAACGTCGAGATCGAACGGGTTCACGACTGGCTCGCCGAGCAGGCAGTCGAAATCGAACATCGCGAGATGCACGACCGCAGACGGTACTGGATCGCCGGTGACGATGGGGGGAGGGGGATGGTCGAGATCGTCGATCCCGTCGAGAACCCGACGTTCTGTGCGAACTGTCACCGTGTCCGTGTCACTCATCAAGGGTATCTCAAGGGTTGTCTCAACCGCAACGACGACCTGCGATCGATGGGTGAGATGAGCAAACCCGAGATCCGTGAGGCCTTTCGGGAGGTCGTCGCCAATCGAGTCCCTTACTACGGGGAGTACATGATCAGAAACGGCGACGGCGAGTGGGAACTGAACGACGCCTATCTCGGCATCTCGGGCGACTGATCTCTCACACACGAGATCGATCACGCTATTCCTGGCAGGCCACTCCACGCCAAACCCAACCCCCTTACCGTCGCAACCCACTCAGCAGGAACAGCACGGCCAGCACCAACAACACGATCGCCCCGACAGGCTGGCCCTCACTGCCGAAGACGAACGCGCCATAGCCGACCGTCGCAGCCGAGACGCCCACGGTGACGCTTGCGATGACGTGTACACTCTCGAGGCGGGTGGTCTGGGCCTCACGGCCGAGCTGGATGCCGAGTTCGATGGCGTTCGTCGCGAGGTCCCAGGCGACGATGGCGGCGATGGTCCCGACGACGACCAGTTCGGTCGACAGCCCCTGCACGCCGGCGACGACGACGGCGACGAAGATCGAGCCGGCACCGATGTCGACGACCCGTCCGGTGCTCCGGAACAGACCCACAGCGATCAGACTGGCGCCGAAGACAGCCAGCACCCCTCCCTCGATCGATCCGATCACTGCGGTAAGGAGTGCGACGATCGTTGCCGCCGCCGCCGCGACCGTGCTGATGGTCGTCGGGCGGCGGGTCAGCGCCGTCATCGGCCACCCCCGGCGTTGGCCCTGGCGATGCCCTCGTCGATCGTGTCGTCTGCCGGCCAGTCGATCACCGGCACCCCGGCTCGCTGGAGGTCGAACCGCCGGATGCGCCGACCGACCCGCGCTAGTTGTTGACTCGTGGTTCGCTCGGCGGTCGTGTCGGGGCTGATCACTGTCAGGGCGTGCCCGCGGGCGGTCAGGCGACGGACGGTTCGGATCGCCCCACCGTCACACAGCGGGGAGAGGAAGACGATCTGTGTTTCCGATCCCAGCCGACGCCGAATCATGCGCAACTGCGCCCGCCACTGGGTGTCGGTCGCCGGTGGTTCCGTGGAAAACTGTGGATGGGTCGCCAGCAGGGACCGGAGTTGCATCCGGTGATGGGGTCCCGAGGACGGAGCCAACCAACACGTGTCCTGGAGACGCAACTGATGATTGGAATCGCGTTCGACCGGTCCGAGTGCCGCTAGTCCGACGGTGTCGCCCGCGTCGAGGAGCGACGCCGCGATTCGCCCCGCCGCCTCGACGGATCGATCTACTGCGTGCGGTGCGTCGGGTTCCGGCGCGAGATAGGCCGTCTTCCGCGCGTCGATCAGGATCAGTACCCTGGCAGCGCGCTCCTCGTGAAACTCGAGGGTGGCGAGTTCGCCCGAGCGGGCGTGACGGTTCCAGTCGATCCGGTTGAGCGGATCGTTGCGTCGGTACTCCCTGACCGAGTGAAACTGCAACCCCTCACCCGACTCCGCGGTGGTCAACTGGCCGGCGAATCCAGCCGCGGCTGCCTGTAGCGGGACATCGGTGACAAGCGGTCGCAGCGTCGGCTTTGCGACGACGGTGGTGTCGCTTGCGACGTGAAACGTGCGCTCGGTCGAACGCGCGAGGTTGCGGGTCAACACGAGCGCCGGATCGAAGTCGTGGGTTCCACGGCGAGCGGTGACGGTGTACGTGAGGGAGACTGCGTCTTCCGGACGGAGGCTGGTGCCGATGCGGGCGACGCCCTCGACGACTGCCAGGCCCGGTGGGACGCCATCGACAACCCGGAGATCGGGCAAGAAGCTGCCGGATTCGTTGGTGATCGTGACCGTCACCTCGACCTCGTCACCTGGTTCCGGATCGGTCACGGAGAGGGTGCGCTCGAGGCTGATCTCGGGGACTGCCGGCCGGCTGAGGTGGGCGAATCCGGCGTAGCCGACCCCGATGACGCCCGCTAGCACCACGCCGGGTGTCTGGGACAGCACGCCCAGCCCGATGGCGACGAGTGCGAGCCCGCCGACGCCGGTCCAGTAGCCAGTCTGCCGGTCGGTTCGTTCGACGACGCCCTCGGTTTCGAGATCCGTGGTTCGTGGCCTGACGTTTTCGAACTCTTCCGGATCGTACTGCGGGATCTCTTTGGGAAGTCGCCGGTCGCCGAGGCCGCCGTACCCGATGGTGGCGATGGCCGCCGTCGTTCGACGGACGTACTGTCTGAAGCTTGTTTCCCGGTCGAGGAATGCGGCCACGCGGTCCTGCCAGGGGCGTTCTTCGACCTCGAGGGTCGGCGAGAGGTAGGCCGCGGCGTACTCGTCGTCGGTCCAGGTCCCCGCTTCGATGCGTTCGACTGCCTGCTCGTTCGAGAGTCCCTCGAATCGGGTCAGGACGGCCACCGCTGCACCGTGTAACCCCTCGTGTATTCGCTGTGAGCCGCTGGTGAAGTCGTACCGCTCGCGTCTGAACTGGTTGACCGTCTCCCGGAGGGAGTGTCCGGGGACGGGGACGGTCGCCCGGTGTTCGGGATCAGGGGTCTCGAACACCGATCGTTCCTGTTGGCGACGTGAGAAGCTGTTGAACGCGGCGAGCAGGAGCATCCCCCCGACGACCGTCAACAGCGCCTGGTCGAGCGTAATCTCGAGGACACCCGCAAGCTGGACGACGGCGAGGCCGAAGGCCCCGAGCCCGAGGCCCAGGATGGACCAACGGAGGTTCATGATGTCCCTCCATCGGTGTCGTCTCCCGTTTCGTCCTCGTCGCCGTGGTTCGGTTGGGCCGCCGACTCCTCGGATTGGACGGGGTCCGTTTCGAGACCCGATTCGTGACCGGCCTCCGCTTCGATCGCTCGCAGCGTCTCGATGGCACGTTGCTCACGTTCGGCCGTCGAGTCTCGATGACCGTATCGGACGTCCTCGAAGAGGGCCGTGAGGGCCTCGACGTGTTGGGCGTCCAGGCCCGCGTCGATGGCGGCGTCGGCGAACTCACCAGGCGTCGTCGCGTCGGGATTATCGACCTCGAGCAACCGGGTCATCTCGTCCCAGGCGCGGTACACCTCGTTGTCGACGTGCTGGGTGGCCGTTTCGGTGATCCGGTCGGCGGCGCGCCCGGCGGCCGCGGCCACGGCAGCCCGTTCGTCCGTCGACTCGTCGGGTTCGGCGGCGAGGCCGCTCGTCTCGTCATCGTCCGAGCGGGCGGCCATGGCGAGTGCGCCGACGAAGATCAGCGAGAGCACCGCGAGGACGCCGACGAACGGGGCAAGATCCCACGACGAGGTTTCCTCGGTCCCCTCACCGTCTCCGCCACCGGGTTCGCCGTAGTCCTCATCCGGCTGCTCGTCCCCTTCCATCGGGAGTTCGCCCTGGAGTTCCGGAACTAACCCCAACTCGACCAGGACCGCATAGAGGAGTACGAAAACCAAAGCGACCCCGATCAGGACGGCCGCGATGACGACCACTTCGCGTCGATAATTGATCATATACCAGGCGAAGAGGACGGCGGTGAGGACAATCACCACGAATAGGAGATACTGGAGAAAGGTTGGGACCTCGCCGGTCGCTCCATCCCCGGTCTGTGGAGTGATTGGATCGCTTCCCTCACCGTCGCCTGGCCCGTGGCCGTCGCTACCGGGATCGAGCGGTGCGGCGATCGTCGCGGCCGCAAGCCCGATCGAGACGATACAGACGAGGACGAGGGCCAAACGGAGGAGGGTGCCTGAGGATGCCACCAGTTTGGTGACCGTTTTGTGTAATCCCTAATAAGTCCGCTCCTTCGCGCAGTCCACCTGTGCGTGATCGTCCTTTCGGCCCACAGTGACAACTGAAACGGGTTCGACACCCGCACAGTGAGATGGCTCGGAACCGCATTGTCACCGGCTTTGTGCCACGATCTCCTGAGGGTATGTGCAATGACGTTCCTGGCTCTTGTAGGGGGCGCGATGGCTGTTTCCGATCAAATGCGTTCGGTTCGTGCTCCCGGCTGATACGGATTGCTGTAACTTTTTACCGGTGATTGCCCATACCGGGTCGGCAATCACCGGTAAGAGACTACAGTAAACCGTATGAGACAGTCATCGCGTCTGACGGTCCTCTCGGTTTTCATTCACACCCTTTATGTATGCTCGTTTTCGTATTCACGTACTGTGTTTCGCGAGGGCGCCGCCCCCGTCGCCGTTGCCACGCTCGTCGGTCTGACCGCCGTTGGGCTGGCTGCGGCGACGGTGCAATCACCGTTCGCCGACGGGGCGCAACCGTCGGGTGAACTCGAGTCGCCCCAGGCCGAGTACGAGTCGCTCGGCCTACTCGAGGTGGCACCGGCGTTCGAGACCGTCGTTATCGGCCTCGGGGCCGTCGCGGTCGTCTTGTTGGTGCTCTCGGCCCTCCTCGATTTCGAGTTCACGATCAAGTCGATCGTCGGCATCTTCGCCCTGAGTCTGTTCGTCGTGGCCACACTCTGGGTGGTCTCGTGGCTGGGAGACGGCGCGGTGTTTATGACCGACTCGGCCGGCGAAGAAGCCGCGGCGGAGGAGGGGGCCGAGGAGGCTGGCGACGCGGACGGCGATCCGTACGCCCGTACACTGTTCGCCCTAACCCTGCCGATACTGGCGTTTTTCCTCCTGTTTGCGGCGAGCCTGTTGTACACGCGAGGGGAGTCGGCTACCGTCGATTCCGGTCCCGAAACGGACGACCCGGAGATCGGGGGTACGGCTGCCGGTGTCAGTGCCGCCGCGGATCGAGCCCTCGAGCGAATCGAGGCCGACCACGAGGCCATCGAGAACGAAATCTATCGTGCCTGGTACGAGATGACGACGCTGCTCGAGGTCGACCGGCCGGCGACCGCGACGCCGGGCGAGTTCGCCGACGCCGCCATCGACGCGGGCCTGGATGCCGACGCCGTCGAGGAACTCACGGCCCTCTTCGAGGCCGTTCGCTACGGTACCGCGGCGGAGACAGAGGCCCGTGCACTCCGTGCGATCGAGGTCTTCGAGCGGGTTCGTGGCACCGAGCGATCCGGCGGGGGGAGTACAGGGGTATCGTCCTCGGCATCCGACGTCGCCGGGGCTGCTCCGGCGGAGCGTCGAGACCGAGAGAGAGGTGAGTCGGCGTGATCCGTCGCGCGGTCGCTCTCGTCGCCCTGCTCGCGAGTTTCGCCATCGGCATCGGCGCTCTGCTCGGGCTGGCACCCGACACGACGTCGTTCGCCCCGATCGTGCTGGCGGGGTCCATCGCGTTCGCCGGCGCGACGTGGGCCGTGGCGATGCGCATCGGGAGTCAAAAGCGCCTGGACGTGCCGAATCCGGACGAGCGCACGCCGGTCCCGGTCCCCGGCGCGGCACTGCACGAGTCCCTCGAACCGTTTCGCGAGCGCTCCATCGGGTACGCCGACGCGAACGATCGCATCGTCGAGGGACTCTACGGGGCAGCGATCGCCGTCCTCACCCGCTTTCGTGGCCACTCACAGGCGGCCGCCGCGTCGGCCCTCGAGCGGGGCGAGTGGACGGACGATCCGTACGCGAAAGCGCTCCTCTCACCGTCCATCGCGGTCCCGCAACGCCAGTCGGCGTGGTGGGATCGGATTCGACGTCTGATCACCCGTGTGCCGTCGGTTCGGTTTCAGCAATGGTACGATCTCAGGATCAAACCGCGGTCGGACTTCGAGATCGCGGTCGACCGGACGGCGGCTGCAATCGCGACAATCGGCTACGAGGGCCCCGTTCCCGTTCGGGACACGGCCTCGAGGTTTCGAACTGACGTCGACGACGAGGCGGCGCACCCTCCCAGGGACCCCTCTCTGGGCGACCGATTCCACACAGGATACTGGCGCGGTATCGGCGTCGTGGCTCTCTTGACAGCCACCGTCGGCCTGTTCGCGGAGGCCCCCGGTGTCCTGCTTGCTGGCGTGGTCGGCGTCGCGTTCGCGGGGGCGGCAGCGATGTTCGACGCCCCAGCGCCATCGCTCACCGTCGAGCGCTCGCTCTCCGATCCGGCCCCAAACCCCGGCGACCCGGTGACGGTCACGGTCACGATCACGAACGACGGCGACCGACTCCTTCCGGACGTCCGGTTCCTCGATGGGGTCCCCGGAGAACTCGCCGTTACCGACGGATCGGCTCGTCACGGCACGACGCTCCGCTCGAACGAGACGCTCACCATCAGCTACAGCGTGGTCGCCAGATCCGGGAGCCACCGGTTCGGACCGGCACATGTCATCACCCGTGATCCGTTGCAGTCCGTCGAACGCGCGTTCGAGGTTTCCGCCGAGACATCGACGGTCATCGAGTGTACCCCGCCGACGACTGCCCTGTCGCGACCGACACCGCTTCGTTCGACGGCGTCGGCGTTCGGCTCGACTATCCAGACCCAGGAGGGCGGGCAGGGAACGGCGTTTCACTCCGTACGCGAATACCGGCGAGGCGACCCACTCAATCGCGTCGACTGGAACCGCCACGCCCGCTCTGGGGAACTCGCCACCCTCGAGTTCCACGAAGAACGGGCGACCCGCGTGGTCCTGCTGGTGGACGCTCGTCGTCCAGTCTACACCGCGGCGGATGCGGCGGGCCCACACGCGGTCGAGCGATCGGTGGAGGCGGCTGGCCGCATCGCCAGCGACCTCCTCGCCGCGGGCAACCTGGTCGGGGTGGCCGCCATTGGCCCCTTACTCCGTGAGGACTCGCCCGGGGATGCCCTCGAGGACTGCTGGCTCGAGCCGGGATCGGGGCATGCCCACCGCCGTCGGCTTCAGGACCTGCTGGTCTCACACCCGCAGTTGTCGACGACGATGCCTTCGACTGGCGTTCAGTGGATGGCTCAGTTGCGAAGCCACCGCAAACGGCTGTCGTCGGACGCGCAGGTAATTCTGTTCACGCCCCTGACCGACGACGTCGGCGTCGAGATGGCGAGACGACTCGAGGCCTACGGCCACGCGGTGACCGTCGTCAGTCCCGATCCGACGACGGACGCGACGACCAGCCAGCAACTCGCTCGGATCGTTAGACGAATCCGTCGGTTCGACCTCCAGCGGGCTGGAATTCCGGTTATCGACTGGGAGGACGGAGCATCGATCGACGGAACGCTCTCTCGAGCCGCGGGCGGAGGGGTGACCGGATGAGCGACGCGTGGTGGCGGCTTCGGGCATACGAACTCCCGACTCGCCTCTCGAGTTGGGTGGCAGTCGCTGGGGCGACCGGTGGGGCCCTGCTCGCGGGAATCGGTGAACCCGCGGCTGTGCTCATCGCTATGACCGGTGGGGCGTTGCTCGCGTTCGCCCTCTGTCGACGCTGGCGCACCGGGGTCGATCTGGGATCGCTCATCATCTTCGGGGCGCTCCTCTACGGTGGCGTGGGGACGACCATGGTGGTGACGCTGGTGGGCACCGTACTGGTGGTCATTGCCTGGGATCAGGCACAGACGGCAATCGACCTGGCGGCGCACTTCGGCACCGACCCGAACGCACGCCGCCTCGAGGCAACCCGGCTGATCGTGAGTGGGACGGTCGGTGTCGGCTCGGCGACCCTCGGCTCGGTGATCTACCTGATCGCTCGCGGCGGGGCCTCGAACACCACACTCGCGGCGATGGTCATTGCCGTATTCTTTGCCATGGCCGTCATCGCGGTCGGACTTCGTGGGGGCGGTGAGGAACGCCGCCCGCTTCCGCCCCAGTAGGCTGCCTCGCTGGTGCCCGATCACATCGGGAACCACCGACTGCTCCCCGCTGATACGGTTTTTGCACCCATTCACCGGTGGGTGCCCGTCTCGGGTCCGCACTTACCGAGAAGAGACGACTGTCCCGCATCACTCGACTATCAGTTTCGCGTCCGCTCCAATGGGAACCGATCGATGTGTGCGACCGTCGGTCGCCCGATACCCTCCCTCGAACCGGGTAAAATCGGGGCCGCGCCTTTCGTTGCGCTTAAGTACCGTCCCCGGGAATAAGCGGTTGCACTACGATGTAGGGGATCGGCCCCGAGTCCACGAGGGCGACGATAACAGACACAGATAGGGTGTCGTGGTAGCCAAGCGGCCCAAGGCGCATGGTTGCTAACCATGTGGCGTCAAGCCTCCGGGGTTCGAATCCCCGCCACGACGTCGATGAGTCGGCTGGCGAACTCCGAACGGAGCCACTCGCTGCCGGCATCGAATCGCACACCGCTGTACCCACAGCACACCCCAGACCGCAGACACCAGATCACACATGAGTGAGGAAGAACCTCAAGAACAGGAGGAAGACGAGCTACAATACTTCGTCCGCATCGGGCAAACGGACCTCGATGGGACGAAGTCCGTCGAGCGCTCGCTCTCGGAGATGAACGGGATCGGTCGACGAACCGCCCGCATCATCGCCCAGAAAGCCGACGTCGACCGCACGGCGACGTTTGGCGCGCTCGAGGAGTCGGCGATCGACCAGGTCGTCGAAATCGTCGAAAACTACGCCGAGGAAGTCCCTGACTGGCTCAACAACCGTCAGAAGGACTTCTACACCGGCGAAACCTCCCACGAAATCGGTAACGACCTCCAGTTGACCCGTCAACACGACATCAACCGGATGAAAATGATCGACTCCTACAAGGGCGTCCGCCACAAGCGTGGCCAGAAGGTTCGTGGCCAGCGAACGAAGTCCACCGGCCGGACCGAGGGCACGATCGGCGTCAACGTCGAGGAGATCCGCGAAGAACAGGCCGAAGAAGCCGCGGCGGAGGATGACGAATAATGCCACTGGGTTCGAACACCAAACAGTACGAGACGCCGAATCACCCCTACCAGGGTGAGCGCATCTCGAACGAACACGGCCTGCTGGATCGCTACGGCCTGAAGAACAAGGAGGAACTCTGGCGCGCCCAGTCCGAACTCCGATCCTACCGACGCGAGGCGCGAGACCTGCTGGCCCAGCCACAGGACGACCCCGCCGTCATCCGCCGGAGCGAGGAGTTCCTCGGCCGGCTCAAACGCGTGGGCATCCTCGGCGAGGGCGACGAACTCGGTACCGTCCTGAGCCTCGAGGTCGAGGACGTCCTCGAGCGCCGTCTCCAGACGGTGGCCTACCGCAATGGACTGGCCCAGACGCCACAGCAGGCGCGGCAGTTCATCGTCCACGGCCACATCGTCCTCGGCGAGCAGCGCCAGCGGATTCCGTCGTACGTCGTCGACGTCGACGAGGAGGACCTGGTCGCGTTCGACGAGCACAGCCCGCTGGCAGACGAACTCCACCCGGAACGAGCGGAGGGACAATAACATGGCAGACGACGACAAGTGGGGCATCGCCCACGTGCACGCATCGTTTAACAACACCATCATGACCGTGACCGACCTCACGGGTGCCGAGACCATCGTCAAATCCTCCGGTGGGACGGCCGTCAAGCAGAACCGCGACGAGGCCTCGCCCTACGCCGCGATGCAGATGGCCGAGTCCGTCGCCGAGGAGATCAAGGCGGCCGGCATCACCGGCCTCCACGTCCGCGTTCGCGGACCCGGCGGGAACTTACAGAAGTCCCCCGGACCCGGTGCCCAGGCGACCATTCGCGCACTCGCTCGCTCGGGTCTCGAAATCGGTCGGATCGAGGACGTCACGCCGATCCCACACGACGGATCGCGCGCGCCAAAAGGCAAGGGCGGCTTCTAGATCATGACCGAACAGTACGAGGTCGAATTCGTCGAACGCGACGACCGAAGCGCTCGGTTTCTCGTCCGCGGCGTGACGCCTGCGTTCGCCAACGGGGTTCGCCGCGCGATGATCGCGGACGTGCCAACGATGGCGATCGACGAGGTCCGCTTCATCGAGAACTCCTCGGTGATGTTCGACGAGCAACTCGCGCTTCGATTGGGGCTCGTCCCGCTGACGACGCCACCAGTCGGCGAGTTCGACGACGAGGACGTCGTGACGCTCTCGATCGACGTCACGGGACCCGGCACCGCCTACTCCGGCGACCTGGTCTCGAGCGACGGCCTCGTCGAGCCTGCCGACCAGAACGTGCCGATCATCAATCTCAAAGACGGCCAGCGACTCGAGGCCGAAGCCGACGCCCGCCTCGGTCGCGGGAAAGACCACGCCAAACACCAGGGCGGGGTCTCCGTCGGCTACCGGCACCTCCAGCGCGTCGAGGTCGGTGACGAGTTGGCCGAATTCGACGACCGCGAAACGCAGATCGTTCGCGGCGTGATCGAGGACGACGGGGAGTTGCTCCCCACGACCGAGTTCGATCACGACCTCGCCACGCGCTATCCGGACCACGAGGTCCACGTCGAGGACGTTCCCGGCGCGTTCGTCTTCCACGTCGAGACTGATGGCTCCTTCGCCGTCGAGGACCTCGTGACCCGCGCCGTCGAGACGCTCGACGCGCGTGCGGCCGCCCTCGAGGACGCCGTCGCACTGTAGCATCGCTTTCACCCGAATCACAACCAATCACAATGACCCATCGCCTCACCCACCCACGCCGGCCCACGACGCAGGCCCCCGATGTCGCGAGCGACGTAAGCGGGAGCCACGGGGCTGGCAAAATCGAAAGGGGTTTTACGGGGCGACGGGTACGGAGAAGTGCGAGCAGGGATAGCCAAGTCTGGCCAACGGCGCAGCGTTCAGGGCGCTGTCTCGTAGGAGTCCGCAGGTTCAAATCCTGCTCCCTGCATTTTTCGGCTCGACCCAACGGAAGAGCCGTGAAAATGGACCGGGCAGATTCGAGCCACGGGAGGCCGACCGTCTCCCGGCGGTTCAAATCCTGCTCCCTGCATCACTTCTCCGATCCGACGCAGTCGTCTTTTCGAGTCACCACACCGGCTCGAGACCACTGCGTCACCACTGCTGTCCAGACTCCATCTGGAGGAAACCAATGAGTACGAAAACCAATCCGAGACTCACCGATCTCATCGCCGAGTTGAAGTCGACGTCCCGACAGCGGGACGCCGCCGTCTGGCGAGATATCGCGGATCGTCTCGAGAAGCCCCGCCGCAACCACGCGGAAGTCAACCTGGGGCGGATCGAGCGGTACGCCCGTGAGGAAGAGACCGTCGTCGTTCCCGGCAAGGTGCTGGGTTCCGGCGCACTGCAAAAGAACGTCACCGTCGCTGCCGTCGACTTTTCGTCGTCGGCCGAGACCAAGATCGAACAGGTCGGCGACCCGGTTCCCCTCGAGCAATTGCTCGAGGAGAACCCCGAGGGTTCGAACGTCCGGGTGATCGCCTGATGTCCGTCGCCGAATACGACGCCGACGTCGTCGTCGAGGCCCGCGACTGCATCATGGGTCGCGTCGCCAGTGAGGTCGCCCAGCGCGCCCTCGCTGGCGAGGCCGTCGCCGTGGTCAACGCCGAAGACGCCGTCATCACCGGCGACAAGAACGACATCTTCGAGACCTACCGGACCCGCATCGGGCTCGGCTCCGACAAGGGGCCGATGTACCCGCGCCGTCCGGACGCCCTCCTCAAACGTTCGGTCCGGGGCATGCTGCCGTACAAGAAACCCCGTGGCCGCGAGGCACTCTCGAACGTTCGCGTCTATGTGGGCAACCCCTACGAAGGCGACGACGACTACGAGGCCGAAGTGCTCGAGGGCACGTCGCTCGATCGACTGTCGAACATCCGCTTCGTCCACTTACACGAAGTCTCCGAACAGCTAGGTGCTACCCCGACATGGTAACGAACACGAGTGGAAAGAAGAAGACGGCCGTCGCCCGCGTCACCGTACGCGAGGGCGAGGGTCGCGTGCGCATCAACTCCCAGCCAGTCGAGCTGGTCGAACCAGCGAGTTCGCGACTGAAGATGCTCGAGCCGTTCCGCATCGCGGGCGATGAACTCCGCGACGGCATCGACGTCGAGGTCCACGTCGAGGGTGGCGGCGTCAGCGGCCAGGCAAACGCCGTCCGCACCGCCATCGCACGCGGGATCGTCCAGCATACGAACGACGCGGAACTCCGGGACGCCTACATGGAGTTCGATCGCTCGCTGCTGGTCAACGACGTTCGCCAGTCCGAACCAAAGAAGTGGGGTGGACCCGGTGCCCGGGCCCGCTACCAGAAATCCTACCGCTGAGGTGGTCAAGATATGATGGTACCGGTCCGGTGTTTCACGTGCGGTAACGTCGTCGGCGAGCACTGGGAGGAGTTCGACGAGCGCGCAAACGAGGGCGACGAGGACCCAGAGGCGGTCCTCGATGAACTCGGTGTCGACCGCTTTTGCTGTCGACGCATGCTCGTCAGTCACACCGACCTCGTCGATGTCGTCTCACCCTACCAGTAACATGCAAGAACAACGCCACAATCGATACGAGAAGGCACGCATCCTGGGCGCTCGAGCGCTGCAGGTGTCCTACGGGGCGCCAGTCCTGATCGACACCGAGCAACACGAGCCGATCCTGGTCGCCGCCGAGGAGTACGACGCCGGGGTCTTGCCCTTCACGGTGCATCGGGGATCGAAATGACGCGTATCACCGACATTCGGCTGCGTGAGGTCCTCGACTCCCGTGGGAACCCCACGGTCGAAGCGGACGTTCTCACCGAGAGCGGTGGGTTCGGCCGCGCCGCCGCACCCTCGGGGGCGAGCACGGGCGAGTTCGAGGCGATCGAACGATCGGCAGGCGAGGCCATCGCTGCCGCTCGTGAACACGCCGTCCCGCGACTGGTCGGCGAGGCCTTCGCCGGCAACCAGCGCGAGGTCGATGGAATCCTGCGAGCCGCAGACGGCACCGACGACTTCTCCGAGATCGGCGCCAACAGCGCGGTCGCCATCTCGATGGCCGCCGCGAAGGCGGGTGCGGACGTGCTGGGCGCACCGCTGTTCCAGCACCTCGGTGGGGCGTTCCGCGGCGAGAACTTCCCGGTTCCCCTGGGGAACGTCATCGGGGGCGGTGAACACGCCGCCGACGCGACGGACATCCAGGAGTTCCTCGCTGCCCCGGTTGGCGCGCCGAGCATCGCCGACGCGGTGTTCGCGAACGCGGCCGTCCACGCCGAGGTCTCCGACCTGCTTCACGAGCGGGACGTCCCCGCCGGCAAGGGTGACGAAGGAGCCTGGGCGCCGTCGGTCGACGACAGCGAGGCCTTCGAGATCGTCGAGGAAGCCGTTTCGACGGTCGAGGACGAGGTCGGCTTCGAGATCGGCTTCGGACTCGACGTCGCCGCCGCGGAGATGTATGACGAGGCGGAAGGCGGCTACGTCTACAGCGACACCGTCCGGGATACTGACGAGCAGATCGACTACATCGCCGACCTGGTCGAGGAGTACGACCTCGTCTACGTCGAGGACCCCCTCGACGAGAACGACTACGAGGGCTTTGCCGACCTCACAGAGGAGGTCGGCGACCGGACGCTGGTGTGCGGTGACGACCTGTTCGTCACCAACACCGAGCGCCTCGCCGAGGGGATCGAACTCGGTGCGGCCAACAGCATTCTGATCAAGCCGAACCAGATCGGGACGCTGACCGACGCCTTCGACGCGATCGAACTCGCTCGGGAACATGGCTACGAGTCGATCGTCTCCCATCGTTCGGGCGAAACCGAGGATACGACCATCGCACACCTCGCCGTGGCAACCGACGTCCCGTTCATCAAGACGGGCGCGGTCGGTGGCGAGCGCACCGCCAAGCTCAACGAGCTCATCCGCATCGCGGACGACGCAACATGAACCATGACTGAGGACAACGCAAACGCACAACAGGAGGGGCTCGACGCCGCCGAGGCGGAGATCGACGAGGAGCCGGCCGAAGGGGCCGGACCCGCCGCCGAACCCGCCGACGAGGAGGCTGTCGAACCCGCAGACGAAACGCCCGACGCGACCGAGGCTGACGAGGCCGCGGCCGCGGACGAACCAGCCGGCCCGACGCTCGACGACGACGTCATGAGCGACGAGGAGGCCGACCTGCTGATCCCCGTCGAGGACTACCTCGGCGCCGGTGTCCACATCGGCACCCAGCAAAAGACCAAGGACATGGAGCGGTTCATCCACCGCGTCCGTACCGACGGTCTCTACGTGCTCGACGTCTCGAAGACGGACAGCCGCATCCGCACGGCCGCGGACTTCCTGGCGAACTACGCGCCAGAGCAGATTCTCGTCACCTCGAGCCGCCAGTACGGTCGGTTCCCGGCCGAGAAGTTCGCCGAGGCGGTGGGCGCGCGTGCCCGCACCGGGCGATTCATCCCGGGGACGCTGACGAACCCCAAGTACGACGGCTACATCGAGCCGGACGTTGTGGTCGTCACGGACCCGATCGGTGACGCCCAGGCGGTCAAAGAGGCCATCACGGTTGGCATTCCCGTCATCGCGATGTGTGACTCGAACAACCAGACGAGCAACGTCGACCTCGTCGTGCCGACGAACAACAAGGGTCGGAAGGCCCTGTCGGTCGTCTACTGGCTGCTCGCGAACGAGACGCTCGATCGCCGTGGCGCGGAGCCAAGCTACGCACTCGACGATTTCGAGAGCCTCGTCTGAGCCGGTTGGATTTTGCGCTTTCGTCGGTCATCGTCCTCGAGCGACGGCAGTGGGCTGGCTCGGATGGTTTGGACGATTGGTATGGATCTCGGTGCTACTGCGTCGGCGACCCAATCGAGCGTGAAGCGGGCTATCAGCGCTGACTCGATCCGAACCGCCCCGTTACATGTGCTCTTCCTCGAGGACCCACCCCAGCGCCCGCTTGTAGTAGGTGAACATCTCACGGACGCCCTCGTGGCGCATGTCCTCGCTCTCTAAGTGCTCGGCCAGGAACTCGTATTGCTCGCGGATTTCGGCTTCCTCTCGCATATCTGGGAGTGGGGGTGCCAGGGGCAAAAGCGGTCGGCCTCGGCTCACTCGTGCTCGAGCTTTCGAACGGTGAGCGGCTGTCGAGACTCGAGGACACACTCGAAGCGCGGATGCTCGAGGAAGTGCCACAGCAGGAGGTGCCGGCGGCTGCCGGTCACCCCCTGGACCCGTTGTTCGACGTCAGCCGCGGTCATTTCCGATGGGAGATCCCGGTAGCGGCTCTCGAGCGCTTCGAAGGAGTCGAACACTTTTCGATGGCCGCTCGAGGATCCCTCGCGCCGTGCGACGACGTACCGACCATCGGGCCGGCGAGTGCCAGTTGAGTGGGCGAACTCCCTGCATCCGGCGAGGGCAGTCCCGAGTCGCTCGCGTAGCTGTGTGGCCTGTTCGGTTGTCAGC
Organism: Natrialbaceae archaeon Tc-Br11_E2g14; assembly: GCA_001564275.1. Classification (GTDB taxonomy): domain Archaea; phylum Halobacteriota; class Halobacteria; order Halobacteriales; family Natrialbaceae; genus Natronosalvus. The sequence goes on along the minus strand of LKND01000003.1, from coordinate 43,946 downwards.
GAATAGCTGTCGGCACCGAACTCGAGGACGACAGCCTCGCCTTCGGTATCAACGGTTGGGTCGTCACTGTCGACAAATTTCTCGATCAGGAGCGGGGGTACTCCGTTCCATCGTCGAGACCTGATCGACCCACCAGTAAAGCTGTATTGGTGGTGTGTGTTGGCGTGCCATCGCCCATACCGGGTCGACCCGCCAGGGTCGTGGGTACAAGCCGGTTAATATGTTAGGTAGACAATACTAAAGCGCGTGTGGTCCGAATCGTGACCATGGCAACAACCGAACCCACCCTGACCCGTCGACAGCTGACTGGTGCAATTGTCGTCGGAACGATCGCGTTGAGTGGCTGCCTCGGGGACGGCGACACGGACGACGACGACGATGAGATAACCGTCGACGACCAGCCCGACGACGCTGCCGCCCGGTTCGTCACTCCTGAAGACGGTGATACGGTCAGCTCGCCCGTCGAGATGGAATTCGAGGCCGAGGGCGTGGACCTCGCCCCGGCGGGCGAGGCGGTCGTCGGTGAGGGGCACGTACACGTCCTGATCGACCGCGAGTGCTTCGAGACGGGCGAAACGATTCCCGGACCCGGGGAAGCACAAGAGGAGGAGGGCATCTATCACTACGGAGACGGCCAATCCGAGGGGGAGATCGAACTCGAGCCCGGGGAGTACGACCTCTGTTTGCAGTTGGCCGATGGCCCCCACCGCGCCTTTGGTGAGACCGACGAAATCACGATTACCGTCGAGGAGTGAGTCGGTTTCCTGTCGTCGTTTCCCGGTGATTGCCGATTCGGGAGGGGGAACCACCGGTGGACCGTTCCAACAGACCGCCTGAGCGGAATTCGTGTCACCTTGCCCCGACGAGTGCCCACAACGGGGTCGTGAATCCGCGGATGGTGAGGTCAGCGATCCGTACCAGGGGCTCGGGGATCGGGCCTGGATTGGTGTGACTCCGGGTGGGCGCACCCGAAACAGTTAAGCTGTGTTATGTTATCACAATAGCTATGAATTGTCACTCCTGTGGGGAGGAACTGGACCCGGATAGCGCGTTCTGTAGCGGGTGCGGGACAGCGATACTCGAGGACGATGCGTCGATGGATGTTAGCCGGTCCCATGACGACCCGACGATGGCGGGGATGGAAACGAACAGCGAAACCCAAGTCGTTGGCGGCCTCGACGAGAACGTCGCGGGGACGCTGTGTTACCTCTTCGGGTTCCTAACCGGCCTCGTCTTCTTCCTGCTCGAGGAGCGAAACGAGTTCGTCCGGTTTCACGCCGCCCAGAGCATGCTCGTCTTCGGGGGCCTGGCGGTACTCAGCATCGTCTTCAGCGTGATCGCCATCTTCCTCGACCTGATTCCAGTGGTGGGCTGGCTGTTCGCCGCCGGCTTTGGTCTCGTGACGGCGCTGTTCTGGCTCGTCGCCGGCCCACTGGCGTTGATCCTGTGGCTGGTGTTGATGCTGAAGGCGTACAAGGGCGAGCGGTTCGAACTCCCAGTCGTGGGGTCGAAGGCGAAGGATCTCGTCTGACCGCCATCACTCACCGCCCGCTGGGGGGACGTGTTCCTCGAGGAACGCCACAATGCGCTCGAACTGCTCGATCCGATTCTCGCGTTTGGTCGTGTGGTGGCCCTCGTCCTCGAAGATACAGGTTTCGACCGGAACGCCCTGTTCGGCGACGGCGTCGGCGATCTGGCGAGCCTCCGCCACTGGCACCCGCGGATCGTTTGCGCCGTGTTGAACGAACAGGGGGCACTCGATCCGTTCGACGTCGTGGATCGGGCTGATCGACTCGAGGAACGCCCGATCGTCCTCGAGAGACCCGTACTCGGCTTCCCGGTGGGACCGACGGTACTCGCCCGTGTTCTCGAGGAAGGTGACCCAGTTGGCGATGCCGACGAAGTCGACGGCGGCGGCCCACAGATCGGGGTACTCGGTGATACAGGCCAGGACCATGAAGCCGCCGTAGGAGCGCCCGTAACAGACGATTTTCTCGCTGTCGATGGCCGGGTGAGCCTCGAGCCAGTCGACGCCCGCCGCGACGTCACGGACCGAGTCCATGCGCTTTTCGACGTCGTCGAGGGCGGCGTATTCGGCTCCGTACCCCGCGGACCCCCGCACGTTCGGCTCGAAGATCGCGTAACCCTGCTCGAGGAGGTACTGACGGATCGGTCGGTTGCGCCAGGAGGGGCGACGCTGGGAGTGGGGACCGCCGTGGATGTCGACGATCACCGGGACCGGTTCTTCGTTTTCAGCGTCACTCGGGGGAAGAGTGACGTACGCCGGGATCTCCCGTCCATCGAACGTTTCGTACCGGATCAGGTCGGGAACGTGGTAGCGCTCGAGGGGAACCCCACCGGGCGAGGGAACGGTCCAGCGCTCGAGTGCCTCCACGCCCAGTTGGCCGTCGCTCGACTGTGTGTCCTCACTCGACGGTGTCTCAGTGTTCGAGCCGTGGGCCCCACCCTCCCTCGAGGACGGATCGAACGGCCCCAACTCGAGCGTGTAGATGGAGTAGTTCAGGTTCGTCGCGGAGACGGTCATGACGGCCCGCCGACCGTCCGCGCCAATCGTCAGGTCCTGGACGACACCGGAGGGCGTCTCGACCGGCCAAATCGTGGCCGTTTCCGGGTCGACCAGACTCCCTGCCAGCAGGACCGAATAGCCATCGACGTTTCTGGTGAGACACAGCCGGCCGGTTTCGGCATCGAGGGCGAGTCCATCGACGCTCCAGTCCGCCAGGCTGGCGCGTGAACCGGGATCGGGGTTGTCGCCGCGTCGCTCGATTTCGACCGGCTCGAGCGCGCCCGAGGCCACCTCGATCCGCACGAGCTCGAGGGTGTCGCTCCGGGCGTCACTACAGCAGTAGACCCCATCGCCGTCCGGGCCGATCGTCGGATGCCGATAGCGAACGTGGCCGTCGTGTGGCGTCAGGTGGGTGGCGTCGCCGGTGGCGACGTCGACCGCGAACAGGTCCTCGTCGGAACTGGCGTGTGACTCACCCGCGAGCAGGGTCGCCCCGTCAGGGCTCCAGCCGGCGACGAAGAGTCGGCCGCCATCTTCGCGCCGGCTCACGTCCTGGCCAGTCGCAACGAGTGTCGGCTCCGCGTCGGCTCCACCCTCGAGGTCCTGTACGTACAGGTCGAAAACGGCCGTGTCGCGACGGTTGGCGGCGAACGCGACTTGCGTGCCATCGGGGCTGAAGCCGCCCCAGGCGTGGATGGCGTCCGGGCGGTCGGTCAACTGGTCGACCTCGCGGGTCGCTGGATCGATCGTGAACAGCTGGTCTCGCTCGTTTGCGCCAGCGTCCATGCCGAAGGCGAGGCGATCGCCCGCTGGGGACCACTCGACGAAGGAGACGCGCTCGTCCCCGAACGTCTGTTGGGTTGGCCACGCACCTGGTTCCTCGAGCGACCAGCACTGCATCGTCCCCGTGGTGTCGCTGCGAAAGGCGAGTCGTCCGTCAGGGGCGAGGCTGGGTCCCTTGGTGGCTCTGGCGTGGAGATACGTCGCAACGTCCGGTGGCATGTCGGAGTGCGTGCACTCGAGTCAATTGAACCTATGGGTACCCCACCCATTCGTCGCCTGCAGGCCGCAGGGACACCCGTCGTTGCGTGTCGATCGTCGGATCGGGCTGTGGACGGTGGTCTCGCCTGCCGGTTCCCGATACCATTAGGGCCCATCGACACTTACGTGGGGGCATGACACTCGATTTGACCAAGACGATCGCGGCGTTCGTGGCCGTGGTTGCCGTCGGCGTTGGAACGCTGTTCGTTCTGCCAGCAGTGACGCCGATGGCACCGATGACGACTCAGACGATCATGATGATGGTGCTGCCCTCGATGGCGCTTTTCGGCGTGGTTATGCTCGCCATCGGCGTCAAACACGGCGAGCACCGAGCGACGCGGTGATCGCGTAGCGAGTTCAAATCGACGGGCCTGCTCGAGCCCGTGGTGACCGGCTAGCGATCCGTGGTCGAAGCGGCTTCCCTGGGCCGGCAGGTCACTCCTGTCGGCGGCGCGAACGACTGCTCCGAGCCGGCAGGTTAGTCCTGTCAGTTATTGCCGTGGTTCATATCCGAACTCGAGACTGCTGCCGGAATACGGAGTAGCCCGGCCATTTCCAAATACGGTATGTATAGACGTTCAGGTGCCAAAAATCAGCGATACTGTTTTTGTAGCTATACGATTCGATTGTTGTAGTTTCGTCCGGAAATTTGTGAGGGAGCACCTACATGTACCCGAGGTCACGCAGGCGCGCCATCAGGTCCTCTTTGTCCTGGGCGCGACCCGCACGCTCGGTCGTTCCCTCGAGGTCCTGCAACCAGGCGGGCTCGTTTTCGGTCTTTTCGGTGCTGATTTCGCTCCCCAGTGAGCGGAACCCCTCCCAGTATTTTGGGGAGACGGGGGTGTCGAAGGGCTCGAGGCCCTCGGGCAGGTCCTCGGCGCTCTCGGGGACGTAGCCGTCGTCAGGGAACGCCTCGACCGTATCGGGGACGACGAAGTTCCAGAACGCCTCCCAGACGGCAGCCTCCTCGAAGTGCAAAATCGGCTGGACGCGGTCGTGTGGCGGGTAGATCTCGGGGTCGTGACGCGGCGAGAAGAACGTCTCGTCGGCGCGGGCCTCCTGTTCGTCCCAGCGGACGCCCGAGATGACGCCGTCGACGTCGTGGGCCTCGAGGGCATCGTTGAGGGCGACGGTCTTGAGCAGGTGATTGCCGGCGTAGGTGTCGAGTAAGAACGGGAACGTGTCCTCCTCGTACTCGAGGATGTGCTCGACGTGGTGGCGGTTGTGTTCGGAGAGGTCCGCGACGGGAATGTCGTCGCCGGGGGTGAGGTCGTTCGCCTCGACGTACTCGCCGATGTCGTCGTTGCGGGCGTAGATGACCTCGAGATCCCACTGTTCGGCCCAGTGGTCGACGAAGTCGTGGATCTCCGCGAAGTGCTGGTAGTGATCGATGAAGATGGCGGGCGGAACCTCGAGGTCGAAGCGGTCGGCGACCTCCTTGACGAAGTAGAGCACGAGCGTGGAGTCCTTCCCGCCGGTCCACATCACGGCGGGGTTCTCGTACTGCTCGAGGCCCTGTCGCGTGACCTCGATGGCCTTCTCGATCTTGTCGTGGATGTGCGGGTAGTCTTCGGGCGATTCGTCGGTGCCGTCGTCGTAGTCGACGTCGACCTGATCGAAGGGGGCTGTTGCCATGGTGTAATGAGATATAATTACGAGCCATATATCCCTTGTGCCAGCGGACACCGCTGTCGGTACCCTCCCGTGGTGACGTGTGACGAAGGCTCGAGGCGGATCAACCACCACGTCGTCGCCAGTCGGGCACCCGTTACTCGTCCTCGAGGACCTCCTCGGGAACGACGACTACCGGCCGACTCGCGGTTCTCACCACGCGGTCGGCCGTCGAGCCGAGCAATCGGTCCGCGATCCGCGACTGGCCCGAGCGGCCGACGACGACGAAATCGACGTCGTGGTCGTCGCCATATGCCAGGATCTCCGCTGCGGGTCGCCCGCGCCGGACGGCCCCGGTCATGTCGACGACGTGGTCGTCGTGAGCCGCGACGATCTCCTCGACGACGCGCTCTTTGCCCGCCTCGAGCTCGCTCACGGTGTCGACGTCGAAGGTCATCGGCGAGCCGACGGTGTCGACGACCGCGAGGACGTGTACCGTCGCCCCGGTCCCTTCGGCGATCGTCATCGCTCGCTCGAGTGCCCGCCCCGCCACCTCGCTGCCATCTGTCGCAACGAGGATCGAGCCGATCGATGTGCCCACCCGACTGGCCTGATCGCCGTCACCGCCTGTGTCCTCGGTCATGCTCTCGATTGGGTGGGCCCGGGGCATAACCTTTGGTTTCGATCACCGGTTCGACCCGGCCCGGGCGAACCACTAATTGGCAGCCCCGAATTGGTCGTGGTATGGAACGCGTTCGCATCGATAGCCTCGAGGCCACGACCCTTCCAGCGGCCACTCGGCGCAACCTCGCCGCTGCCCTCGAGGCAACGGACGTTGCGCTCCAGCACTACCAGATTCCGCCAGGTGGTTCCTTGCCCGGTGGTCTCCACGCACACGCCGACCAGGCGGAACTGTTCGTCGTCCTCGAGGGGACGGCGACGTTCGAGACGATCGACGGTGTGGTGTCCGTCGAGGCCGGCGAGGCGATCCGCTTTGGGCCCGGAACATTCCAGTCCGGCCTGAATGAGGATGACCGACCACTGACGCTGTTGGCACTGGGTGCGCCGCCGAACTCGACGGACGTGCGGCTCCCGACAGCGTGTCCCGACTGTGGTTTCGAGCCGATTCGTCTCGAGACCGACGAAGGGGCGCGCTTCAGCTGTCCGGACTGTGCGGCCGTGTTTCGTCCCGAACCCTGCCCGTCGTGTGACCACCCAGTCCTGGAATTCACGCTCGAGGGTGTCAGTCCGGACGTTCATCCGGTCGTCGAGTGCGGTGGGTGTGGCGTTACGTATGAACGGCCTCCACTGACGCCACGCCGGGCTTCTCGACAGTCGAAGGGGAGTGCTGACGACGACGCGTAATGTCGGGATGTGAACCGGTACGTTCCTGTATCTCGAACGACGACACACCGTATGCGCGTCCGCCTGGCCCAAGCGACCGCTGGAGGAACGGAATGCCAACGAAAGTAGCCAGATTGCTCGAGGAGCGCGAACTCGAGGAGCTCGGGGCGGAACTCGAACGACGATGGCTCGGCGAGGGTGTCGAGCGAGAGAGCCTCCGGGACCTGGCGCGTCGGTTCAACGTCCGCCTGCTTCGCGACCACATGCGTGAGTCCGGATTGGCGCCGCTCGAGGGCGAAGCGGCGAACACGTACCGGCTCCTGACCGACGACGAGGTCAGTGCCGGGATGCGGGTACAGGCCGAACGCGAACTCGAGCGGGCCGGGATCGACGTCTCGGAGCTTCGGACTGACTTCGTCTCCCACCAGGCGATACACACGTACCTCCGGAGCGAACGCGATCTCGAGGGGCCGGATTCGGGGACAACCGATGAAGACCGTCTTCAGCGTGACGGTGCGGCTGTACAGCGCCTCTCGAATCGCTTGATCGCGGTCGCAGAGGACACGATCGATCGACATCAGCAGGCGGGGACGCTCGCTGATACCACCACGTCGGTGCTGGTGGACGTGACCGTCCTCTGTGAGGAGTGCGGTCAACAGTACGATATCGGACCCTATCTTCAGACCGGAGGCTGTGATTGTGCCGAGTGATACGGTTTACTGTCGTCTCTTACCGGTGATTGCCCATACCGGGTCGGCAATCACCGGTAAACAGTTACAGCAATCCGTATGAGAGGGTTTCGTAACGTCACTTCCTGGAAAGTGTCCACGGCGGTTCGGCGATCACGGGTACATCGGTACCGCAGCCCGTGGGAGGGTTCGACGGGACAGCGATGACCGTACGGGGTTGGTGACCAGCGACAATCAGGGGCTGGTGTCGGCTGTATCCTGCAATTTCGACGACAGGGCCGCCCACAGGGGTGAGTCATCGGTCAATGACGCCGCAGTTGGGTCTCTCGAGAGGGTGGCGACACTTGCCGTCGATATAAGTACTCCGTTCACCAATGGATGGCCAATGAGTTCAAGCGATGTATCCGAACGACCACGCGTTCGAGTCGAGAACATCGGCGGGATCGACTCGACGACGGTCGAACTTTCGACTGACGTCAACGTCCTCACTGGCAAAAACGCGACCAACCGAACGTCGTTTCTTCGCTCGATCATGGCGGCACTCGGCAGCGAGAACGCCTCGCTGAAGGCCGATGCAGACAGCGGGTTCGTGCGACTGACGATCGGCGGGGAGACCTACGAGCGTCGATTCGAACGCCGGAACGGGACGGTCGTCACCACCGGAGACCCCTATTTAGAGGACCCGACACTCGCCAATCTCTTCGCGTTTTTGCTCGAATCGAACGAAGCTCGGCAGGCCGTCAGACAGGGACGGGATCTGCGCGAGATCATCATGCGGCCGGTCGATCTCGATGCGATCGAGGCCGAGATCGAACAGGCCGAGGCTCAAAAGCGCCAACTCGACGAGGAAATCGAGCGACTCACTGAGACGAAATCCCGCCTCCCGGAACTCGAGGGCCAACGACAGTCAGTACAGGAGGAGTTGGCGGCCACCAGAGCCGATCTCGAAGATGAGCGTGCGGCGCTCGATGAAACGCGGGCAGCGGCTTCCGATGACGATGATGGGGAGCTGGAAGCAGCTGTAGACGAGTTACAGCGGGTCCGAACGGAACTCGAGAACGTGCGATTCACGCGGGAAACCGAAACCGAGAGCATCCAGCGACTCGAATCGGAACTGGCCGATGCTCGCGATGCGCTGTCGGACCTCCCGGACTCGCTGGCGACCGATCCAGCTGCCATCGAGGCCGAACTGACTGAATTGCGCGAGCAGCGGTCGGCGCTCGAATCCGCCACGACCCAGCTCCAAAGCATTATTCAGTTCAACGAGGAGATGCTCGAGGGAACGAACCCCGAGATCACCTCGGCGCTCACCGCAGATGCTGGGTCGTCCGCTGGGGGCACCGGGCAATCGTCGCCCGGAGAGGCTGGCGAATCGGTGACCGATCGACTGCTCGAGGACGACACGTCGGTCGTCTGTTGGACGTGTGGATCGACCGTCGATGCCGCTCAGATCGAATCGACGATCGAGCGGTTGCGCTCGCTCAGACAGGAGAAACTCACCGAACGAAGCGACCTGCGAAGCCGTATCGACGATCGGAAGGGGACGCTTCGTGAGGCCAAAAACGTCCAATCGAAGCGTGAGCGCCTGCAATCCGATATCGATCGGACGACAACCGAACTCGAGGATCGCCGAGATCGACTCGAAGAACTCGACGACAGAGAGGACGAACTCCAGGCGCGGGTGAGCGACCTCGAGTCGAAAGTGAGCGACCTCGAAACGACGAGTGAGGACGAGACCCTCGATCAGCAAAAGCGGGTCACTGAACTCGAGTTCGAGGTCGAACGTCTCGAAGCCGAACTCGAGTCCGTCGAGTCCGAACTGTCGTCGGCCGAAGCCGACGTGGAAACGCTCGACGATCGCCGGGCAGAGCGAGCGGCGACAGCCGACCGATTGACCGACCTCCGAACGCGAATCGACCGGATCGAACGGGAGTCCGTGGAGGCGTTCAACCAGCACATGGCGTCAGTCCTGGATGTACTCGACTACGACAATCTCGCTCGTATCTGGATCGAGCAGACCGAAGAGACGGTGAGAGAGGGACGACGTCACGTGGAGCAGTCGACGTTCGAACTGCACATCGTGAGACAGACCGAGCGTGGAGAGACATATGAGGATATCGTCAGTCACCTCTCGGAAAGCGAGCGAGAAGTGACGGGACTGGTCTTTGCGCTCGCAGGCTACCTCGTTCACGACGTCCACGACTCTGTCCCATTCATGTTGCTCGACTCACTCGAGGCGATCGATTCGGATCGGATCGCTCGGTTGGTCGATTACTTCAACGAATATGCCGAGACGGTGGTGACGGCGCTGTTGCCTGAGGACGCGGCCGCACTGGATGAAGACTATACGCGCATCACGTCCATTTGATCGCCTGTCGTTTTTTACTCGGTCGACGGGTGGATCCCAACGCAGCCTCGATCGGTGCGTAATCGGCACTGGCAGAAAAGCAAGATACAATACACGTTCCCAGATAACACATATAAATTACACTATTGTGGGGATCTGAGAGCGGGGTTGGTCGGCGGTGTTAGATGGATGGTGACCGGGCAAAATTATGGAGGATTAACAATATATGCACAAATTTGAACGAAAAATATGGGTAATCTATTGAAAAGCCATACTTCTTATCGGCTTCGCTAACTCGAACGGCAATTTCCAAGTCAGGCACTTCGATAAAGGAAATCTGCAAGTTATAACAACAATATTACTATATACTGATTTTGATTGTCCGCAATTTCCATCGCACTCGACACGCAGTCACGCCCCTCGAGCACCGCCCACCCCGTGAGACAGGTGGGGATCGGCCTACAGTTTGAGAGTCGTGACCGCCACCGATATCGACCCCACGATGGCGAGCACCACGAACCCGGCGTCCAGCGATCCGTAGTCGCCGAGTAGCCCGATCAGCAGTGGGCTCGTTGCCCCGACAGTCATCCACCCTGCCTTCAGCGTTCCCAGCCCCGTCCCCTTCATGTCCTCCGGGAGGGCGTCGGCGATGTACGTCTGTGTGATGACTGCCGTGCCGTTCAGGAGGCTCAACACCAGCGTAAGGAGAATCAGGACGCCCAGAGTTTCGACGAACGGTAACAGCCAGAGTGCGATCGCGCTGATCGCCAGGACGACGAGGAGCGACCGACGTGACCCGACGCGATCCATTGCGCTCCCCGCGAGCGGTTGAACAACGAACGAGGCCGCGAAAAAGAGGCCGAACAGGGCGGAGGCCACCCCGGGGGTAACGCCCTTCGATTCGATGAGATAGAGTGGATAAAACCCCGAAAACCCCTGAAAGACGAACGAAAAGCAAATCTGTACGCCGACGATGGACGGGATACCGCCGGTGGTCATCCCGCGCTTGAGGTGCTCGAGGGTCTCGAGGGAGAGTCCGTCGAGGCTCGCTGTGGCAGGGGTAAGGCGACTCGGCACCGACAGAAAGAGTCCGATCGCGACCACGCCAAATGCGGGCACGAACAACAGAAAGCTGTATCGCCAGATCAACGCGCCTGCGACGAGCGTTGCCACCACCGGGAGAACGGCGTTGCCGGCGCTCCCGGCAGCCATCGTGATCCCGATCGCTGAACCCGCTCGCTCGTCGTAAATGCTGGTGAAGACGGTGAATCTGGTCGGCCCGAACAGTGCCGTCGCGAGACCGAACGTGATCGTTCCCAGAAACAGCATCCAGACCGACATCGACAGCGCAACGACGAGGACGGTGACGCCGGCGATGAGGGTGCTTGCCACGAGGATGCGACCCTCGCCGAGCCGGTCGCCGAGAATGCCGCCTGGGATGTGCCCGATGGCGTATGCTGCCCACAACAACGTGAGTAAGAGCCCGGTCGTGCCGAACCCGATCCCGAAGTCCGCACGAAAGAACGGGGCCAGTGCCGGATAGACCAGTCGAACGCCGATCGAGAGGAACCAGCCCAGACTGATCGAGACCAGGATCCAGCCGCGTCCGTCGCGCCACAGAACCGCCGCTTCTCGCCTGACGGCATCAGCGAGACGCACGGATCCGAACACGGTCTCGCACCTCCATTCGGTTGATGTCCCGCCTGGTTCGGCACCGAAGCAATCTCGGATCCATCCCAACGACCGCTACAGCATGTCTCACGTCGAGTGCTGGAGAGTCCGCAGCGCGGACGGCGACAGTACGTCGCTCAGAACGGCCGTCGTGTGTTCGCCAAGGTTCGGGATGTCCCGATTTTGCCGAGTCTCGAGTCCCGAAAACGATATCGGGGCCGTGACGAAAGTCATCGGGGTCTCGCCGACGGTCCGCTCTACGGTGTACGGTGCCTGTTCTAGGTGTTCGTCCTCGAAGACGTCGATTGTATCGTTGACCGGTGCCCCGGGAACGCCGTACTCGCGGAACCGGTTGAACCATACCTCGGTGGTGGTCGACTCGATGACCCCCTCGAGTAACTCGGCAAGCGTCGAACGATGCTCCAGGCGGGCTGCGTTCGTGGCGAACCGGGGATCCTCACGTAAATCCGGTCGGTCGATCGCCACACAGAGGCGGTCCCACGAGCGGTCGCTGCCAATCGCGAGTGCGAGCCAGCCGTCTTCGGCCTCGAAGAGGCGATATGGGGCCAATGAGGCGTGTTGACTTCCGTTTCGGGGGTAGGGTTCACCCGTCGCGAAAGTCCGACCCGCGCGTTCGGTAAGCCAGGAGACGAGGCCCCCGAACATGGGGACCTGTATGTGCTGCCCACCACACTCCTCCCGGACGCCGAGTGCAGTCGTGATGCCGATCACCGCGTACATGCCGGCACAGATGTCGCCGATCGGGAGTCCCGGCCTGACCGGGGGGCCGTCAGCTTCACCGGTGATGCTCATGCTCCCGCTGAGTGCCTGTACGACCATGTCGAAGGCGGGTAAGTCGCTGTAGGGGCCTTCGAGAAAGCCGGTGATCGAACAGTAGAGCAACTCCGGGTTGGTTTCGGCAAGGGCCTCATACCCCAGGCCCCACCGCTCCATCGTTCCGGGTTTGTAGTTCTCGATGAGGACGTCAGCGGTGTCGACGAGCGCCTCGAGTGCCGCTGCCCCGTCGTCGGTCGAACAGTCGAGTTCGACGCTCTTCTTTCCGCCGTTGAGCGAGGCGAAGTACGCAGTGATCTCGTCGCCGTCGATAGCCGGGTCGATCCGTCTGGTGATATCACCCACTCCTGGGCGTTCGATTTTGACGATCTCCGCCCCGAGGTCCCCGAGCAACTGGCTCGCGAAGGGGCCGGAGAGCATCTGCGTACAGTCGACGACCCGAATCCCCTCGAGCGGTGCGGTCGTGGAATCGGTTGGGGCGGCTGGGCTCATGGCGAGGTTATTTGTTCCCCGAACGGTCCTCGATGTCGTAATACTCCGGGAGGCCGATGATAGACTCGATGTAGTTGCGAACGTCCCCGTACTCCGCTGGGTCCCAGCCGGTCTCGCCCGCATCGCGGATCTGTTCGTAGAGTGCCTTCATATGCTTGGTGATCACGACCGGCGCGGCCGTCGGGTAGATGACCAGCCCGTACCCGAGGTCCTCGAGATCCTGGGTGGTGGGCCGTGGCTCGTAGTTGTCCGAGTGGACGAACGTCATCGGACCCGCGGCGTTGGCGGCGACGTACTCCATCTCCTCCCAGGTCCGCGGAAAGAGCATGCCGACGTCAGCCCCAGCCTCGAAGTAGGCGTTGACGCGGTCGACCGCGTCTTCGATCGTCTCGCGCTCCCGCCGATCGCCACGGTTGGCGTCCGAGCGAGCGATCAGGACGATATCGCCGGACGCTTCGCGCCGCGCTCGATCGGCGACTTCGACCTTTCGTTTCATCGCCTCGACGTCGGTGATGTGGTGTTTTCCCTCGTGATAGTGCAGTCGCTTCGGATAGACCTGATCCTCGATGTGGAGGCCGGCCACCCCTGCGTCGATGAAGTGATTGATCGTTCGGTGAGTGTGGGCTGGGTTGCCGAACCCGGCGTTGCCATCGACTATTAGCGGTACGTCCACCTGCGCCGTTATCTCTCGAGCTCGGTCGGCCATTTCGGTCATCGTCGTCATCGGCTCGGTGATGGCTGTTGCCGCGCCGGTCGCATAGCCGCCGAGGTAGACCGTCTCGAACCCCACGTCGGCCGCGATCGAGGCCGTCAGTGCGTCGGTCGTGCCGGGAGCAACCACGAGCTCCTCTCCCTCGATAGCGGCCCGGAGCGTTTTAGCGGTGTGTGGTGGGTGAGTTGTCACGTGACTCACCTGATGACGAAGATATCGCCGTCTTCAACCTCGACACCGTATGTTGGGACCCTGTACTTCGAATTGTGGATGTTTTCACCATTTGTCACGTCGAAGAGCCAGCCGTGCCACGGGCACGTGATGTGCTTTTCGTCGTCGTCGTAGTTCCAGTCCCAGCCGTTGTCGTCGATGTACATATCCCCCGTGAGTTTCCCCTCACAGAGCGGGCCGGCCTGGTGGACACAGTAGTTCGAAATGGCGTGGTAGTCGCCGTCAATCTGGAATACCGCGATTTCCTGTCCCTCGATCTCCGCGATGACTCGTGAACCGTCGCTGAGTTCCTCGGTCGTCGCAACTTTGTGTTTGCTTGGCATAGCGTGGATAATCTGTGGCGTGGCGCGTTAGAGGTCTACCAAATCCATGGCAGTCTTCCCCATGATGTTCTCGACGGTTTCGCGATCGAAGTGCGAGCGGATCCGGTTGAACAACTCACTCGGTGGGTCGAAATCCGAGTGCGGGAGATCAGAGGAGTACATAATGTTGTCCGGCCCCGCCATCTCGATGGCCATCGCCAGGTGTTTCGGATTGTCCTCGGTGTGGCCCAGCGGCTGGGTCGTGAAGTAGATCTGATCGTGTATGTAGTCGCTTGGCATTTGCTGGAGGAGCGGCAGTTCGTAGTTCATCTCGAGGTAATGATCGTCCATGCGCCACATCAGGTAGGGGATCCACCCCACGCCGGACTCCTGGAACACGAAGTCGAGGTCCGGGAAGCGTTCGGGGGCACCCTGGAAGATGAGCGACGACAGGTTCCACATCTGGCTGAACGGGTGGATGATGACGTGGTCTTCCGTGTACGTCTGATTGTACATCCGCTGGAGCGGGAAGACGTGTGACGTGTTAGTAGACGCCCCGTGGAAGAACACCGGGAGGTCGTGATCACTGGCAGCCTGGTAGATCGGGTCGTAGCGCTCGTGTCCAACCGGCGGAATGACGCCGGTCGACGGCAGAGCAACGCCGACGACGTCCTTTTCGTTCGCCAACCGATCGATCTCTTCGGCCGATTTGTCCGGTTTGTGGTGAGATACCAGGAGGTTGGCTTTCAGCCGATGGTTCCCCTCGTCCAGGAAGTTATCGAGCAGCCAACTGTTATAGGCGTTCATCATCGCGACGGCGATGCGCTCGTTGTTGACCGTTGGCAACACCAGGTTCAATCCCGGGTCGACGATGCCGTAATCGATGTTGAACTCGTCTAATTCCTGCAGTTTCTTATCGACCGTGTTCGTGTCGGCACTCCACCCACCGCGCTCGGCGTGGAGACTCGGCGGGAGCGAGTGCGTCAGCGAGTAGATGTCCCGTTCTGGGTGTTCGGTTCGCTCGACGATCCACTTTGCTCCCTCGTACCGGTCGTCGATGTAGGGAATGAGGTCCTCAACCGTCTCACGAATGTGTGCGTCAGTATCGACGATCACGTCCAGTTCGTCGAGTTGTCGTAGCGGCGATCCGTCGGCTGTCTCACTGGATTGTCCCATGGGCTCTATACCCCACACGTATCCGAGCGTGTTTATACGTGCTAGTGTACCGGCAAGAAATGCACCCCTCGAGACAAGTGATTCCGAACTAACAAATAACTATATCGGGGAGAAGCGCAACCGACCTGATATGGGGCAGACAATCGCCCAGAAGATCATAGCCAGCCATGCGACGGCCTCGACGGTCGATCCCGGCGATCTCGTCGACGTTACGCCGGACTGGATCCTGGCGAACGATCTCTCGATGTACCGCGGTATCGAACGGATGGACGACCTCGGGTACGATCGGATCGCCAATCCGGAGCAGGCAATCGTTGCGTTCGACCACCACGTGCCCTCGAGTGATCCCACGATTACGACGCACATGAACGAGATGCGCGCGTGGTTGGACGAGCAAGCTGTCGAACACTTCTACGACTCGGGGCAGGGAATCCTCCACAATATCGTCGCCGAGGAGGGATACGCCCTACCCGGACAGCTCATCATCGGCTCGGATTCGCACACGACGACCCACGGGGCCTTCGGCATGTTCTCGACGGGCATCTCTCATACGGACCTCGGGCAGGCGCTGGGGACCGGTGAACTGTGGCTCAAGGTGCCGGAGACGCGCAAACTCGTCGTGACCGACGAACTTCCCGCGGGGACCAGTGCAAAGGATTTGGGCCTCGCCATCATGGGGGAACTGACGGCCAGCGAGGCGATTTACGACGCGATCGAGTACTACGGCCCTGGTATCGACGCGCTCGAGATGCACGAACGCCAGACGCTCACCAACTTCGCGGTCGAACTCGGCGCACAGACGGGGATCATTCCTGCGGATTCCGTCACTGAATCCTACCTTGAGGGACGTGCACGAGCGCCCTACGAAACCGTCGAAGCCGATCCCGATGCAGCGTACACCACGACCCACCGAATCGATGGGTCGGCGATCGAACCGCTGGTGGCGATGCCATCTGCCGTCGACAACATCGGGACGGTCGTCGACAATGCGGGAACGGCGGTCGATCAGGTGTTCGTCGGCACCTGCAACAACGCTCGATACGAAGACATTCGTGCCTTCACCGACGTCCTCGGTAGCGACGTCGTCGCGAAACACACCGACTTGATCGTCGTCCCCGGCAGCAAGGCAGCCGCCAAGCGAATGAACGAGGAGGGAATCACCAACCGCATCATGGACGCTGGCGGGGTGGTGAACGCCCCCGGGTGTGGCCCCTGTTTCGGGGCCCACGGCGGCTTACTCGGTGAGGGCGACACCTGTGTCGGGACGATGAACCGAAACTTCCCCGGGCGCATGGGGCCAGGAGAAATCTACATCAGCAGTCCGGAAACGGCCGCCGCCGCTGCTATCTACGGCGAGATTACCGATCCGAGGGAGGTGGCCTGATGTATATCGAAGGCACCGCCCACGTCATCGGTGACGCGGTCGACACTGACCAGATCTTACCCGGGAAGTATCTGCACCTCGACGACAAGGCCGAATTCGGCGATCACGTCCTCGAGGGGTACGATCCCGAATTGCCCGACCGAATCGAGGCCGGCGACGTCATCGTTGCCGGCGAGAATCTCGGCCTGGGTTCCTCCCGCGAGGCCGCTCCACTTGCCCTCAAGTACGCCGGTGTCGGTGCGGTCGTCGCGGAATCGTTCTCTCGAATTTTCTATCGCAACTGTATCAACGTCGGTCTACCCCTGGCCGAAGTCGAGGGTGTCTCGAGTGTGGTCAATGATGGCGACACCGTCGCCATCGACCTCTCTGCTGGCACGTTCACCAACCTCCGTGACGAGACCACCCTTCCATCGGGCACCTTGCCACCGAATCTCCAGTCGATTCTCGAGGCGGGAGGCCTCGTTGCCTACCGACAACAGCGCCAGGAGTAACCGGCATCCCTGGTCAATTCCCTTCGTCATTGTCGAAACCGATGAGCTGGTAGTCGTCGTCAACCGTATCGATGCCCTCTCGTCTGGTTGTTGGACGGTGGCCTTCGCTCACTCGAGTGGATAACTCCCGAGCCGGCCCTTCTCCGTGGACGTACAGAGAGCGACGTCCGGACCGGAGTTGGAGTGGAGCTCTGGTGTGAACGCATTTCGACAGTGGCGAAATAATACCTATTCGACATCGACTATCGCCTCCCTAACATTACAACCATATGCTTGTAATGTACGCTCCCCTGCAGGTCGACCCCATCTCGTATGGACATGTGATGTGTCCACGCAACGTTGCCGCTGTCATGAACAGCACCTGTTGCAGCTACTAGCCCCCGCCACGTCTATTGCTTTGCATGTTTCAGTGATGTCAGTGGCGGGCAGATGCACGATGGTTTCGACACTATCGAAACTTTGGGCGAGTCGCCTGTAGCCGTGACGACCCAACTATCGGTGGTGCCCTACTGGATCTTTCACCCAGGTACGCCCGGTACCAGCTGCACGGGTGCTCGAGCCCCTGCAGAGCCCCATTCGACACGATCGATGACAAGAGATATGTGCGAACACAACATGTGTCCTGTAACAATGGGACGGAACACCGATACTCGGCGGGGGATCAAATCCACGACCACCGCTTTCGCCATTATCGAAACAATCCACGAGTCCGGGCACATCAGACTCGTCGAGTTGGCAGACGCCGTCGGAATTGCTAACAGCACCGCCCACGAACACCTGGCGTCCCTCGAGGAGGCGGGTTACGTCGTGGCCGACCCCGAGGGCTACCGGCTCGGCCTGAAATACCTCGACCACGGAATGCAAGCGAAACACCACTACCGGAAACTCATCGGCGCCGCTGAACCGGTCCTCGAGCAACTCGTCGACGAAACCGACGAGGCGGTGAACTTGGTCGTCGAAGAGCACGATTGTGCCGTCTACATCGCCCGCCTGACCGGGGATCGGGGCGTGCCGACGAACTCGTGGGTCGGGAAACGAAAGCGGATTCACACGCTCTCGGCCGGGAAGGCGATTCTCGCACATCTTCCACCCGCACGCGTTGACGCGATTATCGATCGAACCGGCCTCTCCGGGGTCACGGACGAAACGATCACCACTCGAGACGCCCTCGAGGAGCAACTGGAAACGATTCGCGAACGCGGTGTGGCGTTCAACAACCGCGAGTCCCACGAGAGCATTCGGGCGGTCGGTGCCCCAATTCTCCTCGACGATGCCGTACACGGGGCGATATCCGTCGCCGGGCCTGCCCGCCGGTTGACCGGTGCATATTTTGAACAGGAGATCCCCGATCTGTTGCTCGGGGCGGTCAACGAGATCGAACTGAAACTGGCCTACCAGTGACGGGCTGGTCCAGGGTCGGTCGTCACCACAGTGTCATGCGTCATCGATGCTATAGTAACAATTGAAACGATTTACACACCTTCACAGTGAGCCATGGTCTCGTGAGGATGTGTGCAATGACGTTCAGTGGCTACTACGTCTCGTAGTGGTCAGCGATCGGACGCAAAGAGTTATATGAACGCTATTGATAGTGAATCGTGTGATGCTCGACTACGTGGCGTTAGAGGACGGCTTGGATCAGGAGGAACGGCTGATCCGGGACACGGCTCGCGAGTTCGTCGACGATCAGGTCCGACCTGACATCGCCGATTATTACGAAGAGGGCACCTTCCCAACCGAGTTAATCCCCGAGATGGGCGAGATGGGGTTCTATGCACCCAACCTCGAGGGGTATGGCTCGCCGAACGTCTCTGAGACGGCCTATGGACTGTTGATGCAGGAACTCGAGGCGTGTGACTCGGGGTTGCGTTCGATGGCGTCAGTGCAAGGTGCGCTCGTCATGTATCCCATCCACGCCTTCGGAAGCGAGGCCCAGAAGGAGGCATGGCTGCCGAAACTCGGCGCTGGCGACGCGGTGGGGTGCTTCGGACTCACCGAACCGGAGCACGGGTCGAACCCATCGGCGATGGAGACTCGTGCCGAAGGGACTGCCGACGGGTACGTGCTCAACGGCTCGAAGACCTGGATCACCAACTCCCCCATCGCCGACGTGGCCGTCGTCTGGGCCAAGGATCGCTCGAGCGATGGGAATCCAGTCCGAGGATACCTCGTCGAAACCGACCGTGACGGCGTTTCGACGAACAAGATCGGCGAGAAACTCTCCCTGCGGGCGTCGATCACTGGCGAAATCGGTCTCAACGACGTGTTCGTTCCCGAGGAGAACGTCCTGCCCGGCGTCGAGGGCATGAAGGGGCCGCTGTCCTGTCTCACTCAGGCCCGCTACGGGATCGCGTGGGGTGCAGTCGGCGCTGCGCGAGATTGTTTCGAGACCGCCCGCGAGTACGCCACCGACCGCGAGCAGTTCGGGGGGCCGATCGCCAGATTCCAGCTCCAACAGGAGAAACTGGCGGAGATGGCCACCCAGATCACGCTCGCACAACTGCTCGCTCACCGCCTTGCCGAATTGAAAGAGCGAGGTGATCTGCGTCCACAGCACGTCTCGATGGCCAAACGGAACAACGTGCGCATGGCCCGTGATCAGGCACGCGTGGCTCGAGAGATGCTCGGCGGCAACGGGATCACCAGCGATTATCCCCCGATGCGCCACATGAGCAACATGGAGACGGTCTACACCTACGAGGGGACACACGACATCCACACGCTCATTCTCGGTCAGGATCTGACCGGGATTTCGGCCTACGAGTGAGAGGCGACGATGGCTGGAGAAGCACGCGACCCGGAAACCGAGGTTGGGCCCCTCGAGGGAGTCACCGTCATCGACGCCTCACAGGTCCTCGTTGGCCCGTTCTGTACGATGCAACTCGCCGACCTCGGGGCAGACGTCATAAAGGTTGAACGACCCAATGTGGGTGATCAGACACGGGGATGGTATCCACCGAGATTTGGCGATGAGGAGGGGCTGAGCGCGTACTACGCGAGTGTCAACCGGAACAAGCGGTCGATCACGTTGAACCTGAAGGACGAACGCGGACAGGCGGTGCTACGCGACCTCGTCGAAGATGCCGACGTCTTCGTGGAAAATTTCCGGGTCGGGACGACCGAACAGTGGGGGCTCGATTACGGGACGCTATCGACGAGTAACCCAGATCTAATCTACTGCTCGCTTTCGGGATACGGTGAGTGGGGGCCGGCAGCCAGGGATCCGGCATACGATCTGATCATGCAGGCCGAAAGCGGTTTCATGAGCATTACCGGGGAGCCCGACGGCCCTCCCGTTAGAGTTGGGGTGGCAATAGCAGATATCGGTGCCGGCATGTACGCCACCCAGGCGATACTGGCGGCACTCTTTCGACGGGCTTTCGCCGACGCGGATGGACAGAAGATCGATGTGAGTCTCTTCGACGGGCAACTCGCCTGGCTTTCCTACATGGCGAGTTCGTACTTCGCAACGGGTGAGCCGCCGTCGAAAATGGGCTCTCGCCACCCGACGATCGTCCCGTATCAGGCGTTTCCCACTCGAGATGGACACGTTGTGGTCGCCGCCGCCTCCGAGAAACTCTGGCGGCGCCTCTGTCGAGCTCTGGACCGACCAGCCCTCCTCGAAGACGAGCGGTTCGCTACGAACGCAGACCGCGTGGCTCACCGGGACGACCTCGAAGCGCTGTTGTCGACGGAGTTCGAGACGTACACGACTGAGGAAGCATTGACGCTGCTCGAGGCCGCCGACGTCCCCGCGGCCCCAGTTCGGGACCTTGCAGAAGCCTTCGAGCACCCACAGGTCGAATCTCGTGGGATGCTCCAGACGGTCGACCATCCACGTCTCGGTGAGATTCCGATGGCCGGCAGCCCGATGCACCTGTCCCAGACCCCGACATCGGTCCGTCGTCATCCACCCGACCTTGGCGAACACACCGAAGCGGTGCTCTCGGAGATCGGGTACGAACGGGAGACGATCGAGGACCTCGCTAGCGATGACGTGACGTGATCGCCACCCCCGCTCACGCCCAGGTCGATCGAGTTCACCGGGCATGAGTTGAACGGTGATGACCGTTGGTCGACAAATACGGGTGCCCGACGTGAGTGGACCGATGTGTTTTTCAGGACGAGGGACCGTCCATTGCCGACCTGATTTGAACCGCTCGTGATCACAACAACCCCACGACATCGCGGTTAGCGAACGTGAATTGAGGGAATAGTATTTGTGTGCGCGAGCTATTGTCCGCCACATGCAACCGGCAACCGAGCTGTGCACCTACTGTACGGATCTCACGTTCGAGCGCCTTCCAGATGACGTCCAACGCCTGTCGAAGCAGTACACCCTCGATACGCTAGGGATTGGAATCAGGGGCCTCGAGACGGACTCGGGACAAGTCGTCTACGACAGCGCAAACGAGGCACTTTCGGGTCCACCGGAGAGCACTGTTTGGTCGACCGGCAAACGAGAATCAGCCAGCTTTGCAGCGTTCGTCAACGGTTCGCTTGTTCACATGCTGGAACTGGATGACACGCATCGGGAGGCGGTTATTCACCCGGGTGCGCCCATCGTCGCGGCGGCAATGGCGATCGGAGAGCGAGAAGATGTCGACGGACAGTCGTTTCTGACGGCGATGGTCGCCGGCTACGAGGTTGCCTGCCGGTTGGGAATGGCCCTTCGAAACCACCGTGTTCACCTCGACCGCGGGTTTCACGGGACCGCGACCTGCGGCGTGTTTGGGGGTGCGGTCGCGGGGGGGTTGCTCGCCGGATTCGACGCCGAGGAGCTTGAGAACCTGCTTGGCATCGTCCTGAGTCAGGCGAGCGGTTCCTTACAGTACAAAGAAAACGGTGCCTGGACGAAGCGGATTCACCCTGGACTGGCTGCTCGCGACGCGGTGCTCGCTGTCTCGCTGGGGAAGCATGGATTCCGTGGCGCTGCGGATCCGCTCACGGGAACCTACGGCCTGCTCAACATGTACGGGGTCGACCCGCAACCCGATCGCCTCACGTCGGGATTGGGTTCGGACTTCGAGATCCGCCGGACTGGGATCAAGCCCTATGCCTGTTGCCGGTACAATCATCCAGCCGTCGACGCGACGCTGGATCTCGTGACCGAACACGATATCCACCCGGACGACGTCGAGGAAATCACCGTCTCGACGTTCGAAAGCGCCTTCGCCCTCTCGAACCCGCGGGATCGGAAGATCAAACCGCAAACCGTCGTCGACGCTCAGTTCAGTCCACAGTATGCGGTGGGTGTGGCCGTCGTGGATCGCGCAGTGCTGCCGGACCAATTCACGCGAGCACGCCTCACGGACCCGGCGCTACGAGGACTACTCGAGCGGATCGTCGTCGAGGAGGATCCGTCGATGACCGATCGATTCCCCGCTGCCTGGCCAACAAGTGTGCGCATCGAAACGGCTGACGAAAGCCTGACGGCGACGGTCGAGGGTCCACGGGGTGAACCCGAACGCCGACTCACGGTCGAAGCGATCGTGGAAAAATTCCGATCGGTGACCAGCCCGGCAACGACCGATGCGGCGACGGACACGATCATCGAACACGTGCTGTCACTCGAGTCCCACGGGCTCGAGACGCTCGGCGACACGATCGCTGCCGCCGTCGAAACCGATCGATAGGCAGTGGCCTACCCGCCTGTCGCCGACAGTGAGTTACGTGATCGACGCTCGTCCGGCGGTGAAGACATCGATCCGGCCGACGATCACTGGGACTCGGCGTCGGTGTCGGAGATCGACGCACCAAGACTGTCCTCGTACTTCGCCTGCTCGTGGGCAGGGAGATACGACTCCTCCCACTCGACGACCTCGGGAAAGCCCGAAAACTCGTGAAGGCCACCGATCGGCAACTCGTCCATCTCGCGATAGACCTCCCCCACCGCGTCGGTCCCGCGTTCTTTCATGTCGACGGCGGCCTCGTACATCGAGATAATCGCCGTTCGAGTGCAGACGCCGGGATACAGGAGGATATCGAAGCCAGCCGCCTCGAGCGCCGCTGCATCCATCAGGGGCGAGATACCGGTGCAGTTGTAGAGCAGCGGTCCGTCGACACCGGTACCAACCCGCTCGACCTCCTCCGTCGTCGTCGGTCCCTCGACAAACGCGACGTCTGCCCCGGCATCGAGAAACGCGTTGGCCCGGTCGATCGCCTCGTCGACGCTTCCGTCGACGGCACCCAGCGCATCGGTCCTGGCCACGATTACGAGATCCTCGTCCCGTTCGTCGCGAACGCTCGCTGCAGCCTCGATTTTGCCGACGGCTGCTTCCTTCTCGATTACCTGGCGGCCCTCGACGTGACCACAGCGCTTGGGGAAGGTCTGATCCTCGAGCTGGATCCCGCCGAGGCCGGCCTGAATGTACTCCCGGACGGTCCTGATGGTGTTGACGGCGTTCCCGAAGCCGTTGTCGGCGTCAGCGATGAGGGGGACGTCGATCGTCTCCTGGATATGTCGTGCGTTCCTGACCATCTCCGTCATCGTAATCAGTCCGGCGTCGGGATACCCAGTCCGTGACAGCGAGGTCCCGTATCCGGTCATGTAGATCGCGTCGAACCCGACTTCGTCGATAACGCGGGCGGTCAACGGATCGTGTGAGCCAGGGCAGACAAGTATCTCGTCTCGGTCGAGCCGGTCTCTGAGCTGTGTACTGTACGGCATACGACCGACGATCCGCGTGTGTGACAATAACGTTTGTGAATACGGTACCTGGTAGCTACCGTTGCCACTGAAAGCCATTCCACATGACCTCACGAACGTATACTCAAATCGACACTATCCAGTTTTGAGCCGATTTCCCGTGAGCGTGTGTTACTCGTTTCAGTAGTCACGACAGTCTGGACCACGTGCCCTATCGGGCCGTCGCCTTCGAGTGTGGTTCTGAATTGTCAATGGCCTCAAGAGGTGGCAACTATTGCCGGTACACAGTTCTTAATGATAGTCCTCGACAATCGCTTTGACGGAGCATGACAGCCACGAACACGAATAGACGTGCATTTACAAAGAAGCTTGCACTGGGAGGGGTTGGTATATCGCTGTTGGCGGGTTGCCTCGGTGACGACGACGAAGCTACAGATGACGGCAGCGACGACACTGGAAACGGTGAGGATGACGAGACGTTCCCTGATGGACAACTCACCCTCGTGGTCCCTGGTGGGGCAGGAGGGGGGACAGACACATACGCCCGCGAACTCGGCCCCGCCTTGGGTGGTGTCCTTGACGTCCCCGTCGAAATCGACAACCGACCCGGTGGGAACCAACTCATTGGTCCGGGCCACGTCGCCGGCCAGGAGGCGGACGGATACACGATCGCCGTCTTCAACTTGCCAGCGGTTCCCGCTGGGTGGCTTATCGAGGAACCGGACTTCGATCTGCAGGCCTTCGAGGGGCTCGGGGGCTTTGCCGGCGAGGGCGCGGTCATGGTGGTCAACAACGATTACGCCGACTGGGATCCCGAAGACGTCCTCGACGCGTATCGAACGGGCGAATTCAGCAATATCGGGGTCGTTCACCTCGGCAGCTTCCACATGATGGGTGCCGTCCTCGAGTCCGAGGAGTACTTCGATACGGAGTTCGAGTGGATTGGCTATCCCGACGCCGCCGAACACAACCGAGCAGTTGCCTCTGGGGAAATCCCAGCGGCCTTTTCCTCGGAGGCGGGGGCAAGTGAACTGGTCGAAGAGGGTGAGGTGACGGCGATGTTCACCACCAACGAGACGGACCTCTACGACGTTCCGACCATCGAAGAGCTGGGGTACCCGTCTGCGGACTTCATCTCTCAGAGCCGTGGGTTCGCCGTTCTGGAGGACGTTCCCGACGATCGAAAAGACACTCTCGCGGAGGCGATCGACGACGCGGTCAACAGCGACGGCGTCCAGGACTGGGCTGAGGCGTCCGGTCAGAACGTCCACTACACCCCCCGCGAGGAGTTCAACGACAACTTCCACACCATCTTCGACGAACTTCCCGAACTGATCGATCTCGACGAATTCGCCGAGTAAAACCGTGCCCGTCCAACAGGACCCAATCAATGAAAGACTACGTTGAGCGAGCCCGACTCGTGGACGGAGAATCCGTCTTCACCCTCGTGTTGCTGGGTGTCGCTATCTACATGTTTTACGGCACGTACGATTTTTCCGCGAGAGCAGCGACGTTCCCGCGGGCAATTGCTGGCGCCGCAATCGTCGGCTGTGGACTCCTGTTGCTCTCGAGTTACCTGCCGCGACCGATCCGGCTCCTCGTCGAGGAGGAAACGCGGATCGTCGACCAGTCCGAGGAGTCTGAAGAGATGGATCTCGGGCAGGAGGCGGACGACCAGAGCCAATCGCAAACTCAACCGATGAATAGTGTGTACACCGCCGGGTTGGTGGCGGGGTACATACTCGTCGCCTACCTGCTGGGATTTTATATCGCAACGCCCCTGTTCATCGTTGGGTACGTGTTTCTCCTCGATATCAACCGCCTGTACGGTGGGATATTGCTCATCGTCACGCTTGGCATCGTCTACGGCTTCGAAGAAGCCCTCGGTGTGCCGCTGAACGAAGGGCTCTTGCTGTTTGTGGGGCCCTGAGATGTACGGGGCATTCACCGAGGCTGTCCAGTTCGTCCTCACTGTCGAGACGCTGCTTTGGATCCTTGCTGGCTTCTGTTTCGGCGTCATGTTGGGTGCGACGCCCGGCGTCGGGACGGCTGTCGGTATGGCGCTCGTGTTGCCGCTGACCGTGTTTCTGGATGGAACGACGGCAATCATCCTCCTCACGTGTATCTACATGGGTGGGATGTACGGCGGGAGCGTCTCGGCAATCCTCATCAACGTGCCAGGGACGGCAGGTTCGGCGGCGACGACGTTCGATGGCTATCCGATGTCGCGAAACGGTCAGGCGGTGACGGCACTTTCGATTTCGGCCGCATCGTCCGCGTTCGGTGGGATCATTTCGATTATCGTCCTCTTTTTGATCACGCCGTTCATCATCGAATTCGTCCTGCTGTTCAATTCTCCGGACCTATTTCTGGTGGCGCTTCTCGGGTTGGCAATGATCACCGTCGTCGCGCGGGGTTCGATCGTGAAGGGGCTGACCATTGGGATGTTCGGGCTGCTGTTCACCACCGTGGGCGTGTCCCCGAACGCGCCGGACGTCCGGTACAATTTCGGTAGTTTGGCACTGTACGATGGCCTCGACATCGTCGCGGCCTTGCTCGGACTCTTCGCGATAAGCGAGATGATCAAACTCGCCGCAGAACGGGGCGGGATCGCCAAGACCACGACGGAACTCTCGGGGAGCATCACTGAGGGAATTCGCTTTACAATCACTCACCCTCGAGCCGTGGTCAAATCGAGTTTCATCGGCACCATAATCGGCGCTCTCCCTGGTGCAGGATCCTCGATGGCAAATTTCGTCTCCTACAGCGAAGCAATGCGGTCATCCGGGATGGCGAACACCTTCGGCTCGGGTGATGAACGGGGTGTTCTTGCCTCGGAGGCATCCAACAACTCGGCCGTGGGCGGCTCCCTGATCCCAACGCTATCGTTTGGCATTCCAGGGAGTGCCTCGACCGCGATCCTGCTCGGTGGATTCCTGATGCACGGGCTCAATCCCGGCCCGTCGCTCTTCGGGTCCAACCTGGACATCACATTCAGCATCTATCTCGCCGTCGCAATCGGCGTCATCGTGTTAATTCCCGTGATCGGACTGCTGGTGATCACGCAACTCGGCCACCTCACGAAAATTAATACCGACTACATCATTCCCCTTATCGTGGTCCTCTCGATCACGGGTATTTACACGGTCAACATCAGTTGGGTCGACGTCCTCACCGTGTTCTTGCTCGGGATAGGTGGGTACTTCATGCGGAAGTACGACTTCTCGATCGTGGCGTTCCTGCTCGGCGTCATCCTGGGACGAATGGCCGAAGAGAATCTCTTTCGCTCGCTGCAGGTGTCGGGTGGATCGTACGATATCTTCGTCGAGAGTCCACTCTCGATCGTCTTGATCATCATGATCTTCCTGATCGTCCTGTCACCCTACCTGATGAAGTTGCGAGAGTGAGGGCCACACTTCTTCGCTTTCGGCTCGTTCAATCGCCTGCCCTCGCCTCCCTCGAGGTAGGGCTTAGGAAGCGTCTCTCGGGTCGGTATCTGGTATTTGGACCTGAACAGACCGTCTCCGCGTGTTACTGTTTGACGATCGACACCACGGGACAGGTCGCGGTGAGTAGAATCGACTGTGCGGTGCTCCCGAAAACGGCCTTGCCCGTTGGTGATCGCTCTCTGGGCCCGACGACGATGTAGCTGGCATCGGACTCCTCGGCATACTCGACGATTTCGCTCGAGGCGTCACCGACGATCCCGACTGGAGTGTAGGGGACCGAGATGTCCGCGTCAGATGCGACGGAGTCTGCGTGTTCGGCGGCGATTTCTCTGATTCTATCGAGGTTGATCGGCTTACCGGTCATCTCCGCGCTCTCCCGCTGGATCGAGACGAATTCGGATTGACTCATCACGTGAACTACCTCGAGTGGCTCGCTGTATGCGTCCGCGAGAGCGGCGGCTTCGGCGACGACTGCTCGAGCGTGTGCTGATTGATCTACTGCGGCAACGATCATAACCCCCAATCACACCCCAGCATTATGATTGTTACCCTCCGGAGTCACTCGAGGGCAGTTGGGTCGGGTTTCGGGACGGTACGGTGGCTGCCCGTGACTGTCGTTCACCTCAGCACAGTGCTACCGAAACGGTCGGTTTTGGCCCCCTGTTGGCCTCGGTGGGGATCTGGGTTCACCGAGGCAGGCTGCGGGCATCTCACGCCGTTTTCGCGGCCTCGACCGCCTCGAGCGTGCTGTCGACGAGCCGGTCGTAATCGACCTGCTCCTCAGTGCGGAGCCATCGGAACGTGATCGTTCCCGAGTTGTCGATCACGAAGATGCTCCGCTGGGCCGATTCGATCGAACCATACAGATCCGTCCGGACGACGTCGTACTGGTGGATGACTCGGTGGTCCCAGTCGGACAGGAGTGAAAACGGCAGGGATTCGCGATCGATCCAGATATTCTGGGCGAACGGCAGGTCGACGCTGATCGCGTGGACGTTCGCCTCGAGTTCCTCGAAGTCCGCCCAGCGATCGCGAACGGCGGTCAGTTCCGACGTACACCCACTCGTGAACGCAGCGGGGACGAACGCGAGGACGAGGGGGCCACCACCGATTGAATCGGAGAGCGTGAACTCGGTCACGTCGTCGTACGCTTCCCCACCGGCTTTTGGGACGGTAAAATCTGGTGCGGTGTCGCCTGTTGAAACCATGCGTGACGATGTGGTGGCGGGAGCTTAATCGTCCCGGTCCTGAACCGATCGCGCCCTGGTCACCCCACCGTGGTGCACTCTCGTCGGCTGTCTCGTCAGGATAGTGCAGTACGGACGAGCGATTCGAACGCGGCTGCATCGATACCGTAGACGCTGAACCCACCGTCGTCCCGATAGCGGTCGACCGTTCCGACGGGTTCGTCGTCGACGACCACTTCCCACTCGTTTTTCGGATTGGGGTCGACCACCCGAAGCCGAATGCTCACGTCTAACGCCGCCTCGAGTCGCTGGATTACCGGTGTCGTATGCGTCCCGTCTGCGAACCGCGGCGGTCGGTACGGTCGCATGCCGTGGTCCTCGAACAGCGTGACGTTCTTTCGCCACCACGGTTCGAGGGACTCGAGGTCCGCCGAGTCATAGGGATTCTCTTCGTCGAATCCCGCGGGGGCGTCCGCACTGCGTTCGGTCGGCATACGTGGCTCTGTGACCTACAGGGTCAAAAAACACGCGGCTGGGTGGCGGCTGTTTCCGCAACCCGATTACGGGTCAAATTATAGTGGCCAGTGAAATGATTTACACCCCTACCGCGACGCAGTCATGCGATAGGGTGTGCAATGACGTTCAGTGGCTACTATATTTGCTCCATGCATAATCACGATAGCATCACTCGAGAACTCATAATCTGAGCCGGGCCATCGTGTCAGGTCGTCCCTGTTGGCACGGTTGAAATTGCGGATCGATTGCGAAAATTGTATGACTATCCTCTCGAATCAATGCGTATGCGAACCCTGGACGAAATTGACCTCGAGATCCTCAGGCTCCTGGTCGAGGACGCTCGCCGTCCCTACAGTGATATCGCTGATCGGGTCGACGTCTCGGCTCCAACCGTCTCGGACCGGATCGACCGGTTGCGAGAACTCGGCGTGATCGAGGGATTCACCGTCGACGTCGACCGGTCGACGGTCACCGACGGCACGGAGGTATTGATCGACTGCTCGATCGCTCCGGCGGTGGACGACCGCGCCACCGACCGCGTTGGCGCAATCGAGGGGGTCGAACACGTGTTCATGACTGCCGATTGCCGCCTGCTCGCGGTCGCGACGGTGCGCCAGGACCGGGTTCGGGACTTGATCAGCGAGGCCATCGACCTCGAGTTGGTCGACAGCTACCGGGTCCACTTGCTGGACAGTCGGGAGTGGTCGCCGTCGATCGGCTCGGTCGAACTCACTCTCGCCTGTGATGAGTGTTCGAACACGGTGACCAGCGATGGCGTCTCGACGCGAATCGACGGCTCGCTGTATCATTTTTGCTGTCCGACCTGTCAGTCGACGTTTCAGGATCGGTATGTGAGTCTCAACGAGTCGGCCTGATGGGGATCGTTATCCCTGGTCAGCCGGCGTCCAGCTCGGTATGAACTGGTGGGACGGTGGCAGTTTTCGGGATCGGCATCAAAACCTGCCAGCCTCAGCGGATCTGGTGGCTGGATCGATCTGAAGTCTGTACAGCGGGAACGGACACCGCGCGTGTGGCTGGCATTGGGTCTTCGAGCTCACCCTTTCTATCTGTTTCAAATACTGTTTCACAATTTGAGAGATCTGGTGTCGATCGACATCGATGACGGTTGCTGGTTGGGCTCACACGGCCGATATCACACCGAAAGACGGTGGCTGGCCGAGCCAAGCGCACCCGATGAAATCGCAATCTGAAGCGACGGACAACAGCATTGGCCGTCCCCAGCGCTCGATCAGTCGATTACCAAATTCCTGTGTGATCGACTGCTTTCAGCCCGAACGAGTGCGCTCACCGAATGTGGCTCTTTCATACGGATTCGTGTCGTCTCTTACCGGTGAGTGCCGAACCGGGGCTGGCACTCACCCGACAACAGTGACACGAAACCGTATCAGGGCGCACGGAGAAACACGTTGTCGAAGACACCACTGTTCTGATCGATTCGGTCACCTGATTGAACGTCGCGCTCCACCGGTGCGGCCTCGAGCTTCGGTACGAACGACACGCCGTCCACAGAATGTCGAACATATATCTCATATGGGACTATATTGAATATCTCTGTTTTCAAACCTATGTGTCGCACCGATCCAGCGAGGGCTGATTCGAGGCTTCACGTCTCTGGATCGATTGCCAGTGGGGGAACGACAGTAATCAGTGAACGTCGTTTCACACCCGTTCGAAAGACTTCGTCGCGGTGTGTATGAGTCCCCCCACTGCCACGGTGAATCGCTTCGGGGTCAAGCCCCGAGGTATTCGCCTCGACCGTTGATAAACACGACCCCAAAGAGATGACAGTGCAACCGCTCAGCCAAAGTTTTCGATGCGTGCATCGTCGGGATTCCCGCCGTGGGCGTCGATCGCGTCGGCGACCCTCGTGACGAACCCGTCGAAGCCAAACGCGTAGATGCGTCCGTCCTCGAGGTGCGTCGCGATGGCTTCTTCGAGGCCCGACTCGTCGACTGCCTCGAGCAAGGTTACGTCGGCACCGTCCGCAGCGAGTGCCTCGAGTCGCTCACGGTGGGCGGGGTCGTCGGCAGCGTAAATGACGACTGCGCCGTGGCCAGCGTCGTGTGCAGCCTCGGCGATGGAGACCGCCGGGCCCACGCCGGGGCCGCCAGCGATGGCGACGACGTCCCTGTCGCCCTCGTAGGTGATTTGGCCGTACGGGCCCTCGATGGCCACCGTCTCGCCACCCTCGAGGCCGGCCAGCCACGGTCCGAGCTCGCCCTCGGGGTCGACGCCGACGGTGATCTCGAAGGTGCCGTTCTCAGGTGGTCGCGAGAGCGTGTAGTGGCGGGCGATCTCCTCGTCTTCGGGGGTCGCCCTGAGCAGGACGAACTGACCGGGCAGGGCCTCGAAGTCGGCCGGTGCTTCGAGGTCGATCGCCACGGTTCCTGGGCCCACGTCGGTAACGGACTGAACGGTCACGTCGGTTCGATCCATGTACGGGGCTTCCGTCGGCCCGTCCAAAGGTGTTACTCTCGCCTGGCACGCCTGCTGGCCGCCAGTCGTGCAGACGGGTATGTACTGGAGGGGGTGGGAGAGAACCCTGCCGTCTGAGTTTCGTTTATACCCGTGGCGTTCCAACGAGGAGCTATGAGCTTCCGCATCGATAGCCGAGCGACGGACGTCAGGGAGATCGATCGATTCGACGGTGGCGTCGGCTGGATCGCCCACCCCGAGGAGACCATGGAACGAGCGAGTCACGCCCTCGAGATCGACGGCAAGGTCTGGGTCCTCGACCCGGTCGATGGCAACGGTGTCGACGACCTCATCACCGAACTCGGGACGGTCGCGGGTGTGGTCGTCATGCTCGACCGGCACAAGCGCGATGCCGGCGCGATCGCCAAACGCTACGACGTCCCGGTGTACCTTCCGGAGTGGTTCGACGGCGTCAGCGAATCCTTGGGTGCCCCAGTCACCAGATTCGGGGACGAACTCGCGGACACCGGCCTCGAGACGTTCGTGATCAAGAACAGTCGCTTCTGGCAGGAGGTCGGGCTCTACGATCCGGCCCGGGAAACGCTCGTCGTGCCCGAGTCGGTCGGCACGGCGTCGTACTTCCGAGCTGGCGGCGAGCGCCTGGGCGTTCACCCGATGCAGCGGTTGACACCTCCCCGGACCACCCTCGGTGGCTACCGGCCGGAACGCGTCCTCGTGGGCCACGGTAAGGGCGTCACCGAGGAGGCAACGACTGCCCTCGAGGCGGCACTCGAGGGGGCCCGTCGGGGCACCCCACGGGCGTACGCCGGCGCGGTGCGTCAGTTGCTTCCGTTTTGAGCGGGGTATCGTTCCGTTGGCCGATCGGGTGGGTTGGGCGGGCCAGCAATCCCCGGCATCTATCCCCCGAGTGGTCCAGGGGCCCGGAGCCAACCTATGTCGGGAGCAGTCATTTATATATGGGCTCCTGAGAGGGCGTGTGGTGTACATTACCCGGGGACTCGTCGACGTGTTGCTCGAGTTGGCAGCAGACGCCGAGCCGTCTCCGGTGACGACGGGCGTGTCAGTTGCCTCGGCGAGGGACCTCGAGGGACCGGATGCGAAAGCAATCCCGCCCAAAACGCCGGTTTTCACCGATTTCTTTCTCCCCGACCCGGGTAACCCAGTGAACGCGGTCTTCGGGGTAACGCTCTCGACACCGGCAACCGAAACGCAGGGGCGGTTCGTCTCCCACCCGACCGGTGGGCTCGGCCTCACCAGACGTGACGATCTGGCCCAGATCGTGTTCGTCGCCGTCCCCCCGTGGACGACTGGCGAGGATGCGTTCGCCGCGTTCGACCGAACGGGTGATCGGTTGCCCCTCGAGATCATCGACGCTAACCCACCCGCACAGTCACTCGAGTGAGGCGCGCTGTCGTATCGTGTTATCGGTGTCTGTCGACCCCGGGAGTGGCAATCACCGGAAAGAGACGACAGTAAGCCGTCTGCGGAGTGGCCGGCCGATCGGCCGCCGCCAGCGGTGATCGATGGCGTGGACGCAAGCTATTTGCCTCCCGCCCGTGGTCCCTTCGACATGGCCAGGACGTCATATCAGGAACAACTGCGGGAGCTCCGTGCTGACATCTGCTATATGAGCGAGATCGTGATGGAGCGGCTACGAATGGGGCTTGACGCCCTCGAACAGAAGGACGCCGACCTCGCGCGGGAGGTCATCACTGGCGACAGCGAGGTCAACCGGATGTATCTCGACCTCGAGCAGCAGTGTATCGAACTGCTGGCGCTGCAGCAACCGGTCGCGAGCGATCTCCGCTTCATCGCGTCGTCGTTCAAGATAATTACCGATCTCGAGCGCATCGGTGACCTCGCGGTCAATCTCGGCGAGTACACGATCGGTGCCGAACGGGACCTCTTTCCGGATGTCGACGTGCAGGCGATGGGTGCGCTCACCCTCGAGATGGTCGACGACGCGATGACGGCGTACGACGAGGCGGATATCGAATCCTGTTACGAGCTCGCCAATCGCGACGACGATATCGATCAGTTTGCCGAGCGGGCCAGTGAGATCGTCGTTCGTGATCTGATCGAGCGCGAACTCGGGGCCCCGGATGAAGTCGAGGAACTCCTCCAGGACGTCTCACGACTGCTGTTGACCATTCGGGATCTGGAGCGTGTGGGCGACCACGCGGTCAACATCGCCGCCCGAACGCTCTACATGGTGGAAAACGACGACGAACTGATCTACTGATTTCGTTTCGAGGGGCTCACGAGCCCCGTTTCGATGAGGGCCTGAATGCTCGTCACGATTCCATACACCGTGAGGACGATCGCGGCGAGGGTGGCCCCGGCCAGTGACAGCGGCCCCACAACTGCACCCACGAGGAAGGCTCCACACACCAGTACCGTCATCCCGTGTAGTGGCCACCACCGCCGCGAGTGCTCGTTGCCAGTCGTTGCCGTCCCGAGATATGGCTCGAACTGGGTGATCCGCTCCGTGCGCTCGACTCGCCCGCGATCTTTGTCGTAGTCGACGATCTCGAACGCGTCGAGTTTCGGGAGGTGTGTCTGGTAGAGGGAGATGTAGACCCGCTGGCGTTGACTCGACCGCAACTCCTCGACCGGGACACTGTGTTCTCGACTGGCCACCCATTCGGCCAGGTCTCCGACCTCGACTACCTGGTCGACGGTGAGCAGGTATCGAAGCGTTTCCCGACGGCGACTCGTTTGCAGCAGGTGGTATCGGTCGTCCGGTGAGAGTGTCGCTCGATCGCCCCCGTCGCTATCCGCGGTTGTCGCGTCGCCAGTCGCGTCGCGTTCGAGGAGTTCACCAGTCGGACTCGGGGCCATGATTCGATTGATGAAATCCAGCTACAGTACTTAAATCATGAACGTGTTCCATTGGTAAAACTCGAGGAAATCGTCCATTATTTCGCCGTGAACAGTCGCGTATGAGCGCCACACTGGTTGCTCTTCGTGACCGTCAGCGGGGCCATTGTCGTCGCCTGCCGGTCGGTGACGGAGCGGGCAGTCGGCGACCGGCACACGGTGATCGAGGTCACCCTGAGTCGGTGGAAAAGGTATATTCCTCCCGACACCGGATGGCCCTGCATGCGCGTGACCTTCCTCGGGACCGGAAGCGCGATTCCAACCGGCGAACGGTTCCAGAGTGGGACGGTGGTCCAGTCGGCCGACCGAACCCTGCTGGTCGATTGCGGGAGCGGGACCCTTCACCGTCTCCAGCAATCCGGTATCGGCTTTGAGGCCATTTCGACGGTTCTCTTGACCCACCACCACCTCGATCACGTGGCGGATCTCATGTCGTTGATGAAAGCTCGCTGGCTCGCCGGCGAGGATCACCTCGAGGTTATCGGCCCGCAGGGGACGAAGGGGCTGGTCGACGGGTTGCTCTCGGTGCACGACTACATGGCCGATCGACTCGACCTTCGGATTCGGGAACTGGCGACGGGAGCGGCCACCGTCGCGGGATTCGACCTCGAGGCCTACGAGACGCGCCACTCGGTGCCCTGTCTCGCCTATCGGTTCGAGGACCACCTGACGCTGAGCGGCGACTCCGAGGCATTCGAGGGGTTGGCAAACTTCGCCGATGGGTCGGCGATACTGGTGCACGACTGTTCGTTCCCGGACGACGTTGACGTGTCGAATCACCCGACGCCCAGTGAACTCGGTACTGTCCTCGCCGGTCACGAGTACGGCCGGGTGTACCTCACACACCTCTACCCACACACGGATGGCCGACAGAGCGAGATGCTCGAGTCGATCACCACCCACTACGACGGTGACGTTCGCTTCGCGGAGGACCTCCAGACAGTGACGATCGAGCAGGGTGGCTGAGAAGGAGCACTGTCCCAGTGTCCCAGCGAGTGCCCGCCACGAGATCGACGCGTGGGGACGTGACGGTAACGACCGCGCTGCACGGGCCTCGATTTCCACGCCCAGGAACGGGACGGTCGATCGTCGACGGCCGACAGCGGGAACCGTCTCGCGACCGTCGGATCGACAACAGGTATATACTCGCTGACTGTCAACCACGCCGTAACGTATGCCGACTGGCGTGAGGGGGTGTGGCCGGGCGTCGTCTCCGGGTGGGCGACTGATGGTCGGAGGCGAGTTGCGGTGAGTCTGGATGGCACCATCGCGTCGGCCGTTACCGGCAACGCCCGACTCGTCGTCGCCGGCTGTCTGCTCACCAGTCTCGTCTTCGCGGCCGGACTCCCGGCCCTCGAGACCGACACCTCCCTCGAGCAGTTCGACACCGAAACCGAGGAGCGAGCGGCCCTCGAGGTGGCGAACGAGCGATTCGAGGAGCGTGATGAGAACACGACGGCGGTCCAGATCGTTATCGACGATGACAACGCACTCGAGCGGGAGGCACTGCTCGAGGGGCTGGCCCTCCAGCAACGCATTCACGAGGACGAGCGGATCGAGCCAACGCTCGTCGACGAGCGAGCGACGGTGGGTGTCGAGAACGTGATCGCCACCGCGATTATTCGCCTCGAGACAGCCGACGAACTCGAGGACGAAGCTGACGAACTCGAGGACGATGCGGCCGACATAGCGGCTAGGATCGACGAGTTGGCTAGGGACCTCGAGACGATCGAATCGCTGCAGGCCGACTACGAGGCGCTCAACCGATCGCACGAGCGCGGCGAGATCGACGCAGAGACCTATGAGGCGGAGGCCGCCGAGATCGAGGCGGCGATTTCGGACACGATCCAGGGGGCGACGGCCGATCTCGATGCCGAACAAACTGACGAGTTCGAACGCGCGGCGGCCACCCTCCAGGGGATCGAGGCCGAGCGCGCCGCCCTCGAGGTGGCTCACGAGGCGGGGAACGTCTCCGACGCCACGTACGAGGCCGAGCGCGAACAGCTCGATGCCGATCGCGAGGGGGCCATCGAGGACGGATCCCAGTGGGTGTTCGCCGAGGAGCTGACGACCCTCCGAGAGGCGGGGGAACGACTCGAGGACGAACGCGAGGCCCTCCAGCGCATCGACCAACCCCCACTCGAGGCACAGATCGAGGCGCTCGAGAGAGCAGACGAGGCTGCCGTCGAGCGAGCCATAGCGCTCGTCCTCGCCGACGATGGGCCGGGCAGCGAGGAGGCGCTTCGACTGTTGCCGGCGTCCTACGAGCCGGGTTCGACGACGGCGGACGAACGACTGCTGGTCGTGACTCAATCGCTCGACCGTGCCGGGGCCCCGGGTGAACGCGACGAGGCGGTCGTCGACGGCCAACTGGCCCTAGAGGAACTGGTTGGCGAGTGGCAGGACGACGACCCTGTGGTTTTCGGGTTCGGCCTCGTCGAAGCCGAGGTCGATGGAGCCGTGAGCGACAGCATCTGGCTGGTGGGGCCACTCGCGCTGGTGCTGGTGCTCTGTACGCTCTCACTCGCCTACCGCGACGTGCTCGATATCGTGTTGGGGCTGATCGGGATGGCGACCGTCCTCGCCTGGACGCTTGGATTCGCCGGCTGGGCCGGCTTCGCGTTTACACAGGCGTTCGTGGCCGTTCCAGTCCTCCTGATCGGGCTCTCGATCGACTACGCGATTCACGTTTTCATGCGCTATCGAGAGCGGCGAGCGGACCCCGCTGACGGGGACGATGTCGCGGGTTCGATGGCGTTCGCCCTCGCAGGCGTCGGTCTCGCTCTCTGCTGGGTGACCGCAACCACGGCGCTGGGCTTCCTGGCGAATCTCGTGAGCCCCATCGCGCCAATCCGGGACTTCGGGGTGGTGAGCGCGTTCGGAATTCTGTCCTCTCTGGTCGTCTTCGGGGCGATGATCCCGGCGTTGAAGGTCGAACTCGATTCGGCACTCGAGGCACGCGGGTACGACCGCAAGCGGCGGGTTCTCGGCCGCTCGAATCGGCTCGCGGCTGGTCTCCGGGTCGGCTCGACGCTCGCCCGTCGGGCCCCGCTCGTGGTCATCGTCTGTGCGCTCCTGGTCCTCGCCGGTGGCGTCTACGGAGCTGTCCAGGTGGATACGACGTTCGAGGAGGAGTCGTTTCTGAGTGACGAGCCGCCGGCCTGGACCGAACGGATCGGTGTGGTCGATCCGGAGGATTACCGAATGAAGGCGGCGCTGGCTCATCTCGAGGCGAATTACCAGCGTGACGATGGGCGTGTTCAGATCGTGTTGACGGGCGATGTCACCGAGGGGAACACCCTCCAGCGGGTTGCACTTGCCGAGGCGTACGCCGACTCGAGCGATGCGGTCTACGTGCTGCCGGGTGGAGAAGCCGACGTCAGGTCGCCGCTGTCCGCCATGGCGGAGACGGCGGCCGAGAGCGATTCGTTCAACGCCACGTTCCAGCTTGCGGATCGGACCGGCGACGGTGTTCCGGACCAGAACCTGCTTGGGCTCTACGACGGGTTACACGAGACGAACCCAGAGGCCGGTGCGGACGTCGTCTATCGTGACGACTCGGGTGCCGACGAGTCGATTCGGCTCGTCGTCGGAATCGACAGCAGTGTGTCGAACGACGAGATGGTCGCCGAGATGCGGACGATGGCCGCGATTCTCGAGGGGTCGGCGGACCCAGACGAGTTCGATGACGACCTCGCGATGGCGGACGACCGCGGTGAAGAGCCACTGGGAGCGCAGACCGCTGGCGAGGCCGTCGCGACGGGGACGCCGATCGTCACCTACGCCCTCGAGCGAACGCTGTTCACGAGCGTCGTGACTGGGCTCGCCGTCGCCCTAGTGGCGGTGAGCGGTGTGCTTGCGCTGGGATTCAGACGGTCGGGACACGGCGCTACCCTCGGGGTAATTACTACCGTTCCCGTGGTGGTGGCCCTCGGGGCGACGCTGGCCACCATGGCGCTCTTCGGGGTGCCGTTCAACGTCCTGACGGGGATGGTCGCCAGCCTGACCATCGGTCTCGGCATTGCCTATGCGATCCACGTGAGCATCCGCTACGTCAGGGAACTCGAGCGAACGACCTCGCCGTGGACGGCGCTGGATCGGGCGCTGACCCTGACCGGCGGTGCGCTCGCCGGGAGCGTGTTGACAACCGTCGTTGGATTCGGTGTGCTGGTCGTGGCCACGGTCCCGCTGCTCCGCCAGTTCGGGCTCGTGACTGCGGTGACGATCTGGTTCGCGTTTCTCACGAGTGTGTTGGTGTTGCCCACGCTGCTTGCGGTCTGGACGCGCTGGCTCGCTCCCGAGCGGTATCGACACCCGGACCTCTCGATGTCGCTTTGGGGAGTGGAACGCCTCGGCTCGGCCCGCGAGCAGGCGGACGGGGACTGATCGTCCAGTGGGTCGGTTGCCTCGAGGTACCTTCGAGTCACTCGAGTGCGTACCAGTTGTTGGCAATTCGATTTTCTTTACTGGAGTCGGAACGCGTACATTGGCGTTCCGGACAAAATTGGTGCGGATTTGAGTATAAACCTTGGTCATATTGCCAACGACTCGTACGGTTCCAGGTAGCGCTCACCACGTGCGGTCCTCTCAGGCATAGCCTCCTCGTTATACTGGAGTGATAAATCGCCGATAGTATATTGTATATATATATGTAAGCAAATCAGTTAGAAGAGAAAAAAGCCTCCACATAGAGCTGGTGTCTATATAACTTCACTGAGAGGAATCAATTCCTATCGAAATTAATGAATACAAGTTTTATTTTATTGCCACGAATCCAGGCGCGCCACGGGGAAATCTGTTAGTATTGACCTAACAACGAGTATAAGTCGAACCAGTTAGTAGGAGACTACCAACAGATGACGTCTCCCTCGAGCACCTCCGATGGCGGTGACACGGTGTGAGTCTGCCAGGTCGATTAGCTGGTGCAATTACGACTTACAGCAGACCCGTCCTGGTGATCATGTTGGTCCTGACGCTGTTGATCGGAGCGGGGGCCCCAATGGTCGACGACGACTCGTCGCTCGATCAGTTCGAGAGCGACTCTCCCGAGGTCGAGGCCGCGGATTACATCAGTGAGAACTTCACCGTCGAGGGGACCGAGAACACCACGACGGTCCAGTTGATCGTGCAATCCGAGAACGTACTCACCCAGGAGTCGCTCATCGAGTCCCTCGAGTTCCAGCAACAGCTCAGAGCGAACGACTCGATCAACGCGACCCTCGACGGTGACGACGCGATGACCGGCGTCGAAAACACCGTCGCCATCACGGAAATCCGCGAGCAGGAAGCCGACGAACTCGAGGCCCGAGGGGACGAACTCGAGAACGAATCCGAGGCGCTGAACGACTCTGCGGACGAACTCGAGGCGGACTTCGAGGCCCTAAACGAGTCGGCAGACGAACTCGAGAACGAATCCGAGGCGTTGAACGAGTCGGCAGACGAACTCGAGGCGGACTTCGAGGCGCTGAACGACTCTGCGGACGAACTCGAGGCGGACTTCGAGGCCCTAAACGAATCCGCCGAGGAACTCGAGGAGCGCGGTGAGGAACTCGCCGCCGAGGAGCGTGCCATCGACCGGGCCGCCCGGAACCTCGAGGAGGACCGCGAGGAACTCGAGGCAGAGGCCGACGCCCTCGAGGCCGACGCAGCCGAACTCGAGGCCCGGACCGAGCGCCTCGAGGCGGCACTCGAGGAGACGGTTGATCTCCAGATCGCCTACGAGGCGGCTGATACTGATCCCGAACGAGACGCCATCGAGGACGATATCGAAGCCGAGTGGGCGGCTGCGGTTGACGAGGCCGATCTCGACGCCGAACAGGAGGCGACGTTCCGCACAGCCGGTGAGCAGGTCAGGGAGACGGTGGGACTCGAGACGCGACTCGAGGGGACCATCACCGAAGGGCCCGGCGATATTTCACCGGAGCCCAGCGACGACGAGCAGGCCATATTGAGCGACGCACTCGCCGAGATCAGCGAACTGCAAGTCGCCTACGAGGAAGCGGATTCGGATGCCGAACGCGACGCCATCGAGGACGAAATCGAGACGGTCACGGAGGCGGCGATCGACGACGCAAATCTGGACCGAACCCAGCCGGATCCGACACAGGCCGATCAGTTCCGCGGACTCGTCGACGAGGTCCGTTCTCTGACCAGCGATCTCGAGGACGCAACCCCCGTCGAGGACGCGTTCGAACTCGGGACGCTCGGCGTGTTCGAGGACGAGTTCGCCGACCTCGAGGAGCGCGAGCAGGACCTCGAGGAACGCGGCGAGTCCCTCGAGGACCGGGGCGAGCGCCTCGCGGACCGCGGCGAACAACTCGCAGACGATGCCGAAGCTCTCGAGGAGGATCAGGAAGCTCTCGAGGATCGCGGTGACGAACTCGAGGAGCGAGCGGACGAACTAGAGGAACGCGGTGAGGAACTCGAAGACAGGGCTGACGAACTCGAGGCGTGGGGTGACGAACTGGAGGAGCGCGGCGACGAAATCGAGGAACGCGGCGAGGAGTTAGAAGACCGTGCCGACGAACTCGAGGAGCGCGGTGACGAACTCGAGGAACGCGGCGAGGCCCTCGAGGACGACTGGGACGACTTCCAGGACGCCGACGATCCGACCCTCGAGGAACAGATCGAGGTCCTCGAGTCGATGGACGACGACGAATTCGAGACCGCCATTGTCGATGCCCTCGACGATGACGATGCGAACGCGACGGGGGCGCTGGCGTTCATGCCGACGGGGTACGAGCCAGGAACGACCCAAGCCGACGCCCGCATGACGTTCATCACCCAGGTGACGGGTGGCGACGCCGCTCCGGAGATGGGTGAGTTCGACGGGGACGCACTCGACGCCCAACTCGACATGCGCTCGGTCGCCAACGCCCAGGAGGGTGGGAACGCGTACACCGTCTTCGGCGTCGGCATCATCTCCGACGAGATCGATCGCTCGATGGGCGACAGTCTGGCGATCGTCGGGCCGCTTGCGCTGATCTTCGTTGTGGTGGCGCTCTTCGTGGCGTATCGGGACCTGGTCGACATCAGCCTCGGCGTGCTGGGCATCCTCCTGACGCTCGTCTGGACATTCGGGTTCATGGGGTGGACCGGAATTTCGTTCAACCAGATGTTCGTCGCGATACCGGTGCTCCTGATCGGGCTGGCGATCGATTACGCGATACACGTCTTCATGCGCCATCGAGAACAACGCGAGTACGATGGCGTCACGAACGACATCCGTGGCTCGATGCGGATCGCCCTCGCTGGCGTGGGGGTGGCCCTGCTCTGGGTGACTGCCACCACGGCGATCGGCTTCCTCTCGAACCTCATCAGCCCGATTCGGCCGATTCAGGAGTTCGGCGTCGTGAGCGCGTTCGGCATCGTCTCGGCGCTGCTGATCTTCGGCGCACTCGTCCCGGCAGCCAAAATCGAGATCGATACGATCCTCGAGGGCCGTGGCTTGGATCGTCGCCGCCGAGCGTTCGGGACTGGCGGGGGTCGGTTCAGTGACGCCCTCTCGATCGGCGTCGTCGCGGCGCGACGGGCACCGCTCGTCGTCCTGCTCTGTGTCCTGCTCATAACCAGCGGCGGTGTCTACGGTGCGACCCAGGTCGACACCTCCTTCGACGAGGAGGACTTCCTCGCGGACAGTCCGCCCGAGTGGACCCAACACCTCGGCCCCCTGGCACCCGGCGAGTACCAGGCCAAAGATGACCTCGAGTTCGTCAACGAGAACTTCCAGCGAGAGGACTCACAGGCGAACGTGCTGGTAACGGGCAACGTGACCGATCCGGAGACGTTAGAACGGATCGACGAGGCCGAGTCGACTGCAAACGACAGTCACATCGTCTACACGCTCGCCAGCGGTGCGGGCGACGTCGAGTCACCGCTGACGCAGATGGAACGCGTCGCCGCCGAGAACGAAAGCTTCAACGAGACGTACACCGAGGCGGACACGACCGGCGACGACGTCCCCAACGAGAATCTGACCGCCGTCTACGACGACCTGCTCGCTGCCGACGACTCGGCGGCGGAATACGTCTACCGGAACGATGCCGGCGAGTACGAGGCGGTCCAGATCGTCGTCGGTGTCCAGGGTGATGCTGACTTCGCGGACGTGACGGACGAGTTGCGGGGCGTGGCCGCCGTCATCGACGATGGCGGCACGGATTCACGGTGGACGGCCACCGCAACCGGTGACCCAGTCGTCAACAACGTCGTCGAGGGCGACCTGATGCAGACCGTCCTCGAGAGCCTGCTGATCACGCTCGTGGCGGTCGTCGTCTTCCTGAGCGTGACCTACCGGCTGATGGGCAAGGGGGCCACCCTGGGCATCGTCACCCTCCTGCCGGTCGCCCTCGCCGTCAGCTGGATCCTCGGTTCGATGTACCTGCTGGGAATGCCCTTCAACGTCCTGACGGGCATGATCACCAGCCTCACCATCGGGCTGGGCATCGCCTACAGCATCCACATCAGCTCCCGGTACACGCTCGAACTCGAGCGCCAGGGCGACGTCTGGGACGCGATGGAGACGACGGTCACCGGAACGGGTGGGGCCCTGCTCGGCAGTGCGGCGACCACGGTCGGCGGGTTCGGCGTGCTCGCCTTCGCCATCCTGCCGGTTCTCCAGCAGTTCGGGATCATCACCGGACTGACGATCATCTACGCGTTCCTCGCGAGCGTGATGGTGTTGCCGACCCTGCTCGTCCTCTGGACGCGGTACTTCGGCCCGGACACTGCCACCGACGAAGCGCCGACGACGGGCACACCTGCTGCCGCGAGCGACGGCGGGCTCGACGCGGGTACTATCCCTGAGGAGGACACGGGGGCCTCCACAGACCAGGGCGACGACGAACCAAAAGAGACACCGGGTTCACCGGGAGACACAACAGGTGACGATCGATGAGTGCTCCGTCAAAAGCCGACGCAGTCGCGGCGTTCGAACGACTCGGCCTCACCAGTTACGAGGCCCAGGTGTTCATCGCCCTCCAGCAACTCGGGTCCGGAAGCGCCCGCGACGTGGCCAGTGTCGCCGACGTGCCGCGCTCGCAGGTGTACAGCGTCGCCGAGAGCCTCGAGGACCGTGGCCTCCTCGAGGTCCAGCAGTCAAGTCCCATTCGGTACCGGCCGGTGAGCGTAGATGAGGCCCAGTCGATCCTTCGCTCGCGATTCGAGACCGAACAGGAACGGGCGTTCGACTACGTCGAACAGGTTCGCACGCAGCCCGCCGGTGAGGAAGAACAGGAAGACATCTGGACGATTCGGGGGCGGGCGCGGATCGACGATCGCGTCATCGATCTGTGCTCGGCCGCCGAACAGCGCCTCATCTTCGGCGCACGACTCGAGGCGCTGTTGACCGACGAACTGGAGCGGCTGCTCGAGACGAAGGCCGAGGCCGGCCTCGAGGTATCGGTGGTAAGTCGCACTGCTGCAATCAGAGAGCGGGTCA
Source organism: Natrialbaceae archaeon Tc-Br11_E2g14 (assembly GCA_001564275.1). GTDB lineage: Archaea > Halobacteriota > Halobacteria > Halobacteriales > Natrialbaceae > Natronosalvus. Next base: position 559 of record LKND01000003.1, on the reverse strand, counting down.
AGCGGATTCCAGGGGTCGACGTCTTCACGCCGCCGGGACACCGCGAGGACGACGAGCGATCGGGTCGGATCGTCATCGCGGATGACGATACGATCCTCCTGAGTGTGGTCGACGACGACGGCACCGAGACGGCGGTCTGGAGTTCTGGATCGATGTTCGCCTCCGTCCTCATCGAATTGATCGAGGCCGGCGGTGAGGCCCACGGGACCCGCGCTTGAGAGGGGCGCACGTCGCCGATTGCCGAACAGCGACGGACCTGAGCCGTCGCCGTCCGATGCGCAGTGACGAGGATACCGCTGGGTCGAACGCTCGCGGACGATCTTCAAGCGATCGGTGTCGTCACGCAGCGACGATCGCCCGCGGCGGGGTCGACGCCCGTCGGCGCGTTGGTACGCCAGTCCTTCTCACTCGAGGCGATAGCGCAAGAGCGCGGCGATTCCCCCGAGGTTCGACAGCTGTGCGCCAGGGGGGAACTCACTCGAGAACACCGTCACCTCTCCGCCTTTTTGTTCCGTGGTCCGCACCACGTCGTCGACGCTGATCGCCCACTCCCCGTCGG
>LKND01000111.1 GCA_001564275.1 Natrialbaceae archaeon Tc-Br11_E2g14 | reverse complement strand
GTCGTACGCCAGCGCGACGCGCTCGCTCGAGTCCTTCTCGTCGTCGATCACGACGTACGCGAGGGACTCCCCCGGGTGGACGTCGATACCCTGCCGGTCGGCGCGCTCGAGGGCGGCGACGGTGGTCGTGTACTGGCTGTACTCCTCGCGGTCCTTCGACGGGGTCGTCCGGACGATCAGGTCCTCGGGATCGACGGCCCCGGTCCGCAGGCGGTGACACTGTCGGGCGAAGTGGTCACAGACCGCTTCGGGATCACGCGTCTCGTCGACCACCTCGAGCAACTCACGCTGACAGTCTTTGACGTACGGCGGGGTGTTCCGCTGGCGACACTCGATCCCCCGGATCTTGAACTCCCCCTCACGGTCCTTCCCGAAGTAGCGGTTGAGCGCGCCCCGTTCGGCGTCTCGGCAGGGGGCGAAGGCGATCCAGTCGTAGTGGCGCTCGTACTCGAGGGGAATGTCGAACCGATCGGTGATCTCGGCACAGAGCTCCTCGAGGGGTCTCGGTGACACGGGCGCTCCCTCGCCGCTGGCGGGGGTCACCCACAGGCTGTCGACGATGCCGTGGAGCATCCGCCAGCCGCCGGCCTCGAGGATCGCCTTCGTCTCGAGGAGAAGTTCGCGGGCGTAGGCGTTGATCGCCTCGTGGCACTCGATGCGGCCGAATTTGGCGTTCGAAAAGCCCTGGTAGCCGAAACAGGAGACCAGAATCCACTTCAGCGCCTCGGCTTTCGCCCGGAGTTCGCGCTCGCGCTCGGGATCCAGGTCTGGGCCGCCCTCGCGCAACTCGCGTTTGAACGCCTGGCGATCCGCGATGATGTCCTCGAGGACGCCGGGCAGGTATCCCTCCTCGGGGCAGATGGCGTATCCGAGTCCGGGGACGTCCGACCGGTCGGGGTGACAGTCACAGCGGACGGTCTCGGGGCTGACGTTTCGCGTGGCGATGATGTTCGGATAGAGGCTAGCGAAGTCGAGTTCGGCGACGTCCTCGTGAACGCCGACCTCGGGCGAGAGAATGTAGCCGCCGCGGTCGGCCTCGTGTAAGGTCGCCATCGATTTGAAGAGCTCGGGTCGCCAGGGCTTCCAGGGGACGAGGACCCCCTGTCGAGTCGCCTCCCGGATCTGGATCGCCGTGAGGACGTTGCCGATCGAGGCCCAGGCGAGTTCCTGGATCGGTTTGTGCGAGCGCTCGATGAGATCTACCACGCCGGGGAGCCCCGACTGGTGCCAGAAGAACGTGTTCGAGCGGTCGACGATCGCTCGCCCGGGGACGTTGTACCGTGCCGGCGAGTGACCGACGGTGCCGTAGCTCTCGTACGTCGAGCGCCCGGCCAGGCGCTGGTAGGTCGGTTCGGCGAGGCGGCCCAACTGGCAGTCGACCTCGAGGGCGGCGGCGCGGTCCACGATCGTCGGAATCACGTCGGCGTGACTGACGACCAGCACGTCCGGGTCCTCGGTCTCGAGGCGATGGGCGAGGGTCTCGAGTGCGTCGCGCTCGTCGCGTTGGCGTCGTCGATCCCTCCCTGTCCGAGTCTCGGCGTCGATTGTCGTCTCCCCGATCGTCAACGGCAGGAGCCGATCGTCGCTCAGGCTCGGCTTCGGGACCCCGATCTCGAGCGTCCGCAGGGGTTCGCTGGGCGTCGGATCCGTCTCCGTCTCGAGGCAGTAGCGAAACTCGCGGCTCAAATCGACGTTGAACAGGCGGTAGGTGTCGGGGGTGTCGCCCCACTGACGGACCTGCGAGGCGATCTGGGTCACGTCGTCGACGTGTCCGACATCGACGGCGAGCACGTCCCGTTCGTCGGCTCGCCAGCCGGGTCGCCAACGCTCGGTCGCCACGCGCTCGGTTCGGGGGTGGCAAGCGAGGTGTGGGCGGATCGCCTCGAGGGCCGAGCGCTCGCCATCCACGTAGATGGTGGGGGTGTAGGCTGCATCCATCTCCACAGTGACACCACTCGGCGTTCGCGACCAGACGTGGACGCCGTCACCGAGGAAGTCGATGGTGTACGCCACTACCGATCCCCCGTGGGTGTCGTCCCCGTTGACGTGGTGGTGTCGGTTGTCGCCTCGAGGTCGTCACTCGGGGCAGCTCCGTCGTCGGCTCGCGCGCTGGCGTCCGTGCGTGCGTGCCGATCGTCGGCGTTCCCATCGACCCCCGTTGCGGTCGCTTGCCGATGCGCGTCGCCGTTGGCCCGATCGCCATCGTCCAGGGCCTCGTCCAGCGCCGCCTCGAGTACCGCAAGCCGTCGCTCGTGAACGAGCAACATCGACAGGAGTGCGGGCCGAAGCGGATCGGTCGCGTTCACGTAGCCCGCGGCGTCAGCGTGGGCGTTGACGTGGGCGAACAGCCGGTCGAAGTGTGGCCGATCCCGGGCTCGGAGCGCCCGCCGGTAGTCGCTCCACTCGCGCTCGAGCCCCCGGACCTGCATCCGGTAGGTGGGGTTAGTTCGTCCCATGGGTAGCCACCTCCGGCTCCGGCGGGGTCGGCGTCTCGGCCAGCATCGGCTGGGCTCGGTCCCCCACGCGTGCGCGAAGTACCTCCCTCCAGAAGGCGAGCGTCGTCTGGACGCCCCCGCGAGCGGGGTAGACGAGCGTGTCGAAGGCCTCGCCCGTGAATCGCGGCCCGAAGCGGGTTGACCGACAGGTGAGCGTCGTGTCGACGTGGTCCTCGATTCGATCGGCGAACGCCGGATGACCCGTCGTCGTCACCAGCACGGGCAGGTCGTGGTCGGTCGCGAGGCGTTCGAGGCGCTCGAGGCCGGCGGTGAGCAGGTTCGTGGCGTCCGCCGTCCCCAGATCGTCGTCGGCGTAGAACCAGTCGAGTTCGGGGACGACGACGAGGGCGGTGTCGGTGGCGGCATGTGCGGTCTCGCGTGGTCCGGTTCCGTCGGCCACGAGTTCCTCGAGCCGCTCGAGTAGTCGGTAGTGCTGGTAGGCGGTGAACGCCCGGGCGACGTCGATGCGCTCGAGTACGCGATCGCTTGGTGCGAGGCGTGTGAGGGCATCGGTGCGGGCGTGGCCGTGACTGTCGACCCAGCGGGTACGCGGCCGCCGCTCGTGGCCGTCCGGGGCAGGCCCGCCGCGACACAGGTGATCGACCACCAGCGCCTGCAGCGGGCCGCGGGTGTCCGCCTCGAGTCTCGTGATCCCTGGCTCGAGGGTGGGCAGTTCGGGTATCGTCGTCGGACCATTCCCATCGGGTGTCGGGCGTTGTCGCATACGAGTCCCTGTTCGGCGCTCCACAAAGGGCTCGAGCGTGGTCTTTCCGGAACTTCCGGAATCCCCCTTCTTGTGGTCTTGCATGGCGATTTCGACGGGTAGAGCAGTCAACACGTGGCTGATCCGCTCCGAGGAGCGAGGTCGGGTTCGGCAATCGATCGCGTTCGGAAATTCGGAAAGACCCCAGTTCCATTTATGACTATCCTCGCGCTAGAGACGGTCATGATCACTGACGCCAGGGTCCTCCAGCCCGAGTTCGTCCCCTCGGAGGTCGCCCACCGGGACGCCGAGGTCGACCACCTCTCGAGCGCCCTCGCGCCGATCACGGCGGGCCAGCGGGCGGACCCGGTCTTCCTCTACGGGCCATCCGGCGTCGGGAAGACCTGCATCGCGCAGTTCACGGTCGAGCGCTTGCGGGAGGCCGTCATCGAACTCAACCACCAGTACGTCAACTGCTGGGAGGATCACAACCGGTTCAAGACGCTGTACCGCGTCCTCGAGGGCATCAACCGGACCGTCGACGTCCACCGGCAGTCGACACCGCGTGACGTCCTGCTCGAGCGGCTGCGCGAGTACGATGGTCCCCCGTACGTCATCATCCTGGACGAGGTCGATCAGCTCACCGACAAACGGCTCCTGTACGACCTCTACCGCGTGCCTACCATTACGATGATCCTGATCGCCAACGACGAGGCGGGGCTGTTCGGGGCGCTCGACGGCCGGCTCACCAGCCGACTGCGCAACTCCACACAGGTCGAATTCAGCCAGTACGGCAACGACGAACTGGTCGCCATTCTCGCCGATCGGGTCCGCTGGGGGTTCGAACCCGGAGCGATCGACCGGCCGCGTTTAGAGACCATCGCGAACCACGCGGCGGGCGACGCGCGGGTCGCCATCGGCGTGCTCCGGAAGGCAGCTCGGGCGGCCGAAACCGAGGGGTTAGGCGAGATCCCTCCGCGGATCATCGACGAGAGCGTGCCCGCGGCGAAGTCCGAACTCGAGGCGCAGACGATCGATCGATTGACGAGCCACCAGGCAGCACTCTACGAGATCATCAGCGAGGCCGGCGAGATCGGCCCCGGGGAGCTCTACGAGCGCTACTGCGGGGCGGTCTCGGAGCCGAAAACGCGCCGGATGGTGCGCAACTACCTCTCGAAGCTCGAGCACTACAATCTGATCGTCGCGCGGGGGAACACGCGGGATCGGACGTATCGGCTGGATTCGTGACATGACGGTTGGATTCGAGACGGATCGGCTGGGTTCACGACGTATCAGGCGGACTTGTAAGCGGCGGCAGCCGCTGTTGACAGCGCTTGCTGGCCAGCAGCTCTCGCCCTCTTGTACCGGGGAACTACGGCGCGGTCGATCGAGTGACCGACAGTCTCATTTCCCCCACTCGAGGATATGCGGGTATGTTGGTGACGCTCGAGGGGCTGGACGGCACGGGGAAGACGACGGTCTGGGAGGCGCTACGGGACACGTATCCGAACGCGACGTTCACCCGCGAGCCGACCTCGGGTGAGACGGGATCGTGGTACGGCGAGGCGGTCGCCCGGTCGATGGCCGACGACGACGCCGACCCCCTCGCGGAACTCTTTCTGTACACCGCCGATCACGCCGACCACCTCACACGGGTGATCGAACCCGCCCTCGAACGGGGCGATCTCGTCATTTCGGATCGCTACTCCGACTCCAGATACGCCTATCAGGGGGCGACCCTCGAGGGACGGCTCACGCGACCCGTGGAGTACATCATCGGGATCCACCGGGCGTTCAGCATCGATCCCGATCTGACGATCTATCTCGATCTCGACCCTGAGACGGCGGCGGCACGGGCCGGGGCGACCAACAAGTTCGAACACGCGAGCTACCTCGAGAAGGTACGCGAGAACTACGAGCGGTTGGTCGCGAGCGAACCCGAACGGTTCGTGCAGGTCGACGCGAGTCAGCCACCCGAGGTCGTGTTGGATCGAGTGGAGGCGATCCTCGAGCGGGAACTCGAGGCCCACGACGAGGCGGGGTAGGTGAGTCGGGGTTGGTGGGCGCTCACTCGACCCTTCGGCCGCTCGGATCCCGCTCACTCCATCGTGTCGGGCAACTCCACGTCGTCCGGATGGGGCATCCAGAAGACATCGATGGTGTATCCCAGCAACACTGGTAGGGCAATCACGACGACGAAGACCATCTCCTGGGAACCGAGGTCCGGCCCGAGACCGAGGGCACCCGAAAAAAACAGCATCGAGAAGAACAGTGCGACCGGGATCAGGAACGCGACGTAGATCAGCGAGCCCCACCAGGTATCGAGTCGCAGGCGGAAAAAGCGGGTTGCGACGGCGGCAAAGGCGGTGTGCAGGCCAATGATCGCGAGGAGGCTACCTGCGTCGACGATCGTCTCCATACCCACGGTTACGGCCGAACGCTCTTTTCCCTATCGGATGCGGGGGGCCGCGTGGGAGCCCCCTCGAGGGCGCTGGGACCGTCCGATCACCGGGACCGAAATGGGAACCCCTTTGAGACCTGCGCGTGTCGGCCCGCGCATGCACCAACTCATCGAGGAGCGGGGACTCGAGGAGACGTCGGTGAGCGTCGAGACGGCGCTCGCGCTGTATCGCGACATCGTGCGAACGCGCCGGTTCGACGAGCGCGCGATCGCCCTGCAGCGACGGGGCTGGATGAGCGGCTACCCGCCCTACAGGGGTCAAGAGGGGTCCCAGGTCGGAGCCGCCCACGCCCTCGAGGATGACGACTGGGTCGTCCCAACGTATCGTTCGAACGCGCTACAGATCGCTCACGGCGTGCCAATGAGCGACATCTTCCTGTTCCGGCGGGGCCACCCCGAGTTCACGTCGGGTCACGACCTGCGCGTCTTCCCGCAGGCGGTTCCCATCGCGACCCAGATCCCCCATGCGGCGGGGTTGGGGATGGCCAGGAACGCCACCGACGGCGAGGAGGCCGTCCTCTGTTACTTCGGCGACGGGGCGACGAGCGAGGGTGACTTCCACGAGGGGCTGAACTTCGCCGGCGTCTTCGACGCCCCGGTGGTCTTCTTCTGTGAGAACAACGACTGGGCCATCTCGCTGCCCCGCGAGCGCCAGACCGCGAGTGCGACCATCGCCCAGAAGGCCGAGGCCTACGGGTTCAACGGGATGCAAGTCGACGGCAACGACCCGCTCGCGGTGCTCGAGGCGACCCGGCGCGGCCTCGAGCACGCCCGCGAGGGGGAGCCGGTGTTGATCGAGAGCCTGACCTACCGGCAGGGGGCTCACACCACGAGCGACGATCCCTCGCGGTATCGCGACGAGCGCGAGGTCCTCCCCGACTGGCGCACCGCGGACCCGCTCGAGCGCTACGAGGCGTTTCTCCGTGAGGAGGGTCTCCTCGACGACGCCCTCGTCGAGTCGATCCGGGAGGACACCGAGGCCGAACTCGAGGCGGCAGTCGAGACGGCCGAGGAGACGCCCCCACCGGAGCCGACGGACGTGTTCGACCCCGTCTACGACGAGCCGACGTCGCGACTCGAGACCCAGCGGGCGTGGCTCGAGGGGTTGCTAACCGATCACGACGTGCAGGATCTCGAGCACTGACTTGTGCGGGGCTGTGCGGGCCGTGGGGCGAGATGCGTCGCCAGGCAGCCAGGACGGGACGCCAGGCAGCCAGGACGGGACGTGTCGCCCAGTGGTCGGAACTGGATGTCTCGCCAGGCGTTCGTCGCGTGGAAGAACCCCGGAACCAAGCGCTTGCGGGCCACTTTGCAGGGCCGGGCCGGGGGCGACCGAACGGGTCGCCCGTCGGCACACGGGGGAGGGCTGGCCGGTCCCCCGAGTTGTGGGTGTGGTGGGCGGGCGGCGCGGTTGCGGGCGGCGCGACTGTAGGCGAAATAGTGGCAGGCGAAATACTGGCGTACAAAGCGGTGGTCGATGCGGCCGCTAACGAATGGGGGCGGTGAGTTGGCCGCGGCGCAGTGTGGGTGGCGGTCGTGGCGTAGTGATGTGGTGTCAGTCGTGGCGTAGTGATGTGGTGTCGGTCGTGGCGTAGTGATGTGATGTCAGTCGTGGCGTAGTGATGTGATGTCGGTCGTGGCGTGATGGCCTCGAGGACACCGGCTACGCGAATCCACACCCGTCAGTTGCCACTCCCACTCGAGTCAGGCACCGACACGGGCGAACCCCCGAAAACTAGTCGTCCATCGCGATGTAGGTCTTCGTGTCCGTCACCCCATCGAGACTCTGCATCCCGGAGGAGACGGTCTCGAGGACGCCGTAGACCTCCTCGGTGTCCACCTCCGCGATGATGTCGTAGTTGCCGGCGACGATGTGGGCGTCCGTCACGTTCTCGAGGTCGCGAATCCCCGCGAGCAGTCCCTCGGATTTGCCAGCCGCCGTCTTCACCATGATGAAGGCATGAACCATCTCGAGGGTGTGGTACTTCGTCTCATGACTAAAGTGTTTGCCTCGGTGATCGTCTCGCGGGCGCCCGGGCCCCAGGGGCCGCTCCAGGCGACCCCCTGTGGTGGGGTAACATTATTCAACAGGGCCAGCGTATCGGGTGGCATGCGGTTTGTCATCATCGGTGCCGGTCGGGTAGGCCTCCGAACGGCACGCGTCCTGCGCGAGGAGGGCCACGACGTGACGCTCATCGAACGCGACGAGGCCAAGGTGAGACGCGCTCGGGGGCAGGACTTCGAGGCTATCCAGGGCGACGGCTCACACGAGGCGCTCCTCGAGCAAGCGGGGATCGACGATGCCGACGCGCTGGGAGCGCTGACGGGCGATCTGAACGCCAACTTCGCGGCCTGTATGATCGCGAACCATCACGGCTGTCGGACGGTCATGCGGATCGACGAGGACTACCGCGAGGACATCTACCGGCGCTACGCCAACGAGGTCGACGACGTGATCTACCCCGAGCGGCTGGGTGCGATGGGCGCGAAGAACGCCCTCCTCGGGGGCACCATCCGGGCCATCGCGGACATCGCCCAGCACCTGCAGGTGGTCGAACTGACGATCACCGACAGCGCACCCGTCGCGGGCTACACCATCAGCGAACTCGAGCTCCCTGCGGACGCTCGACTCCTGGCGTTCGGCAAGGAACGCGGCGAGCTCGCGATTCCGACGGGGGACGAATCCCTCGAGGTCGGCGATCGACTGGTCGTCCTCGCGGATTTCGACGTCCTGAGTGACGTCCGCCAGATTCTGGTCGGCGAGACAGCCGATCGGACCCTCGTGACCGACGGCGGCATCGTCGAGGCGCGAGCGGAGGCGGCGGCGATGGATCGGTACGTCCCGACTCGAGGGCGCGATCTCGAGGACGGTCGAACGGCCACGGACGGCACACCAGCGGAGCGGGATACCAACGGAGGACGCTGATATGGTCACTGCATTCATCATGATCAAGGCGAATACGGGCGAGGCGGATCGATTGCGAGCGGACGTCGAGGCCATTTCGGGTGTGGAGTCGGCCCACATCGTGGCTGGCGACGTGGACATCATCGCGAAGGTCGGGGTGGAGACGCCGGCGGCGGTCAAAGACGTTGCGGCGACCCAGATCCAGGGGGTCGACGGGGTCGAGGACACCCAGACGTACATCGCGATGGGGTAATGGGCTCGATCCAGGGCGTTCCGATCGGCGATGGTGGGCGGTTTCTGTTCGGTGAGCCGAGACCGAATCCGGTGTGTCCCTTCGACGGTGCTCGAGCAAGTGCCTCTGGGCGGTCCATTGGCCGGTTCACGTGTGGACCGCTGTTTGCGCTCAACGCACGACTGATGGGTCCAGCCATCAGCCACACAGCGCTGCTGTCACGCCGGTCACAACCGACACCCCGCCTGTCCACACCGACGGCTCGCCGGTCCACCGTGACGCCTGCCCTCCCCCGAATCGCCGCGCTCGTCGGTGACGACGACCGCGGACTCCTGGCCGACGTCAATCGCTACGAAGAGTGAAGTGGTACACATCCGGTAGTGAAGCGGTGCACTACAGATAGTGAATCGATACACTACAGGTAGTGAAG
>LKND01000110.1 GCA_001564275.1 Natrialbaceae archaeon Tc-Br11_E2g14 | reverse complement strand
TCCCGGCCGATGATCACCAGGCGGGTGACGCGGTCGTCATCGGGCTCCCAGGTGCCGATCGGGCCGGCCCGGACCGAGGGGCCGGCCTGACTGACGCCGATGACGTCGTCGGTGCCGGCGACGTGGCAGACGCCCTTCGTGCGGAGGATCGAGCCGTCCCAGTCGGCTGGCTCGAGCCAGCCCGCGAGGGCGGCAGGGTCGAAGGGGTCGGGGGATTCGAAAACGATCGAGGAGACGCCGGCGCGGGTGGCGGCTGGCGGGTGATCGTGGCCGTGGTTGTGGTCATGGTGGGTATTCTGGTCGTGGTCGTGCTCCCCCGATGCTAACCGACGCTTCCACCCCGGCGACCGCCGCACTGCCTCGAAGTCGAATCGGCCGGTGTCGATCACCAGCCCTGGATCCACTTCTGACCCCACCGTGTGGACGCGTCTGGCTTCCGGCTGAAGCGTCTCGAGGGTCGCGTCGATCTCGTCGAGGACGTCATCGGGCACGAGGTCGCACTTGTTCAGGACCAGGAGGTCACAGAACTCGATCCCCTCGATCAGCACCTCGCTCATCGGCCGCTCGGGATCGGGTGCCCCACCTGGGAGGGATTCGCCGGCGTCGAACTCTTTCCAGAAACCGAAGGCGTCGACGACGGTCACCATCGAGTCCAGGTCGAAGTGGGCCGTCGGGTCGACGTCGCTGTCTGGCGTTCCCTCGAGGAACACACGGGCGACGGGGACGGGTTCGCTGATGCCCGAGGATTCAACGAGGAGGGCATTGAAATCACGGCTCTGGGCCAGCGAGTGGGCCTCTTCGAGGAGATCACCCTGAAGGCGACAGCAGATACAGCCGTTCGAGAGGTCGATGATCCCCTCGGCCTCGTTCTCGCGGGCGATGGCCTGGGCGTCGACGTTGATCTCGCCCATATCGTTGACCAGAACGGCCACCCGGTAGCCCTGCTGGTTCGTGAGTACGTGATTGAGCAGCGTGGTCTTGCCGGCGCCGAGGTAGCCGCTGACGATCGTGACCGGGAGTCGGTCGCGGTCGGGTGCACCCGTTGTCATCGGTCGGCGTACCACGAACGGGATGGTAAATGGAGGGGGCCAACACCGGCCGGCGACCGGCGCCGGGCGGTCCAGCAGTCGGTGATCGCGAGAAACAACGGCGAAATCACGTAACCGGTACTGTTTTCATGGCCTGCGCCACCTGTTCACACACGTCAGATGATCGGTATCGAGGAGGTACACATACGGCTCTTCTACATGATTGCTGCCGTGGGTGTGTTGGCGTTGTTGCGACCGCCGCTTCAGTACCCGGAGAAACCCGGGAGCAAATGGTTCGCCATCACGATCTGCTCGATAGCCGTCTGGTTGGCTGGGGTGGGCCTCTACTATTTCGTCCACTCGCGAAACGGATCGCTGCTGTTGTACAGCCTCGTTTTGTTCGCGATCACCGTCTGTTTCATTGGTTGGTTGTTGATCGCCATCGAGTTTGCCACGGGACAACCACCGCCCAGGGTGGTCCTCGTGGCACTCGGTGGGCTGGCTGGCCTCTACGCGTTGTTACTCGCGACGAACTATCTGTGGGTCCACGAACTCGTCTATCAGGAGACGACGTTCGTCGACGAGGGTGGCGGGTTGAACCCCCACCGTGGGCCGGTGTTCTGGCTCCAGATGAGTTCGCTCTACGTGCTGGTGTTCGTCTCGACCGTCCTGTTCGTCGCGGAGTGGATCAATGCAACCGGACCACGGCGGCGGCAGGCAGGATTACTGGCCTGTACGCCCCTCGTCGGCATGGGGGTGAACCTGTTGTGGTTTGCGGCGGTGATCCCGTTCCCCTTCGACCCGACGCCGATCGGTGTTGCCGTTGCGGTCGCCATCCTCGGATGGGCTCTTTACCGGGCGGATTTCCTCGCGATCACCACCATCGCGACCGGGAGAGTCGTCGAAGAAATGCCGGACGCCGTCGTGATTCTCGACGGTGACGACAGAGTCGTGAAATGGAACCGGGTCGCCAGCGAACTCTTCGACGTCCCCGATCCGAACGTCGGCATGCCAGCAGACAGCTTCTTTCAGTCGGTTCCCGATGCGGTGCGCTCGAGGTTGAGCGTCTCGACGAACACGGACCGACAGGTGTCCCTCGAGAGGGACGGTCGGACCCGTCACTTCTCGGTCTCGACGTTCTCTATCGACGGCGGGTCGTCCGGGTCGCTCGGTCGGGTCGTCGTCGTCAACGAGATAACCGACATGAAAAAGCGCGAAGCGCAATTGCGTAGACAGAACGAGCAGTTCGATGCGGTGACGGAGATCATTTCACACGATCTCCAGAGTCCTCTGCTGCAGATCCGGGCCAGCGCAGAGGCGTTGACCGCCGACGGGAGCGACGACCGGGCCGATGCTATTCGCCGTGCGACCGACCGAATCGACGACCTCGTCAGCGACCTCAGCCAGCTCGCTCACGCCGGTCGCCAGCTCGAGACCGAAACGGCCGTCGATCTCGGTGGGGTGGCCGAACGGACCTGGGCGAGCGTGTGGAGTCCGCACGCGGAATTGATGATCGAAACCGATCTGACGATCCGCGGCGACCCGGCCAGGATACAACAGTTGCTCGAGAACTGTTTCAGAAACGCGGTCGAACACGCCTCGACAGTCAGTGAGGACCGTCCGGAAGCGGACGCAATCGAGGAGACGGTGGCGTCCATGGGACACTCGGGTGGAAAGGGAGGGGGCAGCCAGACGCGCGCTGAAACTACCGCGGATGGCGACGGCCAACCCCTGACTGTCACCGTCGGCTCGTTGCCAGATGGATTCTACCTCGAGGACACCGGGTCGGGATTCCCGAGCACGTCCACGGCCCAGCTCTTCGAGAAGGGGTACACGACTTCATCGACCGGGAGCGGCATCGGGCTGAACATCGTCGAGCAGATCGCTGATGCCCACGGCTGGTCCGTGCGAGCAACCAACGGCGAAACCGGCGGTGCACGCCTCGAGTTCACCGGTGTCGAGGTGGCGTGATCTGTATCGCCTCTGGGCTGGTGGGAGCGGGAACCCTGGGTGTGATACGGAGTAGTGTCGTCGCTTCCCGGTGCGTGCCAGCCACGGTTCGGCACGCATCGGTAGACAGTGACACGAAACCGTATCGGCTTCCACCATCCCTCGCCTTCAGGACGTCGGTGAGTCGCCGTCACGTCGGTGCCGCCGGAGGGTCGCGGTAACGACGGTTCCCCGGGGGACATTATCCTCGACGACGAGCGCTCCCTCGATGCTCTCGAGGACCGCTGTGACGAAATAGAGGCCTGCGCCGAGCTCCGGTGATTCCGTCGGTTCCCCGCTCGCCTCCGGCTGACCGATGCTGGCCCGCTGTGTGCGGGACATCCCGTAGCCGTCGTCGGCAATCTCGACCGTGACAGTCTCGTCGGTCGCTCTCACCGTGACCGCTACCGTCGGGCGATCCCGATCGGTGTGCGTGACCGCGTTCGAGAGCAGTTGGTCGAATACGGATCCGAGCATCGGCGTCCCCATGACGGGAAGGGTGGTCCGTTCGGACACCTGCCAATCGACCGTCACCTGCGCATCCGTCGCCCCCTCGAGTGCCTCGAGTTCGGCGGTCAAGATCGGTCGAAGGTCACACGGTTCCGGACGAACGGAGCGATCGGGGCCGAGGACATCGACGATAGCACCCGCGGTGTCGGTCAACTCGAGGGCGTGGCGGCTGGCCGCGAGCATCGCGTCGACGGCCTCGCGCTGGTCCGGGGGGACCCGATCACGGAGATGGTCTCCCCAGCCGACGACCATCGAAAGGTCGTTACGGAGGTCGGATCGGAGGATGTCGTTGAGCAGGGTAAGTTGGTGAGCCTGGTCGCGGAGATCGCGCATCATCCGGCCCCGTTCGATGGCGTAGCTGATCGTCCGATGCAATAGCGCGCCGCTAATGCGCCCCTTCACCAGATAATCCTGGGCACCGCGCCGAATTGCCTCGCGTCCCACCCCCTGTTGGCCGGTGAGGACGATGATCGGGGTCGAGCCGGCCGAATCGGCCACCCGGTCGACCGTCTCGAGGCCGTCGCTATCGGGAAGGCCGAGGTCGAGCAACACGATGTCCTGGCCTCCATCAGCCAACCGCTCGAGACAACTCGCGAGCGTGTCGACTCGGTCGATGGTCTCGACGGTGGCGAAGTCCGAGGAATCGAACTGGCCGCCGTGCTCGACCAGTAACCGCTCGACCACGGTCGCGTCCGATGGGTCGTCTTCCACCAACAGGACCCTCACCTCCGACGCTGCATCCATGCGCTCGTCTTCGGTCGGCTACACCCCTAATTCTTGTGATTTTCCGGACAGATTTCGTGGTCGACATTCCTCGGCCCGACACCTCGACACGGCGGCAGGGACGCAACGAATATGACAGTCTGGTCAGTATTGTGTGTATGACACGTCAGCCTGTGGCACTGCCGGCCGAGCGGGGTCGGGCACTCGAGGCGCTCAGCTTGCTCTCGAAGAAGTGGGCACCGACCGTGATTCTCACGCTCGACCACGCGGGTCCACAGGGATTCAACGAACTCCTCGATTGGATCCCGGACGTCTCCTCGAAGGTGCTCTCGGACACCCTCGAGAGTCTCCAGGAGGCCGGCCTCGTCGAGCGGCGGGTCCGAAGCGAGTCCCCACTCCGAGTCCAGTACGCGTTGACGGACGCCGGCACCGATATCCTGACCGTGTTCGACGCGCTGGGAGCGTGGGGCGATCGACACCTCGAACGCGCGACAAAGACGGTGCTGCTGGCCGATGGGGACCGACGGATCACGGAGATGTATCGGCAGTGGTTCGACGATAGGTACACCGTGACTCGAGTACACGACGACGAGGAACTGGCACACCACCTCGAGGGCGCGGATGCCGTGTTACTCGACGTGGGCCTTCCGGGCGTCGACCCCGCCTCGTTCGTCGAGGCCTACGCCGATCGAACGCGGATCATCCTGCTCGTGGCCGACCGGCCCCACCTGTCGCTGCTCGAGGTGCCGTGTGATGATCTCCTTCGAAAACCGTTCGTCCGGGAGACGGCCCTCGAGGCGATCGACGCCCAACTCTCGCGGATCGGTGAATCATCGCAGGCGCGAGAGCGTGCCTCGCTTACCACCCGTCGAAGCCGCTTCGAATCCCTCTATCCTCGAGAGCGACTGCGCGCAACCGACAGCTATCGCGCCCTGGTCGACCGCCTCGAGGCGATCGAGGGGACCGACGAGTGACCGCCACCGCCGCGCTGGTCGGAACTGTCGCTCGCTGGGACATCAGCCCCCGTTCACTGGTCGTTGTAATACCAGTCGACGCTCTCGAACGCCGTCTCGAGGGAGTCAATCGAGACTGTAGTCTGTGCCGAGCGGTCCTGTTCGTCCTGTAACAGGAGGTTCCACCCCTCCTGGAGATCGACGTCGATCTCGTGCGCCTCGTTTTGCGAGCGTTGGCCGTCGCACTCGGCGGTGACCGTCAGCGCGTGTGTCGAATAGAGCCAGGTCACGTACACAGCCTCCGCCTCGGGACAGTTCGCGAACGAGGGTTCACAGCCTGGGTCGCTCATCGCCGTAATGAACGAGACGTCGTCGCGGTCGAAGGCCGCAATACGAAGGTGGGTGAACCAGGTAAAGCGAGCCGCCTCGTCGATCGATTCGTTCACGTCGTCACGACACCGGATGTTCAGGGAATCGACGAGCGTCGTGTCATCCCCGCCGACCGTCACACCCTCTTCGGGTTCCAGGTCGGCCGCCTCGATTGAGATCGAAAACTGACCGTCTTCCTCGAGGTGCCCGATTTCGGGGGTGTCGTTCGTGTGGACCAGATCCGGCATGATCGGTCCCGGCTCCCCGTCGAAGTCCGCGAGTTCGCCCTCGAATGTGAGTACGTCGGGGTCGCCATCGGTTGCTGGAATCCCGTCCCCACCGGTATCGGCATCTGTCCCCCCTGTGCCGTCCGCCGAATCGTCAGTCTGATCGTCGGCCGGTTCGTCCGTCCCACCCGATCCAGCGTCGTCGCTGCTGCCAGTACAGCCCGCTATTGCGGCGAGACCCATCGTCGTCCCAGCACCCAGAATCCGTCGTCGTGTCACGTCGCGATCCATACTGATCGTCAGCCGCTGGCCCCACATAAGCACACACTGAGCGAGCAGTAACCGACTCGATCACGCGACCGTAACTGCTCGAGGGGTGCCTGATACGGATTGCTGTACCGTTGTACCGGTGATTGCCGACCCGGTATGGGCAATCACCGGTGAGAGACGACAGTAAACCGTATGAATCCCCTCGAGAGTCCTATCGGTGAACGAGAATTTTGTGAGGCGCGATCAGTCAGGCACGCCGGTCCGTTTGCCCGACGAATCGCGGTCGGTGTGCACCGACGGGAACACGGTTACCTCCGGCACAGTTCCCCACTGACGGCGAACTCGCCTGAAGCTTACGACCGGTGGCCAACTCGTCGTGATATGGATCGGACAACAACCCGTCAACAGCCCACCACCAGTAGACGACGCCTGCTCTGTTCGGGTGTCGCCGCCGGGGTCGTGGGTCTGGCAGGGTGCACAGGCGACGAATCGGCCGGCGAGACGCCCGACACGGACGAAAGCGACGATGATACCGATGGGAATGGGGTGACCACGGATGACGGGCCGGCCGCTGACGACGACGAAGCGACCGACGACGACACGAGTAGCGATGAAAACACGACTGCCATCGACCTCGAGCCCGAGGACGGCTGGGGCGAGCGACACGAGGGCCTCGAGGTCGACGTTCCCGACGAGCCAGGCACCGCCGAGTTGCACGTCGCCGGGCAAACGACGACCCTTCAGGGGATCGGCTGGGCCTCGCCGGTTCCCGATGGCGAGGTCGGTGCCCACGGGGGCGACACCTTCGAGGCCGGAGGCGCGTTTCAGGGCGGCGAACTCGAGGGCGCGGGCGTGCAAGTGGAGTTCTCCCGACTGCTCGGCCACGAGGACAACAGTGGGCGGTGGGCAGTCGTCGACGGTTTGACGCTCAGCCGCGACGACGCCACCCGTCTTGCAACCATCATCCACAGACGACACGAGGAGGGACACGTGGCCACCGCTAGCGACGTTGGCGACCTCGAGGGGAGACGCGTCGTCGAGGAATCGTTCGTCCGCGTCGAGGACGACGGCGTGGTGACGATCGCCGAGACGATCGACAGTCACGAAGACGAGGCCCTGGACGGCCGCCTCGAGTTCGCGGCCCGGTTCCAGCCGGGGTGGGAGGATGCCTGAGCGGGGTTGCGTTCCTGTTCGCGAGCAACGGTGAATCGATCACCGGGCAGCGGTCACGATCACCGGGCCCGCGTCGGTAACCTCGCGGTAATCGCCGGGGTTTCGATAGCCGTAGCTGAGAGTGAAGTGGGCCGAGCGCGCCTGGAAGGTATGCAACGGTGGGCGGATGCGATACGGAAGCGGATTGACCGTCGAACAACGCAGCGATCGGGGTCGGCTCAGGGTGCAGACGATGACTCGAGTGGCCGTGGAGCGATCAGTCGTCGACGAATGCTCCGATCGGGAGCCGTCGCAGCCGTCGCTGGGACAGGGGTCGTGGGTGCCACGACTCCCGTGAGTGCGACTGGGACCCAACCAGGGGAGGTGCAGTGGGCGTACGACGATATCAGCTGTGCGCAAGTCGACTCGTTTCACGCCCCGCCAACCGTAGTCGACGGGCGGGTCTACGCCGGCACGACCTGCCAGCACCTGCAGGTCGTCGACGCAGCGGGCGGCACGGAGGTGGACACGCTGTATGCGAGGGCGTCGACGGGGCGGCCACCCGCCGTCGTCAACGATATCGCCGTCGTGATGCCGAACAACGAGGCACTTCAGACGTTCGACCAGAACCCCGGAGCGGCCGGTGAAGTCGACTGGGAAGCCGATGTCGGTGGCTCCGTAACGACGGTGCCGAGTTCGCCGACCGTCCACGACGGGACCGTCTACGTGTCGAACCACGACGGCCCAGCCTACGCCCACGCGCTCGACCTCTGGACGGGGGAGGAACGGTGGAGCTACGACGGCGAGGAACTCGGCTCGAGCCCCGTCGTCGTCGATGGGATGGTCTACATCGCCGGCGAGGGCGGGGTGCTCGTCGCGCTGGATGCGGAGACGGGTGCGGCCGAGTGGTCGCTCACGACCGGGCCGACTCGAGAGACGGCCCCCACCGTGGCCGATGGAGTGGTCTATCTCGGCACCGACGACGGAGCCGTCTACGCCGTCGAGGCCAGCACCGGTGACGTGTCCTGGGAGTTGACCCTCGGTGAGACGGTTCCGACGACACCGACCGTGGCGGACGGGACGCTCTACGTCGCAAACAGCGATGGCAGCTTCTTCGCACTGGATGCTGCAACCGGCGACGAGGAGTGGCAATTCGACACCGGCGGCTGGCCAGCGTCGGCCACGGTGGTCGACGACACGGTCTTCGTGGGCGGACAGGCACTGATCGCCATCGACGACGGCGATGGGAGCGAACGCTGGCGCTTCGACGAGGGGGTCGAAGAACACGTGCTCGCGCCAGTCGTCGTCGATGGGACAGTCTTCGTGGCCGTCGACAACGCCCCCCAGGACGGCCTGCTGTACGCGATCGATGCCGGCGTCGACGGCTCGAGTGAGGACTCGCGGGTGCTGCTGGGGACGTCGGGCCACCACGACGGGTGGGCAACGGCAGCCGGGGCGACCCGTCCCTCGACCTTCGAGGGGAGTGGCGACGAAGACGGTGACGGTGATGGTAGCGACGACAGTGAAAGTGGCGAAACCGACGGCGACGACGGGACTGGAACTGGCGACGATGGGGGCTCGAGCGGCGACGACGGCCTTCCGGCACCCGGACTCGTCGGCACCCTCGCCAGTCTCGGTGGCGCAACGTACCTGTTCTCGCGATGGGGACAGGAGCGTGAGGACGAATGAGCGAGGGACTGACCCGTCGTGACGCGCTGGGGTGGGGAGCCCTGACCGTCGCCGTGGGCCTCGCCGGCTGTTCGGGATCGAGTGACTCACCGGCTGGAGACTCGAATGGCGCGTCCGACGATGGGGACGACTCGGGATCGAGTGACAGTTCGGATGGGGAGTCCGATGACGGCTCGAACGGCGAGGGGGATGACGATGGGACCCCCGGCGAATCGGGGGCGACCGACTCGAGCGACGACACCCCACTCGATCTCGACCCCGCATCGGTCGAACTGGGGTCGTTACTCCAGTGGAACTCGTCATACGTCGCGGAGATAGACATCGAGGGCGAGCAGTCGCCGGAGATGGTCCAGACCGTCCACGAGGGGGACGTCCACCTCGTCGTCGAACTGGGGACCGGCGAGGTTCTCGAGAGCTATCGC
>LKND01000035.1 GCA_001564275.1 Natrialbaceae archaeon Tc-Br11_E2g14 | reverse complement strand
GTCGCCACCTCCTTCGGCTGTGAGGCCATCATGAACTTTGGGACGGAGGAACAGAAAGCACAGTACCTCGAGCCCGTCGCTCTCGGGGAGGCCATCTCCGGGGCGGCGATCTCCGAACCGGACACCGGCTCGGACGTCTCGTCGGTCTCGACGAGTGCCGAGAAGGACGGCGACGAGTGGGTCCTCAACGGCAACAAGATGTGGATCACCAACGGGACCGTCGCCGACTTCCTCGTCGTGCTGACGAAGACGAATCCGGACGCCGAGGGTCGGTACAACGGCTTCAGTCAGTTCATCGTCGAGACCGACTGGGACGGCGTTTCGACCGAGAAGATCACGGGCAAACTCGGCATCCGGGCCTCCGATACGGCCGAAGTGATCTTCGACGACGTGCGCGTGCCCGAGGAGAACCTCGTGGGGACCCGCGATGCCGCCTTCCTCCAGCAGATGCAGTTCTTCGACGAGACGCGCACGGCAGTGGCTGCCCAGGGCGTCGGCATCGCCAAGGGGGCCACCGAGGCCGCCCTCGAGTACGCCCAGGACCGCGAGCAGTTCGGCAAACCAATCAGCGAGTTCCAGGCCATCCAGCACAAACTCGCGGACATGGCCACCAAGACCGAGGCCGCCCGCAACCTGACGTACAAGGCCGCCTGGAACGTCGATCAGGGCAACGACATCACGAAACTCGCGTCGATGGCCAAGGAGTACGCCTCCCGGATCGCCGTCGACGTCGCCGACGAGGCCGTCCAGATCCACGGCGGTGCCGGCTACGTCAACGACTTCCCGGTCGAGCGCTTCTACCGCGACGCGAAGATCACCCAGATCTACGAGGGGACGACGGAGATCCAGAAGAACATCATCGCTCGCGAGATGCTCGGCAAGGGCTTTTGATTCCCCACTCGAGGGAGAATAACCCGGTTCGGACCGGCGACGATGAGCCGTTCGCTGTCCTCGACACTCGGTTAGCCCTTCAGAGGAGCGTCGCGCTTTTGGACCTCGTGAAAGCGAAAAATCTGCGGGAGATCGAGCAACCCCACTCCATTCCGGCGACGAAACGTGTCGATTTCGACTATGGCCTCCCTCGTCGGGGGGGCTTCAGTGGGTGAGGACGATACCGTGTCGTCCCTTTCTGATACACCCCAAGCTAAAACTGCTGTTTGTGTGTAGGGTAGCGTTTTACCCCTCTGGTCGGAATTCCTGAGTATGCATTGCCCTCCACAGTCAGTGACGGTGACGGGTGAGTCCTGACCGTGATCGACTCGCTCGCCAGCCGTTCCCGAAAACGGTCGCTCGCTACCCTCGAGACGGTCGCTTTCTGGGTCGCGGTCTGTAGTCCCCTCGCCCTGCTGGTCGTCCTCGCATCGGGGTTGAACAGCACGGGCGACGTGTTGCGGTTTCTGGCGCTCGTGATCCTTGCCACCGGCTCGTTCGTGATCGGGCGACCCCACGACGAGGACGCTGTGAGCCAGTAGTGGCCAGGTTGACCGCTGCTGTTCGGGGGGTCTCCTGCGTGGCGATCGGTCTCGCGAATCGTCACAGTCAATAGACACGACGAGTGATTCCTGGATATGCATCGAGGGCCCCTGGCCGTCGTCGCGACCCTCACCCTCGTCGTCCTGAGCGCCGGCTGTCTCGGGATCATCGACGAGACGCCGGACGCCGAGGAACTCGAGGCGGCACTCGAAGACCCAGAGGGCTACGACGCCCTCGAGGCGACGATCGCCGTCGAAGACGAGATCGAAGACGACGCGGCCGATCGAGAGGCCGACCTGATCGCCACCGAGGATGGCTCGGTGTCCCTCGAGTGGCGTGAGGGCGAGGCGGTCGAGTCGGTCCTAGTCACGGACGGGGAGAACATTACAGCCTACGAGGCCGAGCGAGACGCCGTCACGAGATACGAGAACGCCGACCTGTTTTCGGTCCACCCTCGTGAGGAGTCTGCGTACTTCCGGAACCTCGGGTCCGACGAAATCGACGCCGAGGACCCGTTGCGTGGGACGCTCGACATCATGTTCGAGCAGTACAACGCGACGGACGTCGAACCGGGGTCGGTCGATGGGATCGACACCTACGAGATTCGCTTCGAACCGGTCGAACAGGACCTCCAGGGGCCCGCCGTACAGGTCGGTGACACGCGATACGTGTTGCCGGCCGACGACGACGACGGAGCGCAGCCGACGTTCGAACACGTGACCGTCGCCGTCGATCAGGAGACGCTCGTTCCATTGTCCTATCACACGTCGACCAGCGAGGGCGACATCACCTACACCTACGAGGACGTCACCACTGCTCCCGACGTGGAACCCGAGCAGTTCACCCTCGATTCGACGGTGACCGAGAACGCGACGGTCGAGACGACTGAACTGCCACGGTACACACTGATCGACGAGGTGGACGAAGCGCGTGACGCCGTCGATTACCCGGTCGAGGGGCCCAACCTTCCGTCCGCCTACACGGAACGTGGTGGCGCGCTGGCGGCCTTCGACAACCACACCGACGTGACCCTCGGCTACGAACACCCGGAGAAACCGCCCCTTTCCGTGGCCATCTCGCCGGCCGGGTTCGACTTCGAGGGCCAGACCGGCGAGCGAACCACGGTCGACGGCGTCCCCGCCACCGTGTACGAACAATTGCAGCGAACGGCACTCGTGGTCCACTGTGTGGAGGTCGAGTACGTACTCGCAGGCTACTACACTCCCGAGGAACTCGAGTCGATCGCGGCGACGCTCGAGTGTGCCCCTGGCGACCGGGATACTGAACCCGGCGGGTAGGGACCGACCAAACGAGCGAGAACCCTTTTTCGCCTGGGAACGTACGTCGAGTCGATGAGAGAGTTCGTCTTTGCCCTCGAGTACGAACCGGGCACGAACCCGGTTGCCGACGTCCTCGAGGCACACCCCGGGACGCGGGTTCGCTCGCTGTCCTATCACGTGACCCCCGACAGCCTCTGGCGGGTCGACCACGCAGGCGGCTCGTCCGAAGCCCTCGAGGCACTCGAGTCGGCCTACGCGGAACCCGCTTACTTCGCGGATTGTCTCGTCCGCGACGATTGTGGCGCGACCTGTGAGACGCAGGTTCTCGACCGCTCGAGCGAGGAGCTCGTGGTGTACACCTACTGGGACCGCACCGAGGCCTGTACCTCCGTTCCGCATCTGGCACTCGAGACGCTGGGGACGGGCTTGCTCTTCGAAACGTATCGCGAGGGGCGCCGTCATCGCTGGCGAATCGTCCTCGATGATGGCGCTCCCGTCCGGGCGTTCTTCGATGCGCTCGGGGCTGCGGTTGGCGCGTGTACCGGGATCGAACTGTTGCGACTCACCGACCTCGATCCCGACCGATCGTTCGCGGGCGCGAGCGACGAACCGGCCATGGCCCGCGAACAGCGTCGCGCCCTTCGGGCCGCGGTCGAGCATGGGTACTACGAGACGCCGCGCGCGATCGACCTCTCGGAACTCGCCGACCGACTCGAGATCCCGCGGTCGACGCTCTCTTACCGCCTCCGGCGGGCCGAGGCCGCGCTGGCGAAAGGCGCCGTCGCCGGGGAGCGATCGCTCGAGGACGACCTCACACAGTAAGCCTGGAGCGTCATCCCTCGACACCCGCCGTTTTTGGACCCCGGGTATCGCTCTCCTGTCCCCATTCGAAGCGGGCAACTGGATCGATTCGAGCCAAGCTTTGGCGTGGGCCAAATAAGGCGTATGCGGAGCCGACCGCTAGGGCATCGTGATGACGACCGACGACGGCTCGGACCCAGAGCACGCGGTCGAGTTCCGGGTCCCAGGGATGGACTGCTCCTCGTGTGCGACGAAAATCACCAGTCACCTCGAGGGGACGGCAGGGATTCATGCGGTGGATCCGGCGGTGGCGACCGGCCGGCTCTCGGTCAGATACGACGGCGCACAGACCGATCGGGAGACGATCCGTCGACTGGTCGAGGCGGTCGGCTACGACGTCTCTGGCGTGACGACCGACGACGGGGCGGCGGGCCTCGAAATGGATCCACCGGCGCGCGTCTGGACGACGCCGAGGGCCATCGGCACGTGGATCGGCGCGGTGGTGGTCACCGTGGGAATGGTCCTGGCGTTCGTCGCGACCGACGCGAACGTGCTGGTTGGAACGATCCTGGGCCGTGAGTTCGCCGCCTCCCACGTGCTGTTCGTCGCTAGTGCTGGCCTCGCGGGAACGCCGATCGTCCGCAACGGCCTCTACTCCCTGCGGGCACGAAGCCTCGACATCGACGTCCTGATGAGTGCCGGCATCCTCGCCAGCGTCGCCACACACCATCCCTTCGAGGGCGCAATGTTGGCCGTCCTCTTCTCCGTCGCCCAACTCCTGGAGCGGTTCTCGATGGATCGGGCGCGCAACTCCCTGCGGGAACTCATGGAGCTCTCCCCCGAGACGGCGACGCTCAAGCGAGCCGACGGCACCGAGGAGACGGTGCCTGCGGGGACACTGGAACCTGGCGACATCGTCGTCGTCAGACCGGGCGAGAAGCTGCCGACCGATGGCATCGTTCGTGCCGGTTCGAGCGCGATCGATCAGTCCCCGATCACCGGCGAGAGCGTGCCCGTCGATCGCTCGAGTGGCGAGGCGGTTTACGCGGGAACGATCGCCGAGTCGGGTTACCTCGAGGTCGAAGTGACGAGTCCCGCCGACGAGTCGACGCTCGCCCGGATCGTCGAACTGATCGCCGACGCCGAACGTGAGCGCACCAACCGCGAGCAGTTCGTCGATCGGTTCGCGAGCGTCTACACGCCAATCGTGGTCGTCGCGGCAGTCGCGCTGGCCGTCGGGCCGCCGCTGGTGGCGGGGGCGGCCTGGGACACCTGGTTCCTCCGGGGACTCACCCTGCTGGTCATCGCCTGTCCATGTGCCTTCGTCATCTCGACGCCCGTCAGTGTCGTTTCGGGAATCACGAGCGCGGCGAACCACGGCGTGCTGATCAAGGGTGGCCGTCACCTCGAGGCCGTCGGGGAGAGCGAGGTCCTCGCCGTGGACAAGACGGGCACGCTCACGACCGGCGAGTTGGCCGTCACCGACGTGGTGGCCCTCGAGGGGGATAGAGAAGAGGCGGTGCTCGCAACCGCGAGCGCGCTCGAGCGACGGAGCGAACACCCGATCGGGGAGGCGATCGTGGCCCACGCCGAAGATCGGGGAGTCGCCGCCGATCCAGTCGACGCGGCTGAGACAGCGTGTCACGACGGCTGCTGTGTGGGGGAGGAAACGAGCAACAGTGCAACCCCGGCCGTGACGAACTTCGAGGCGCTGGCCGGTCGCGGTGTCCGCGCCGAACTCGACGGCCTCACCCACTACGTCGGTAAACCTGGACTGTTCGACGAGCGAGGCCTCGACCTCGAACACGCCCACCTCCGGACTGACGGCGGGCTCGAGGTGCTCGAGCAGGCAGCCCAATCGCCGGCGGCCGCCGCACAATCGCGGCCGGACTGTGATCGCGAGGACTGTCTCTCGCTCGCGGACGAGGTGATACCCGCGCTCCAGGCACAGGGCAAGACCGTGGTGCTGGTCGGGACCCACGAGCGCCTCCTCGGAATCATCGCGGTGGCCGACCGGGTGCGCCCCGAGGCCGCCTGGGCCGTCTCTCGCTTGCGGGACCAGGGCGTTCGGGTCGTGATGCTCACGGGCGACAACGAGGGGACGGCCCGCGCCATCGCCCGCGACGTCGACGTCGACGAGTACCGGGCGGAACTGCTCCCCGAGGACAAACTGGCGGCGATTCGCGAACTCGAGGGACGTGCTGGTGAAGACGGGGGCGAGGATGTCGAGTCCCAGCGGACCGTCGCGATGGTCGGGGACGGGATCAACGACGCCCCCGCACTGGCGACCG
The DNA here is from genome assembly GCA_001564275.1 of Natrialbaceae archaeon Tc-Br11_E2g14. GTDB lineage: Archaea > Halobacteriota > Halobacteria > Halobacteriales > Natrialbaceae > Natronosalvus. The sequence continues at coordinate 24,699 of LKND01000035.1, read as the reverse complement.
CCTCCGTCGGCATCGCGATGGGGGCGGCTGGCACCGACACCGCCCTCGAGACCGCAGACGTCGCGCTCATGGGGGACGACCTCACGCGCCTGCCGTATCTCTATCGGCTCTCGACGTCGGCCAACGGCGTTATCCGTCAGAATATCGGCTCGAGCCTGCTGGTGAAGGCTGTCCTGGCGGCCGGGGCCCCATTCGGCCTGGTGACGGTCATCCACGCGGTCGTCATCGGCGACATGGGGATGAGCCTCGCGGTGACGGGGAACGCGATGCGGCTCTCGAGTGTCGAACCGGAGACCCCGGGGGACTGACGGTCCACGCGGTGGCAACCGGGCTGGGTCTATGGTGGCCATGGAGGGTCTCTGGGCACCCCCCGAATCAAACAGCTCAGCGGCGTCAGTTCGGCGGCTCCAGGTCGTCTCGCTGGGAGAGTGTGGAACTCGGTTCAGCTGTGACGGGAGCCTTCTGATCTGCGATGTAGCGCTCACTCAGTGTCGATACCGTCTCGCGAGTCGCCGACACACCCCGACTCCAGGCCGGCCGTCGTGCCACCACAGGGTAACCCCCGCGACGAGGATGATCGCCTCGAGCCACAGCGTCGTCACCTCGACGCCACCCACGGTCCCGAGATATTTTACGCCCGTGTACGGCGGCATGTCGGTGAGTGGCCAGAGCAAGAATCCGAGTTCGTGGAAGTCACCGCTCAGGACGTGCCACGGAACGTCTGTCGCAATATGAGAGGAGTAGCCGGTGACGAACGCGAGACCGAGTTCCTCCCGGTTCGTGCGTCGGCTGACGAACCAGACCAGTGCAAGGAGCGGGACGACGAAAAGCAGCGAGTGGCCGACGGTTCGCCCGACGTCGACGACTCCGGAGGCGGCCAGGGGTTTATCGATCAGATCCGCCAGCCCAGCGGCGACGATCGCGACCAGCGCCGGCTCTCCAGCCGGGATCTCGCCGCTCCCGTCGCGCCACCGTACGACCGCCGCGTAACAGAGGTAGCCGACCGAGAGGTGGACAACCGGCTGCATAGATCACTCGAGACGAGCGATCGCCTAAACTGTCGGGGACGACACAGCGCAGCGTTTGTGATTCGCACAATGTGAACTGCTTGCACTGGTGTGGGTGAGTGAAGCCGGTCGGGTGCGTACACTCCACAATGGACGTTCTCGTTCCAATCGACGGTTCGGACCCTTCGATGGCTGCCCTCGAATACGCCTGCACTACCCACCCCAAGGACACGATTACAGTACTGTACGTGAGCGATCTGAAAAGCGGCCACAATCGATTCATCGGGGGCGGAAGCTTCCGTGACTGGACGCGGACGGAGAAACGAAACGCGCAAGAACTGTTCGAGAGGGCCCGTGAGAAGGCTGACTCGTTCGATGTCGACATCGAGACTGCACACGAATTCGAGGATCCGATTCGATACATCGTGGGGTACGCAGCGGAACACGATTTCGACCTGATCGTCATCGGCAACCGCGGACTCGATGGCTTCTCACGATTGGCACTTGGGAGTGTCGCGGAACGAGTGGTCCGCCGAGCCTCGATGCCTGTTGTCGTCGTCAAAGCGGACAATTCGTAGCCCGCCGCTTGTACCACGTCGGAAAGGGGGGTCGAGGGTAATATTTGGACGCTTCGTTGGCGGGTGTTCGGGCGTTCACCCGAGCATTTCACCACTGGTTTTCGAGCCATCGTCTCGAGGATACTCGGGTTCGGTCTCCTCATTCGGCGTCTCCAGCCTCGTAGTACGACCAGATGTACCGCGTCGCCAGGCTCCGATGGGGCCGCCACGGCTCGGCAATCTCGCGCATCCGTGCCCGGGGGAGATCAGCACCGTTGGCGTACAGGTCCTCGATTCCCCGCCGGAGCGCGAGGTCCCCAAGCGGGAGTACGTCCGGGCGCTCGAGGACGTAGATCAGGTACATCCGGGCCGTCCAATCGCCAATCCCCCGGATCTCGGTGAGGCGCTCTCGCACCGCGTCGTTCGAGTGATCGGCCAGCCCCGCTCGGCTCAGGTCCCGGTCCCGGAAGGCTCGCGCCGCGTTGTGCAAGTACTCGAGTTTCTGGCCGCTGAGTCCTGCCTCGAGCAGGGGTTCCTCAGGCGTCTCGAGGACGCGGGCTGGCGTGACCTCTCCCCCGAGCACGTCGACAACGCGTTCGCGAACTGCGGCGGCGGCGGCCGTCGAGAGCTGCTGATTGACGATCGACGCCACCAGCCGCTCGTACTCGGGCACGCTCGAGTCGATGGGATCCGGGTCGTACCGGTCGACGATCGGTTCGAGGACGGGGTCCTCCCGAAGCACTGCATCGGGGGCGGGTGTCATCGATGGAGCGAGGGGCCAGTCGATAAAAAGTCCATTGCTCGGTTCGACTCACGGCCAGTCTGCACGGCACTCCCGCCACGAATCGGTGGACGATCGACAATCGAGGATTACTGCAGTCGCCGTTCGGCCCCCGAGACCTGTTTTCGTGTGGAAACTGCGAGTTCGACAGCGAGGACCATCCCCTGACGGAACGCCATAGAACTGACCGGTCCCGTGGTACCGGTTCAGCCCGTAATCCGATCCTGCCCGCCGAAACGGACCCGACGATTTGGGAGCGTTGGCAACGACGGGGAACGCATGAACACCGACGTTGCCGACGGGTCGACCGGCCACGCCACGATCGACCGAACGCGAATCGAGGCCTGGGCCACGGAGCGAGAGGCCATCCCGATACGGGCGACCAGCGACGACGGGGACGCTTACACGTTCGTTCACCGCGACGACGTCGAACCGGGTCAGGAGGAACTGCCCTGGCCGGTGTTCCTCGACGCCCTCGAGGAGTACGACCTGACGTTCGTTCACGCCGAGGACACCCCAGCCCCAGGCGGTGTGGGTTACTTCGCGATCACGCAGCGCGATCGCATTGCGCGGCGGGCGGGGCTTGACCGGACGGAACTCGATCGGTCGCTCGCGGATGGCGAGACGGTGACCATCGATCTCGATCCCACGTCGGTCGAGGGTGCCTTCGACGGGCGAGCGCCGGAACTGGTGGCGAAGGGTGGCGGATCGGCTCCGATCGACTACGAGACGCCGATGGGTGGGGGCGTGCTCGTGCACGCGCGGCCGGCTCCCACGGCCAGTGCGGGATCCCCCAGCCCGGTAAGCGAGGGTGAGCTAACGCCGGCCGATCGGGGTAAGCCCGCCGTGGATACTGACGGTAACCGGCTGGGGACCATTTCGGCAATCGAGGACGATGTCGTTCACGTCGAGCCGATCGCTGGGCTCACCGAACGGTTGAAAGCACGGCTCGGCTGGGGAGACACACCACGGCAACCGTTTTCCATTTCCAGCGACAACGTCGCGAGCGTCACCGGCGAACACGTCGTCCTCGAGGTCGACGTGCCAGTCGAGACACGCGAGTGAGTCGACAGAGTGAGTGGGGTTGTCCGGGCCGCGAGACCAGCGGTTCGGTCGCCAGAGACTACTCGAGCAGTTCTTCTTCTTCTTCGGGGCTGTCGGGAATGTCGCCGTCGATGCGTCGGCTGACGTCGACCTGGTAGCTGCCGAGGATGTCCCGCCCCAGGATGACTGGGTAGTCCATGTGGCTCCGGTCCTCGATGCTCGCAGTGACCGTGTGCTGGTTGCCGCCGACCCCGACGACGACGTCGACCACGGGCCGACTCTTCGAGGTCTTGCTGCTGCCGGATTTGACCCGCGTGATGGACTTGATCGGGCCCGCCCCGATGTCGGCGGCGAGGCGGGTGTCGATGCTGGTCCGCGTCGCGCCTGTGTCGGATTTCGCGTAGACGGCCTTCGACCCGCTGGTGCCCGAGAGAACGACTTCCTCGGTGTACCCGATGATCGACGGCTCGCCATCCTGCAGGTGCGTGACCTCTGGCATCGCCGTCGGTCTCGAGTCGTCGAGATTGGCCGAGAGCTCCCAGACGCGCCCGTCGTCGACCTCGCCACCCGCCCGCTCGATGGCCAGCTTCGCGATGTAGGGGGCCGGGCTGACGTGTGTCGCCTCGAAGAGTCCCTTGAACCCGGCCGTCGGGTTCACTTCGAGGACGTACCAGCCGCCATCGCCTTCCACGATATCGACACCGGCGTAGTCGAGGCCGACGATCTGGGCGGCGTCGACGGCCATTTCGGTGACTTCCTCGGGCAGTTCGTCCGTGGCGTCCTCGACGGAGCCACCGACGGCGACGTTCGTCCGCCAGTCGTTGTCGGGAGCGTAGCGGTACATCGCGCCGACGACCTCCTCGCCGACGACGTAAATGCGCAGGTCGCGGTGGCGCTGATCGTCGTGGTCGATCAGTTCCTGGAGGAACGCATAGCGGTTGCCGACCTTCGCGTTGACCGGGTCGTCCGGGCCGATCTTCCAGGTGCCCCCGCCATGGGTCCCGATCGCAGTCTTGTAGACAGCTTCCTCGCCGAAGCGATCCCGAGCGGCGTTCAGGTTCTCGGTGCTCAGCGAGAGGAAGACGTCCGGCACTTGGATGCCAGCGGACGCGAGGGAGGTCGCGGTCGCCAGTTTGTGGGAGGCCGTCAACGTCGCGGCCGGTTCGTTGAGCATTGGCACCAGCCGTCTGAGTGTCTCCGCCAACCCCAGTTCCTCACACGGCTGTTCGGTGTTCGAGAGCAACATCCGATTGGCGATCACGTCGACCGACGGGTCGATGGTGACTCGCCCGTCCTCGATGTCGACGGTCGTGTTCTCCTCACGAAGCCAGGCCGAGTCGTGGCCCAGTGCCTCGACGGCGTTCAAGATCGCTTTCGACTCCTTGCTCGTGTGTAAACTCAGCACCCCGACTGTGACGGGGTCGTCGGCTGTCATACAGGGATACTCTCCCAGCGAGCGGAAAAGCGTTGTCAGTTACACGTGCCGTGCGAGAGCGTTTCATACGGGCTACTGTCACTGTGTACCGGTGATCACCACCCAGGTGCGGTCAGGCCTGGCAGCGTCGGCATCACCCCCTTGACCGTGGAGGGCGTTCCCACGGTGGGCCGCCACCAGACCAGTTCTCCAGTGGACCGAGAGTGAGGCCAACGATCCAATCGGCGAGAGATGAAGACGCCGGTCTCCCTCATACTATGGGAATACGTGCTCCGGTCTCCTCGTGGGTGACACGCTTGGATTTGCCACCCCCAACCACACAATCCTTAAATTGGAACCGTTCATACCCCTGTGCATGCACAAAGACGAATTGCTCGAGCTCCACGACGAACTCGTGGTCATCATGGAGTACTTCTCGGAGCGCGAGAACGTCGACGCATCCCTGTTCGATCCGTACCACCAGCTGGACGTCGACCCCGACGACGTCCACAAATCGAAGAGCGAACACAAACACGCCGTCTTCGTCCTCGGCAACGCCCTGGCGAGTGCGATGAGCGAAGACGAGTTCTCGAGTGCGGGACGGATCGGCAAGCGGATGCAGGAACTGGCCGACGACGCCGAATCGAAAATATAGCACGCTCGGCGGCGGGTGACGGCACCGGGGCCCAGGGTGGGAAACCGAGTCAGGCGAAACGTATTTACTACGGTTCCCGCTTGTTGAAATATGGATCCACGCACGCAAGAGCGCGTCGAGCGATGGGAGTCTCGCCCGTTTTCAGGTGGGCTGGCGGGGCTTCGATCGTTCGCCGACGAGGACTTCTCCGGAGCGGTGACGGCCGGCGGGAACTGGCTGTTCATGCTCAACGGACGGGTCGTCGGCATCGTCGACGGGACGCTCGAGGGATTCGACGGGGCAAGCGGTACCGCATACGTGGCCCCACACCCGTCGTTGCCGCTGCTCTGTACGATGGAGACCCAGGGTGGCGAGACGCGAGCGAAGTACTACACGAACGACACCGCCATCGCGGACGTCGATCAAACCCTGCAGTCGAGTTCGTTCACCGGGTACGTCGAACTGCGCGAACAGGTCCTCAGCGGCGACTACTACCTGGTGTATTACGGTGGTCGCCGGATGGCTGCTGCCTACATCGGGAACGCCGAGCGCCTTCTGACCGGTGACGAGGCGTTCGAACGGGCCGACGACGAGGTCGGAATTTACCAGGTAATCGACGTCGACCTCGAGGTTCGGGACGTCCCCGGGGCTGGCGATACCGTGGCGGCCGGAACTGATAGTACCACCTCGGGCCAGTCGGCCGAATCGTCGGGAGCCGGATCGGCTGTGGCGAGTGGGGGCGAGCCTGGTGATTCCGATTCGGCCGACTCCCCGTCGTCGGCCACCGGTGAGCCAGACGTGACTGGCACGAAACCGGCGGCGAGCGCGTCGGAATCGACGTCAAACGCAGCCAAAGCCGGTCAGAGCCAGCCACAGACGTCCCAGCGGGACTCGACCGACGACACACCCGAACCCGACGGGATCACCGCGGACCGGGATCCATCGGACACTACCGGCGAAGACGGGGTAGCCGACGACCGGAAGCGCTCGATCACCGCGGACGAGCCTGCGCCAACCCAGACAGGACACGAGACGACAGACGAGGTGGTGGGCCGAGGTGACGGTGATGACGGGAGCGGAGATAGTACTCGGGTTGCGGACGCGGACACCGCAACAAACGCCGGGACGACCGCCAGCGCGGACACCAATACAGCCACTGGCGAGCCCGCGAGTGCGAACACCGATTCCAACGGCGCAGGGGGCGGCGAACCCGCCGGGAACACAGAGGAGACCGAACAGACGGCACAGCCAATGCCCCCGACGGCGAGTTCCTCGGACGATGAGCGATCAGGTCCCGACCCTGCAGTGGTCGACGCCGCGGCCGCAGAACTCGAGGACGTCTCGTGGGACGAAGCCGAGGACGCCGAGGACGGGGCGTCCGTCGATGGGCCGACCACGGATGGGACCGATTCGGGGTCACGGTCGGAACCGTCCACCAGTGGCGACTCGAGATCGAGCGCCAAGACGGACGCGGATACGAAGGGGGATGTGAACGAACCCACGAACACCGACTCCGCACCGGGCAGGACGGACGCTGGCCCGGACTCGAGTGTCAGCAACACCGACAAGCCCGCCAGCCGGGCCCGGGAGGAACGCTTCGAGCGAGAGGCACAGTGGCGAGAAACCCGACGCATTCCGTCCATCGACCCTGATCGGTCCTCCTCGAGGTCCGACCGCTCGAACGCCCGCGGTCGATCCCACCGCTCGGGTGACCGCGCCAGTCGTCGATCCGACGCCGGGTCGACATCGGAACAAGGGAGACCCTCGAAGCGCCCACAGCAGGCCACCGAGACCGCAGACGCTTCCGAGACGAGCCAGGCCAGCGCCCGGTCCCAGCAGTCGGGGAGCAAGCGTCACTCCCAGGAGCCCCTCGAACAGGAAATGCTCGAGCGCGAGGACAAGATCGATCAGTTGACCCAGCGGATCGACGAACTCGAGGACGAACGCGATCGACTCCAGTCGACGGCGGCCGAACTCGAAGACGATCGCGACCGACTCCAGTCACAGACGGCTGAACTCGAGGACGAACGTGAGATGCTAATCGAGGAGCGAGACGGCTACCGACAGGAAGCCGAATCCCTCTCGGCGACCGTCGACCAGTTACGCCAGCAGATCGAGTCCCTCGAGACAGAACTGGCACAGCTGCGCCAGCACCAGCGCGGCGACGTCCCAATCAACGCTACGGAGTTGCAACCGCGCCAGGCCTTGGAGCAGACGAACCTGTTCGTCCGCTACGGCTCGAAGAGCGAACCGACCCTCGAAGCGGCCCACGATGGGGCGAGTCGGGAGGCAGTGATGGACAATTTGCGGCTCGAACACCACACGCAGTTCGACGCCGAATCGGTCGTCGTCGACGGCGACCCCTTCGAGGAATTCCTGCAGTCGACACTCGAGTACCAGTTCGTGGCCTGGTTGACCCAGACGCTCCCCTTCGAGATTCGCGATACGGGTCGCCAGGACGGTCTCTCGGAGCTGTACGGTGTCCTTCCGCTCGTCGATCGAGCGGAGCTGAACGCGAGCGTCTCGCTCGCCGACGACGACACCGAGGGCGTCCCCGAAACCGTCACCTTCGACGTCGTGGTCTTCGACAAACGTGGCAACCCCCTGATCGTCGCGGACGTCAAGGATTCACGGGAACCGGCGAGCAAGGGACTGCTCGAGTCCCTCGAGGCGGACGCGTCGGCGATCAAGGCGAACTACCCCGAACTCGGGGGCGCGCTCGCGGTGACCTCGAGTTTCTTCGATCCCGGTGCCCTCGAGGTGACCGAGGCGGCGACAAGCGGCGGGGGAATCCTCAGCCGTGGCTCACGCCTGAGCTTCGTCTCACTCTCGCGAAAACTGGGTGGGTACCACCTGTGTTTGATCGAATCGCGGGCGGGCGGCTTTCACGTGACCGTGCCGGAACTGTGACCAATTCTCGCGTGTTTACGTCGAGTTGGTGGGCAATGTCGGGACCAATCCCACAGCTCACGGATCGTTGCTAACCTTCGATTTCCGCGACGTCTTCGATCTTCATTGCGTCGAGTTTCGTTTCGATCTCGTCGATCTTCCCGTCGAGTTCGTCGACGAACTCCGCGGTTCGCTCGGTCTTGATCGCACCCTGGCTCGAGGGCTCGATCAGGTTCTCCTCCTCGAGGACCCGCAGGGAGTAGCGAACTTTGTGGTGGGGATATCCCGTCTCGTTCGACATCTTGACGATCCCAATCGGTTCGTTCTCGATGACCATCTTCAGGACCTGCAGATGCCGTTCCAGCATATCGACTTCCTTCTCTAGTCGGTCTATCATGGCATTTGTTAACTTGTCTTTCCGCCTTTTAAAGGTTACTCTCCAATCCCGGCAAAAGCCGTTCCGAAATGATGGTTGAGCGTGACAGTAGTTAACGCTTCGGGTTGCCCGTCGGTGACAGCACTCGACGTCGCGTGGGAACTGGTCGCGTCGTTCTATCCACGAGCGACCAGTATTCCCGCCGACAGGCGGTGGACCTGTACACGTCTGTGAGTGTTTTCTCGGTTCCTGGGCCCACGAGACCGTAACGGGTTTATCGTGGCGCGGTAAATCGGATGGCTGTATGACTGTCACAATCGTCGGGGCTCAACTCGGCGACGAAGGCAAGGGTGGTGTCGTCGACCTCTATGGCGACGCTGCCGACGTCGTCGCCCGGTATCAGGGCGGCGACAATGCCGGACACACCGTCGTGTACGACGACGAGGAGTACAAACTCTCGCTGGTTCCCTCCGGAGCCGTGCGCGGCAAGATCGGCGTTCTCGGAAACGGCTGTGTCGTCAATCCCGAGACGCTGTTCGACGAACTCGACCAGCTTCGGGAACGAGGCCTCGAACCCGACGTTCGGGTCGCCGCTCGGGCGCACGCGATACTTCCCTACCACCGCGTTATCGACGGTATCGAGGAGGACCAAAAGGCCGATCTCGCGGCGGGCACGACGGGGCGGGGGATCGGCCCCGCCTACGAGGACAAGGCGGGCCGACGCGGGATTCGGATCGGTGACCTCACCGAACCGGACGTCTTGCGTCAGCGCCTCGAGTACGTCGTCCCCCAGAAACGTGCCCTCGTCACCGAAGTTTTCGGTGCGGCCATCCCGACGGAGCACGCAGACGCGTTCGACGTCGACGCGCTCTTCGAGCAATACCGGCGCTATGGCGAGCGCCTCGCCGACGAGGACATGGTCGTCGACAGCGGCACCTTCCTCCAGCAGCGGGTCGACGCCGACGAGAACGTCCTCCTCGAGGGAGCCCAGGGGACGTCGATCGACATCGACCACGGCATCTACCCGTACGTGACCTCGTCGAACCCCACCGCCGGGGGTGCAACCATCGGGACGGGTCTGGGGCCAACGGTGGTCGGACAGGGGGAGGTCATCGGCATCGTGAAGGCCTACCTCTCCCGGGTCGGCACCGGCCCACTCCCGACGGAACTCGGGGGCGTCGAGGGACAGACGCCGGGCTACGATTCCGAGGGAGTCGACGAGGACGCCCCCGAGGAACGACTCGCGACGTACATCCGCGACGAAGGCGGCGAGTACGGCACCGTGACCGGTCGCCCCCGCCGCGTCGGCTGGCTCGACGTCCCGATGCTCCGACATGCCGCTCGTGCAAGTGGGTTCACGGGCCTGGCTGTCAACCACATCGACGTGCTGGCGGGTCTCGAGGAGGTCAAGGTCGGCCACAGTTACGAGTTCGACGGCGAGGCGGTCGAGACGGTTCCCCCGACGACCGAACAGTGGGGTCGCTGTGAGGCAACCTACAGGAGCTTCGATGGCTGGCCGGAGGTGGACTGGTCCGCGGTCGCCGAGTCCGGCTACGAGGCGATCCCCGAAAACGCCCGCAGCTATCTCGAGTACCTCTCGGCGGAACTCGATACCCCGATTTACGCCATCGGCGTCGGCCCTGGCCGCGAGGAGACGGTTATTCTCGAGTCGCCGTACGACGATTGAGGGACCTTCGAGACTCACACGCCGTGGACCGCGTTCCCTTCTCCCACGTTACACACGCTCGTGGTGTTCGTTGTCCTCAATTCCCCCCGGACGCCGGCTACGGGGTCGCACTTGGCGATGCACTGTTCTACTGCTTCCGATCAGGCGATGGGGTAAGCGAGATAACCGTGTTCTGCCGGCCAGTAGAGTCGCCCGTCGTGGTAGATCGGATACGAACAGTTGGCGAGGTAGGTGGTTAGCGTCTCGCCATCGAGCGTGTACTCGTGGACGGCCGTCTGGAGCCTGATGTCCTCACTCACGGACGGATACCAGTGACCGCCCACGGGATCCACGGGGAACGGTACCACCGACAGCCGCGTTCCCCCCTCTGTGTCCTCGAGGACGTGGATCGGGCGCGGCCAGAACGTGTGCGTGAACCGGTGGGTGCCGTCACCGATCACGGTCGGTCCGCGGCGATTGCCAGCCGTTTCCTCGCCGGGTCGAAGGACCCCAGCACAGGCGCTCGCGGTGGCCACACTCTGTCCGTAGAGGACGAGCTCGCCAACCGCCGAGGGCCTCGAATCCGCCGCCGGATCGTCGACGATGGCGGCAACACTCCCGGTCTCGACGAGGGTCGCCCCAATCTCCGCACCGCCCTCGGGCACGTAACACAGTTCGACGGCGTTCTCCTCGAGGGTCGCGGGGTTGAGTATCCCGTCAGCACAGCGGATGCCCGCCCCAGGGTTCTCACCGATCACGTGCATGAAGTTCGCCCCCCGCTCGAAGACGTCCGCGAGTTCGACACACGTTGGTTCCTCGAGCATGCGAACGTCAGGCGTGACGACGTCGTCCCGGCGCTGGTAGCGCGCCCGCAATCTGGAGGCGGTCCTCGCGTCAGCGGCCTCCGTGCAGACGATGGCGACCGCCAGCTCTTGCGGTGAGTCGTGCAGGTATCGTAACCGGTTCTCGTAGGCCACCGGTGACGCGATGAACGACGGTGAGGGAGACGAGTGGTCGAACGCGAACCCCGACCCTCCCTCGGCCAGGGTCGATCGAACCCGTCCCTGCAGTCGCGTGATCGATCGAAACCGCGCCATGGGTTCGCGACCGTCCCGGCGGACCCTCGAGGATTCGGGTTCCCGGTCCGCCGGTAGTTCGATCGTCGCCAGATCGTACAGCAGATGCGGCAAGACGATCGTGCTGTCGACCACCGGATCGACCGTCACGCGATAGGGCCACGTCGGCACCACTGCCTCGAGTGTCGCCCCCGACAACTCACGGTAGGCGACCAGGCGGTCTGCCAGCCCGGCGTCCTGGAACGCGGAGAGATCGATGCCCGCAGCCTCGAGTTCGTCGTGTTCGACGGTGTGTGGCTCGTCCTCGTCGAGCCAGGAGGTGAGCAAATCGAGGAAGAACGTTCGTCGAACCCAGTCGACGACGGCCGATTCGAGGTCCGTTCCCGCCCCCAGTGGGTACCGCTCCCCAGCGGCCTCGAGTCGCGGGCGGTCGACCGCGGCTACCTCGACGTCCGCCCCGAAGTAGTACGCCAGTGGGGCGATCCGGAGGAGCGGCTCGATTCGGCCCGGCACGACGAGTCTGACGCCGGTCTCGAGGTCGGCGTCGGCCACGGCTGGCGGGATATCGGTGGTCTCGCCCAGCCGAATCTCCGGGGGATATCCGCGGTACTCGCGGTGGACGCGGTCGGGTGACTCGGTCTCGAACGGGCTCGAGCAGACACTGAGTGCCTCGGCAACGCCCATCGGCGTCGGTTCAATCGTCAGTTCGTGTCGCGGGAACTCGACGTACGTCTGGAAGCCGATCGTCACCGTCGTCGGATGGGGAAAGGAGATGACGAGCGAGCCACTCGGCCGGTACCGGACCGTCCCAGCCCCCTCGAACCGGAGCCGAACGACGAGGTCCTCGTCGCTGACACACCGATAGCTTCCAGCCGGGAGCGAGGCGTGAACGGCCGTGTCGACACCAAAGCGGTGCCTGCCGACCGACGTCCCTGGCGCTCCCGGTGATTCGATGGTGAACCGGCCGTCGAGTCGCTCGATCTCGAACCAGTTTTGCAGTTCGTGACGGATCTCCGAGACGCGACCGGCGATGCGTTCGTCGACCGGGTCGTCGAACGTGGCCGCATCATCGTGTCGATCCCAGCCCGTCACCCCGAGGCTGACCTCGTTCGTGTCGATGTCAGCTGCCCGGAGTGTGGTTTCCGTCTCCGTGATCTCGACGAGGTCGGGGTTCATCGATCGCCTCCGATCGGGTTCGCCGTCCCTCGAGGGTGGTCACGTACCATCGTGTCGATCGTCCACCACCTCGTTCGCGTCCGTGCCGGTAGTTATCGACGCGGTTTCGGCCGTCGTCGTTGGATAGACCCCGTCGATCTCGAAGCAGGCCCCACCGAGGTCGCCGTCGGTGATCGATATCGACCAGCCGTGTTCGGCCACGATTTGCTCGACGATGGCCAACCCGAGTCCGGTTGACTCGCCAGCGGTGGAGTATCCGGACTCGAAGACGGCCACTCGCCTGTCCGGCGGGATGCCCGGCCCGTCGTCTTCGACGAGGAATCCGGTGCCGGTCGATGTGACGCGGACGGTGGGTCCGTCACCGCCCGAATGGCTCGTGGAGCCGTGCTCCACGGCGTCTTCGGGGGAGTTAACGCCCGAATGGCTCGTGGAGCCGTGCTCCACGGCGTTCCGAAAGAGGTTCTCGAACAGCTGACTGAGGCGTGTCGGCTCGGCGTCGATCCAGACGTCGCCACCGCGAATCTCGAGCGTCCCACCCGCGGTGTCGACGTGTTCCCAGGCCTCCTCGGCGAGTGCCCCCAGGCGCACCGGCTCCAGTTCGTCGATCTCACGTTCCTCCCGCGCCACCGTCAACACGTCGTCGATCAGCTCCTCCATCCGCCCGTGGGACTGCTCGATCTGCTCGACGGCCTCGTGATCCGGCCCAAGTTCGTCACGAACGAGTTCGAGGTAGCCGTTCGCGACCGTCAAGGGGTTCCGAAGATCGTGGCTCACGATGCTCGCGAACCGTTCGAGGCGTTCGTTCTGTCGCTCGAGTTCTCGCTCTCGGACTTTCAACTCGGTCAGGTCGGTGTAGAGGCGATACCCACGATTGGACTCCCGGCTGCTCGTGATCGGGACCGTTCGCCGGAGAAACGGGCGGGGTCCGGCGGTCGTCTCGCGAACGACCTCCACCTCCGACTCGCTCGTCTCGCTGATCGGCGGTCCTGGATCCTCGACTGCACTCTCGTCGGGGACTGCCAGCACGGACTCGAGGGAATCCCCGATGGCCGCTTCGGCGTCGACGCCGAACGTGCTGACGAACGACGCATTGACCGCCTCAATACGCATGCAGTCGTCGTCTTCGTGATACTGTGCGGCCGCGTCAGAGAGGTTCTCGAACAGCGCGGCAAACTGGTCACGCTCCTTGCTGAGTGCGGTTTCGTAACTCACGTAGGCGCGGGCGTTCACGATCGACGCGGCCAGGAGTTCCCCGAGTTCACGATCCAGCGTGGAAAAGGCCCGAGGTGCGTGGGCGTGAAATTGCAACACCCCGTCGGTCTCGATCGGAATCGAGAGGACCGATCGGATCGCCTCGTTCGATGGCGACACCGTCTCGTTTCTCTGGCAGTCCTCGATCACCTGTGTCTGCCCGGTCTCGAGCGTTCGTCCGGCAATACCGGTGTCGACCGAACGCGGTTCCCCGGGGATCAGTTTGTCGCTCGAGACGGCCGCTGGAACCAGTTGCCCGTCAGCGTCGATGCAGATCACCGCCGAATCAAAGGTGAGGACCTGGTCCGCGGCGTCGACCGCACAGCGGTAAAGCTCCTCGACGGATTCACAGGCCTCGAGTTCGCCAGCAATTTCCCCGAGGCGGTCGACGTTGTCGGCGAACTCCGTACTCGACATGGTGGCGAAAGGGGTAGTTGAGCATACCTTGATCGGCTATCATATAAGTGTTCATGCCGACCGGCTGCCCGCGCGGATCGGGTACGCCGGTGGCCCCGTTCCCGAACTCTTTTGCTGCATGCGGTCCCCTGTCGAAGTATGAAGGAGTCGCTGCTGGAGATCCTCTGTTGCCCACTCGACAAAGAACTCCTCGAGCTCGAGGACGCCGAGTACGATGAGGCTGGAGAGGAGATCGTATCCGGGACGCTCGTCTGTGTGGCCTGTGGAGAGCGCTATCCGATCGAAGACGGTATTCCGAACCTCCTGCCGCCGGACATGCGTGAGGAATCGCCAGCGTAGGTGACTCACCCGTGTCACGTGAGCGCCTCGCCGTCACGGTCGACCGAACGGGGTCGGGTCGGGCTGACCTCACCGCCAGTGCCGACTCGATCCACCTCGAGGGGCCCCTCGAGATCGCCGTCGAGAGCCGTGGCGCACCCGCTCACGTTCACTGTCGACTGTCGGGGGATATCGCTCGGGTGGCTCGGGTCACCCCGCTCGATCAATCCGCTGCGCGCCAGGACGGGAACGTCTACGTCCCCCTCGGGGAGCCGACGGTCGTCGTACTCGACCTCGACCCGGTCACGCTGAAGGAGCCGCTGACCGGCGCGTTGCACCTCTCTGCGGCCTACGGGTCCGTCGAGACGGCCGTCGAGATCACGCTCGAACCTGAGCCGGCCGGGGCAGCGGTCGATCGGACACTCGGGACGCCGAGTCGCCATCGGGAGAATCCCGGCGCCGTCGAGCGTGCCCTCGAATCGGTCCAGTCGGTGACGGGGCTCGACTCGGGCACGCTCGGGGTCGTGTCGCTCGCGTTCGTGGCCCTCGTGGTGGCCTGGTCGACGGCAGCCGTGGTCGGTGGTCTGGGGGCCGTTCTGGGCATGACGGTCGTCCTGTTTGGCGTCGGCGTGGGGCTCGCGCTCCTGCTGGGAGTCGTGGACCTGCCGGGTAGTTCGTAACAGTGTCTCGACTCGAGGGCCGGCCAGGTCCGACGGTCGATCCCGAGCGGGAACGCGATGGCTGTGTGTTTCTTGACTGCTCAACACTCACTCGCCTACAGCGGTTCCTCACCGTCGATGATCCGCTGTGCGCGCTCGGCCATCGAGGGCACCCGCGTCTCCATCAGTGGATACATCGGATTGTCGCTGTTACCCTCGAGATGTCGACGGAAGAACATCTCCCCGAGTGCTGCGAGTTTGTACACCGCGAGCGTTCGATAAAAGCGGTCGTTGGGGAAGGATCGACCGCTTTCACGTTCGTATCGATCCACTAACTCGGCCCGTGACGGGTAGCCCTCGGCTTCCATGAACGTGGGCATGAGTTCGGGCACCGCCGGCTCCGGGTCGTCCGGATTACGCCAGTAGGCCAGCATCCAGCCGAGGTCGAAGCGTGGGTCCCCCAGCGTGCTCATCTCCCAGTCGAAGACGCCAACGAGCCGCGGCTCCGAACCTGGACCGAACATGACGTTGTCGAGCTTGTAATCGCCGTGAACTAGCGTCTCGGGATGGTCTTCGGGTACGTTGGCCTCGAGCCAGGCCCCGACGTCCTCCAGGGTTGGCACCGCACGCTCCTCGCGGGTCCGTTCGAACGCCCACTCGAGTTGCCCACGCCAGCGCTCGACCTGCCGTGGCGTGTATCCCGCCGGGCGTCCGAAGTCATCGAGTCCGACCGCCGTGTGGTCCACGTCGTGAATCGCAACGAGCGTGTCGACCAGTTGGACACCGACCTCCCGCCTCGCGGCCGGATTGGCGAAGCGATCCGGCTCGGCCCACCGGCAGACGTCCCCCTCGAGGCGGTCCATCACGTAGAACTCGCTGCCGATCACCTCGTGGTTCTCACAGGCGACCAGCGGCTGGGGGACGGGGACGGCACAGTCGTGGTCGGACAGTGCCTTCGTGACCCGGTACTCCCGGAGGACGTCGTGGGCCGTCTCGGCCGTCTCGCCCGGTGGCGGTCGGCGGATCACCAGCTCTCGATCCCCCCAGGTACAGAACAGGGTTTCGTTGGAGAACCCCTCCTGGTGATGTTCGACGGTGTAGGTGTCGGCCGGCCCCAGGTGGGTCTCGAGATAGTCCTCGAGTGCGCCTTCGTCGACGAGTCGATCGTAATAGTCGTCGGTCATGGATTGGGTGTGGCTGGCGACGTGGTGGACCTGACGTCCCCAATTCGCTCACCCGTGGGGTCGGACGCGGCCCCAAAAATAGTTCCGACGCCAGTTTTAGGTGAGGGCGAGCCGACCTCCCGATATGGAGTACGCCGATTCCGAGCGGGCGCGCGACCTCGCGACGGCCGTTCGAACGTTCGTCGACGAGGTGGCGATCCCGGCCGAGCGTGAGATACTCGGTGAGAAAGCGGTCACCGACGAGACGGTCGAGAAACTGCGAGTCGAGGCCCGTGACCGGGGCATTTACGCCCCCCAGCTCCCCGAGGAGTACGGCGGGCTTGGGTACGATCTTCGGGACGTCCTCCCGGCGTTCGAGGCGGCCGGACGAAGTTACCTCGCTCCCCTCGCCATGCGGATCGAGGCCCCCGACGAGGGGAACATGCACACCCTCGAGCTGGCCGGGACGTCGGCACAGAAGACGCGGTGGCTCGAGCCCCTGGCGGCGGGCGAGATCCGCTCTGGGTTCTCGATGACCGAGCCGATGCAGGGGGCGGGTTCGGATCCGAAGATGATTCGGACGACCGCCGAGTTCGACGACGCAACCGAAGAGTGGGTCATCGACGGCCACAAGTGGTGGACGACGAACGGGCTCGAGGCCGACGTGTTGCTCGTGATGGCGCGCACGGATCCAGACGCCCATCCGTATCGGGGCTGTACGATCTTCATCGTTCCCGCGGACGCAGATGGCGTCGAGATGGTCAGGGACATCCCCCACATGGGTGGCCACATTCACGGCTCGAGTCACGCCGAAATCGAGTACCGGGGCGTCCGCGTCCCCGAGTCGAACGTGCTCGGTGAGGTCGGCCAGGGCTTTGCCATCGCTCAGCAACGGCTCGGGCCGGCCCGGTTGACTCACTGCATGCGATTTACCGGGATGGCCCAGCGCGCTTTGGACGTGGCGAAGGCCTACGCGAGCGAGCGGGAGGCGTTCGGCGAGACGCTCGCTCAGAAACAGTCGATCCGCTTCGACGTCGCCGACGCGGAGACGGACCTCCACGCCGCCCGAACGATGGTTCGACACGCCGCCGACCAGTTGGCCGCGGGCGAGCAGGCTCGGGTTCCGGTATCCATGTGTAAGACCTTCACCGCTAACGCCACCCAGGAGGCGGTCGATCTCGCCGTCCAGATTTGTGGCGGAAACGGGATCAGCAAGGATCTGCCGCTCTCGGATTTCTACGAGGACGTCAGGGCGTTCCGGATCGTCGACGGTGCCGACGAGGTACACCGTCGGGTCATCGCTCGCGAGGCGTTCGACGACCCGGATGCGAGCGAGGTCGAACACGTTCTCGAGTTCTGAGCCTCCTCTCGACCGTTCGCCTGGATTTCGAGTCCCGACCGCCGGTCCGGGTTGCAGGACTCGCCTCGAGTGCCAGCCCCACAGCGTTCTACAGCCGGCGACCCACAGCCGTTTGATCAGCGGTGACGATCGTCACGAAGACAGATTTTTCATGGTCGGGGACACAGGCCGAATCGATGAACAAGCGTGGACACGTGCTCAACGCCGTCCTGTTGAGCATCGGGTTGGGCTATCTGATCGAGCCAGCAGGTGACTTACAGACGTTCGAAACGATCGTACAGGTCACGATCCCGGTGACCCTTGGCGCACTCTTTCCCGACGTCGACACCGACTTTGGCAAACACCGCAAGACCCTGCACAACTTGCCCGTTCTGGCGCTCTTTCTGGCCTTTCCCTACGCCTTCGGCAACCTCGAGTGGGTCTGGCTTGGGGTGTTGACCCACTACGTCCTCGATATCGCGGGGAGCAAGCGGGGAATCGCGCTGTTTTACCCGGTCTGGAAGAAGGAATTCGGCCTCCCGGTCGGAGTCGCGGTCTCGAGCCGGCACGCCGACGTGATGACGATGGTGGTGACGGTCGCCGAACTGGTGATCGCCGCGGCGATCATCTACGAGGCACATCTGTGGGTGACTGACTCGGCCCAGCACGCTATCGGACTGTAGCGGTGGGCACTCACTGAAGGGGGTCTCCGGACGGCCGGCGACTGCTACCGACCCCTCAGCACCGCCTCGCGGACGATGGCCGGTCGGCAAGGGCTGGGCAGTTTTCGAGACGAACCCACCTGAGCCTAAGAGTATTCACGTCCGTGCATATTCTCGAAGTTGTAGCAACTGATCCGCGCACAAACACGGGGGATTTTTATCGACTGCTCCCCCAACACCTTCACATGACTGATGGGCGGGGCCAGACACCCCGGCGAACAGGGATGACGGAGAAGTGCGGGGTCGTCGGCATCACGTTCGATCACCGCGCTGCGGCACGGCCCCTTTACTATGGGCTCTACGCGCTCCAGCACCGCGGTCAGGAGTCGGCGGGGATCGTCACCCACGATGGGTTCCAACAGCACAGCCACGTCGAGATGGGGCTCGTCGGCGACGTCTTCGACGAGGGGGACCTCGAGGCGCTGAACGGAACGGCGGGTATTGGCCACGTCCGCTATCCCACGGCGGGGAGCGTCGATTCCTGCTGTGCACAACCCTTTTCGGTCTCGTTTAAGTCCGGATCGCTCGGGCTGAGTCACAACGGCAACCTCGTCAACGCCGGCGAGATCCGCGACGAACTCGCCGGCATGGGTCACGCCTTCACCTCCGACGGCGACACGGAGGTCATCGCCCACGACCTCGCTCGGAACCTGCTCGATGGCGACCTGATCCGTGCGGTCAAGCGAACCATGCAGCGCATCCACGGCTCCTATTCGCTGACCATCATGCACGACGACACCGTGATGGGCGTCCGTGACCCCCAGGGCAATCGTCCCCTCTGCATCGGGGAACTCGAGGACGGCTTCATCATCGCCTCCGAATCCGCGGCCATCGACACCCTCGACGGCGACCTCGTCCGTGACGTCCGACCCGGCGAGTTGGTCGTTCTCGAGGAGGACGGGTCCGGCTTCGACTCCTATCAACTGGTCGATACCGAGCGCACTGCCCACTGTTTCTTCGAACACGTCTACTTCGCCCGTCCGGACTCACGGATCGACGGCACACTCGTCTACGAGGCCCGACGAAAGCTCGGACGCGCGCTCTGGGAAGAGAGTGGCGTCGAGACCGACGTCGTGATGCCGGTTCCAGACTCCGGTCGGGCGTTCGCCTCCGGCTATGCCGACGCGGCCGACGAAACGACGGCCGATGGCGAGCCTCGATCCGAGGACGACGTGGGCGTCGAGTTCGCCGAGGGGCTGATGAAGAACCGCTACGTGGGCCGGACGTTCATCATGCCGACACAGGACGAACGTGAGCGAGCAGTTCGCCTGAAACTCAACCCCATTACCTCCACCGTCGAGGGCAAGACCGTCACCCTCATCGACGACTCGATCGTCCGCGGGACGACCTCCACCCAGCTCGTGGCGCTGCTCAAAGACTGTGGGGCCGAAGAGGTCCACATGCGCATCGGCGCACCACCGATCGTCGCCCCGTGTTACATGGGGATCGACATGGCCACTCGCGAGGAACTCATCGCCGCCGACAAAACCGTCCCCGAGATCGGCGAGGCCATCGACGCCGACAGCCTGGCGTACCTCTCCCCCGAAGCAGTCGCCGACGTCCTCGAGAGCGACCGGTCGGACCTGTGCATGGGCTGTGTCACTGGCGAGTACCCATACGATATCGACGGCGAACCGACCGATCGCGACGTCTCACGGCCGAGGATCGGCGGGGCCACGCTCGAAGCCGACGACTGAGTTCGGCGTATTCTACGACCCCATCTTCTTTCGAGGTGGGAAGCCTGAGTTCAATGCAGGCGACTGTCGGCTCTTCCCGGTGATTGTCGACCCGATACGGGCGATCACCGGTAACACGGTACACCAGAGCGGATCGATGTCGCGGATTGTAGGTGCAAAATATACTAACCACTGAACGTCATACACACTCGCGAATCGATGGCTTAGAACCCGTGATGGACCGATTCTGCGTCTTTTTCGCCGTCAGGATATGTAACTCGGCTCATAGGGTCTCTCGTCGGAGCTCATACGTTCACTCCCGAGAAGCGAGATACAGCGCAGAAAGCCCGGTTTCGAGACCGCGGGTTGGCCACGATACTCCCTATCAGTTGTCACCATACAACGGTGGCCGGGAAATCCGGCGGTTCGTAGGGGTGTGCTCTGATTGTCCGCTGTCTCTCGGTCGACCCGCGCCCGAAAACGCGTGTACGTGTCCACACCTCGTATTAAATAATTGGCAATAACAACCTTCTTTCAGCCCACTTGGGTCGTCATACCAACCATTGGGTTTAAGATTGGCTAGATCAAGTCAGATATGCTGAAGGACACTACATTTGGTGTTAGTCCGGCAGATAGCTATGAACGGCAATACACGGTCTGAACAGATGACAGAGGGGTACAGCAACGTTGCAACAGTAACAATCACCAATCAAGACCGCGGCAACGAGTTCGACGTGGTGGCGGTTGAGGAAGCGCGCTACGACCCCGACTCGTACGTGGTCGCCGTGTACGACGGAACGATGACGATCGCCGGGACGAGTGAGATCGTCGATGCAGGCGAGGTGTTCACGGGAGAGGTGTCACTCGAGGAGCCCCTCACCGAGACACAGACGATGACGGTCGTGCTCCACGACGTCGACGATGGTGAACCGGACGACCCGCTCGAGGTGAACGATATCGTCGTGTTGGATAACGCGACGGTCGGGGATCTCTCCTTTGGGGAGGTGCGGTGAGATGGTCGACTCAGAACCGTCGTCAGGAACACGTCGCCGCGAGATCATCAGGATGGGCGGCGCAGTCGCCGCAGTCGGGTTGGCCGGCTGTACCGACGAGGACGACGAAGCGCCCACGGCCGATGGAGAAGAGTCTGGGGTCGAGGACGACGAGGACGACGAAGCGGCCACGCCCGACGACGACGAGGCCGCTACCGACGACGAAACTGCCCCCGACGAGGACGAATCGTACATCTTCGCCGAGTACAACATCGAGCGGATGAATACCGAGCAGATTCAGCCCGGTGACGACGACCAACTGGCAGCGGCTGCCGAGGTGATCCAGCGACAGCCAGAGCCAGACGTACTCCTGATCTGTGAACTGGACAATAACTTCCAGGAGGGTGAGCAGACAGAGACACACAACGGCATCGCGTTCCTGGACAACTACCTGACGGTCCCGCAGGCGGACGATCTTAGCGGCGTGGACTTCGAGTACTTTTACGCGCCGGAAAGCAACACTGGCGTGCCCAGCGGCATCGACCAGTTCAAGGACGGATATCGGCTCGAACAGGCCGAGGAGTTCCCAGAGGCAGACGAGTACGCAAACGACTGTTATGGCTACGGTGAGTACCCAGGTCACTTCGCGATGGGCATTTACAGTAAGCACCCCATTGATTTCGACGCGATTCGGACCTTCCGTCGGTTCCGATGGGCAGACATGCCGCAAAGTCGGATTCCGCGTGCCGAGGATCGGGTGACCGAATCGGAAGCCGAGGAAGCCGACGAGGCGTGGACTGGCTGGTTTACGCCTCCGGAGGAAGAACGATTCCGACTCTCTTCAAAAACCCACGCGGATATCCCCATCGAAATGGGTGGCGAAACCGTCCATGCGTTCATCACTCACCCCACGCCCCCGGGCTTCGACGGTCCGGAGAACATGAATGGCCGGCGCTGCTACGCCGAAAATAAACTCGTTGCGGACTTCGTCCGCGACGCGGACTACCTGTATGATGACACTGGTGAGCACGGGGGGCTTGCCGACGACGAACCATTCGTCATCATTGGTGATCTGAACACCGAGCCCGGCGAAGAGTCGACGTACAACGTCATAGAAGAACACGTGTTCAACGAGCGGGTCAACACCGAATCAATCCCCACGAGCGAGGGGGGACGTCAGGCAGGACCCGAGGGAAGTGAGTTCTGGACGGCTGACTTCGAGAAGCAGGCCGACTACGTGCTTCCCTCCACGGAGTTCGACGTCACCGACTCGACTGTCTTCTGGCCGAGTCCCGACGACGAACCGGAGCTGAACGAGCTTGCGCGAAACGCTTCCGACCACTTCATGATCTGGACGGAAGTAGAGCTGACGAGCTAGCAGCCGTTCTACCGTCGGGGTGGTTCGGACCCCGACCCCCTCGAAGTCACAGAAATGCAAGGAGGAAGCCCACCACGTTAGTCGTGGGTTACCGACTCAGCGGTGGCGAGTGCACTGTTCCCAAAGGGTCCGTTTTCGTCAGGTCCCGCCGAACGACGGCTCCGTGCGGGCGCTCGTCGGCGGTTGTGTCAACAGTCGTCCCCACCACCCTCAAGCGGGACCCGATCAGTCACGGCGACGGCTGTTCGTGGCGGGATCGCCAACGCGGTCACGATCCCCACGCCTCGAGGAACTCCGCCGGCAGCGTCGTCACGTCGATGCCCCAGGCGAGAGGCAGCCACAGCACCGCGACGATCGTAATCAGGATGACGCCGAGGACGTTGAGCCCGACGCCGACGCGGGCCATCTGGGGAAGGGTGATGTAGCCGCTGCCGAAGACGATCGCGTTCGGCGGGGTGGCGACCGGGAGCATGAACGCGAACGAGGCTGCTGTCGCCGCGGCGATCATCAGGCCGTAGGGGTGGACGCCGATACCGACCGCGACGCCCGCCAGTATTGGCATCAACATCGCGGTCGTCGCCGTGTTCGAGGTGATTTCGGTGAGAAGAATCGTCATCGTGACGACCGAAAGCAAAATAAGCACCATCGAGACTCCCTCGAGGGCACCCAGACTCTCACCGATCCAGACCGCGAGGCCGGTTCCCCCGAAGCCGGCGGCGATCGCGAGTCCACCGCCGAAAAGCAGGATCACGCCCCAGGGGATCTCGACCGCGTTCGTCCAGTCGAGGATGAACGTGTGCTCGCCGTCGTCGGTCCTCGTCGGCAGGGTAAAGAGCACGAGCGAGCCCCCGATCGCGACGATCGAGTCGACGTCCTCGGGCATCGTAACCAGGCCGGCCTGATCGAGCAGACTCGCCCCGATCCAGCTTGCGGCCATCCCGACGAAGACGACGAGGACCAACCGTTCCTGGCTCGACATCGAGCCGAGCTCGGCGAGCTGGCGCTCGATCGTCTCTCCACCGACCGGCAACTCGGAAAACTGTGGGCGCATGGCCACGCGCGTGACGTAGAGGTAGACGGTTACGAGGCCTATCACGGAGATAGGCACACCGTAGAGCATCCACTCGGCGAAGCCGATCGTCTCCCCGAACAGTTCACCCGCCTGGCCCGCAAAGAGGATGTTCGGCGGCGTGCCGATGAGGGTGCCGACGCCACCGACGGAAGCGCCGTAGGCGATACACAACATCAGGGCGATGCCGAAGGAGAACTCGCCTTCGGCGGTGGCAATATCGAGGTCGGTCTCGTCGATCAGATCCCCGGTCTGGTAGATCACCGCCAGCGCAATCGGCACCATCATCATCACGGTCGCGCTGTTCGAAACCCACATCGAGAGAAATGCCGTGGCGATCATGAAGCCGAGGATGAGCCGGGATGGCGAGTTGCCCACGAGCGCGATCGTCCGGAGGGCGATCCGGCGGTGGAGCCCCCACCGCTGCATCGCCATCGCGAGAAAGAACCCACCCATAAAGAGAAAGATCAGCGGGTGAGCGTACGATGGCGTCGTCTCGGCGACCGGCAGCGCGCCAGTCAGTGGGAAGAGGACGATTGGCAGGAGCGACGTTGCCGGAATTGGGATCGCCTCCCCCATCCACCAGACGGCCACCCAGGCGGTGACGGCGGCAACGGCCTCTCCCTCCGGGGGGAGCCCCGCCGGTGTCGGCGAGAAGTAGATCAGCGCAAAAAGGAGGGGACCGAGCACGAGACTGATCTGCTGGCGCAGGCCGTAGCTGCCGCCCACATCGAACGGGGAGTCGTCGTCGCCTCGATCCGCTGGATCCGGCCGATTCGGCGGATCGCCGGCGGCCACTTCCCGTTGGTCTTCGCCCCGGCCATCGGTTACGAACCGCCGATTCGCCCCCGGATCGTCCGGGATGTCGGCACGGCGCTCCCCGTCCGCGATGTCGGCGCTGATGGCCGGTCCGTCCAGGGTGAGGTATGCCTTCGTCCGGGCGTTGGAGCGCCAACCTTCCGTCCAGACGGTCCGAGAGACGCGTCGGCACACCTCGGATATTTTATACATGAATAATGGTGATGTTCAACGAGGCCAAATATAAAGATTTGGTAACTAAACACACTCATATGTGCACACTCGGGCCGATACGGT
>LKND01000109.1 GCA_001564275.1 Natrialbaceae archaeon Tc-Br11_E2g14 | reverse complement strand
TTGCTCGTGGCCATCGCGGTCCTGAGCGCGACGGTCGTCGCCGCGTTTGTGCTGGATTCGGGGCCGAATCAGCCGCCGCCGAATACGGAGCTGGTGTTCGAGGAAGATACCGACGAGGTGACAATCGTCCTGAGATCGAGTGCGACGATCGAGGGCGACCTCGAGATTCGTGACGACGACAACGAGGGATGTGAGACGTGGAGTGGGCCGATCGAGCAGGGCGAGCAGCTCACCGTTGAATTCGACAGTTGTTCAGCGGACACCAGTGAACTCCGGATCATCTGGCTCGAGCCAGCCGGCTCCGGATCGGTCCTGATCGAGACGTACGAGCGGTAATCCAGGTTTCTCGACTCTCAATCCTCCACCGACGGATGCATCGTCGGTTCCTCCACGGGTGGGTCCGCGAAGGCCTCGAGGATCGTCTCCCTCGCGCGCTCGTCACGCTCGAGTCGTTCGGCCTCGTCGATCTCTTCACACCCTGGTGGCACGTCGCGGTCGCGACCGGTGAAGTATCCCTCGGGAGCAACCCAGTCGTGGTAGAAGGCCACGTCGGCGTCGTGGATCGCCGCGAGGGCGACCTTCGCTCCGTGGCCGGCGGCGACGATGGCCTGATGGGGCTCGCCCGCAATTCGTCCCGCGGCGTAGACGCCGTCGACGGCCGTTCGTCCGCCGTCGTCGACCGCGACCACGTACTTGCTCCCGCGCTGGTGGCGGCCGACGTCCAGCGGGGTGAGATACGCACTGTCCGGCCAGGACGCGGCGATCACCCGTCGGGCCTCGAGCGGATCACCACCTGCAGTCTCCAGTTCGAACCCGGCCTCGAGATCGCCCTCGATGCGCGGAGTCACGTCGGTCACGACGCCGAGTTCGAACGCCGCACCGGCGTTGGTGGCCTGCTGTCTGACCAGCTCGAGGTAGCGTCGCGCATCGACACCGTCGGGAAAACCGGGGTAGTTCTCGAGGCTGGCGTTGCGTGCGAGGATCGACTCCCCGCCGTCGACCACCAGCGTGTCGAGGCCGTTCCGTGCCGTGAAGATCGAGGCGGCGAGGCCAGCAACGCCGCCGCCGACGATACAGACGTCGTGCATGCTCGAGCGGTCGCGGGAGAGCCATAGAAAGCCACCGACTCCCGCTGGGGCTCGTGGTCGGAACGATCCCAAGATTCAGGCTCCCTCGGGACAACTCAGATGTGTGACCGACGGACCCCACCAGCGCGTCCACGGCGTGGACCTCGACGAGCAGAGTCGCTGTGTCCACTACGACAGCCCACTCGACGTCGTCGCCCTCCGATTCGGTTGCTGTGGGGCGTTCTACGCCTGTCACGCTTGCCACGATGCCGTGACAGACCACCCGGCCGAGCCGTGGCCCGAGTCCCGAGCCCACGAACCAGCGGTGCTGTGTGGCGTCTGTGACGGGACGATGACCGTCGAGACCTACCTGCAGTGTGCGGGCGCGTGTCCTCACTGTGGGGCGTCGTTCAATCCAGGGTGTAGCCGCCACTACGATCGGTACTTCGAGGGCGTCTCGAGTCGACCGCCGGCGAGGGAGCACACACACGGTTCACCAGCGAGGCACACAACAGACGCCGCCTCAGGGGCGGGGGTTCCAGACGCGTCAGGTCAGTCCCACCGTCCCAAGCAGGAGAAAGAGGACGCCGAACCCCGCGAGGACCAGACCGCTGAGTAGGGCGACTGCCGGCGCGAAGGCGTCGACGCGACGGCCGGCCTGCACGAGTGCCGCGGGATAACAGATCACCCACAGGCCGATTCCACCGAAAAAACCCAGGAGGAGGGCTATGCTTCCGGTTTCGACGACGAGGGCCCCGGTGAGCGCCTCCCCAGCGGCGGGGAGATGTGCGAGCACGTCCAGCGTCCCCGGTTGCACCAGGCCAACGCCGACGGTGAGCCAGAATCCGATCTGGTAGGGGTTGGTCACCGACAGTGCGAACGCCTTCTGGAACCCGCGGGCATCCGTCTCGAGGTCGCCGGTAAACGACGTGGCGGTTCGTGCCCCCCGAACGGCGTCGACGGCAAAGAGGAGCATGAGTCCCCCACCGGCGAGATACAGCACCGACTGGAGGGTGTCGACACGCTGGACCACGGTGGCCACACCCGCGAACGCCAGGACGAAAAACAGCACGTCCGCGAGCATGGCCCCCAGCCCAGCCCTGAACCCGGCGTTCCAGCCGCGCAGGACGCTCTCCTCGGCGATGATGGCGTTCATTGGCCCCGGTGGTGCCGCAAGGGCGATCCCGAAGACCACCCCCGCGAGCAGGGAGACGAGCGCGGTCGACATGGTCGACACCTGTCGTCCGGATCAGCAAAAGGCAATCGAAGTCTGTCACCGATTTCGACCGCCAGCCTCGTCAGGCGGTGAATCCATACAGCGCGACAAACCATCGATACTTAGGGTCTCTCGCTCGAACACGTCAACCATGACTTCGGGAGCGACGGACGACGACGGGGCGTCCCCAGCCGGTGCTGGTGCGGAGACGAACGAACGAGTCGCCGAGCGCGGGGTCGACGGCCCCACCGCGACGAACCACGGCGATGCCACCACGGAAGCCCACGAGACCGGCGGGGACCGGGGGACCCTGACCCGCAAACGTTGTGTGCTGATCACCGGCTGTTCCTCCGGCATCGGACGCTCGACGGCACATCGATTCCTCGAGGCCGACTGGCACGTCGTCGCGACAGCTCGCTCCCTCGAGGATATCGAGGACCTCGCTGACGCGGGCTGTCACACCCTCGAACTCGACGTGACGGACTCCGAGCAGGTCGCTCGCGCCGTCGAACGGACCGTCGACGTCGGCGGTGCCATCGACTGCCTGGTGAACAACGCGGGCTACGCCAAACTCGGCCCGACCGAGGATCTCCCTACGGCCGCCGTCCACCGCCAGTTCGACGTGAACGTCTACGGTCCCCATCGACTCGCCCGGGCGGCCCTGCCACACATGCGCGCCCAGGAATCCGGCCGAATCGTCAACGTCTCCTCGGTGCTTGGGCGGGTGGCGGTCGCGGGCACGGGTGCCTACGCCGGCTCGAAACACGCACTCGAGGCGATGAGCGACGCCCTCCGGGCGGAGGTCGAGGAGTTCGGCCTCGAGGTGGTCGTGATCGAGCCCGGCCCGGTCGAGAGCGCGTTCAGCGAGCGGGCAACCGACGAGATTCCCTCGGGACGAACGCCCGCCTACGAGGGTCTGTACGATCTCTTCGAGGAAACGAAGCTACTGGGCGGTGGCGGGCCGCTCGCGGTCGAACCCGGGGCGGTCGCCGACGCCATCCTTCACGCGGGGACCTGTCCCGACCCCCCTGCTCGCTACCCCGTCGGTCCCGTCGCCCAGTACGGGCTGTACGCCCGGTTTCTTCCGGATCGGGTCCGGGACGCCATCTACGGGCTCGTCCGGAAAGTGGCCTGAACATGTTCGAGACCGTCGACACAGGGGCTCGAACGCCCGCCGCTGAAACGGCACTTGCCTGTCTCGAGGCGGGTATCGAGGCCGTGCGACCGGAGCAGGTGGTCCCCGAACACTGTCGGCTCGAAGACGACGCACTGGTCGTCGGGAACCGGCGGTACGACCTTGCGAATCGCGACCGCGTCCTGGTGGTCGGCGGCGGAAAGGCCGCGAGCGAACTGGCCCTGGCGCTCGAGTCCGTCCTCGAGCCAGCGGTTGCGGGCGGTCTGATCGACGACCTCGAGGGCGTCGTCGTCGGCGTGCGTGCCGTCGACACCACCCACGTCGCGGTCCGCGTGGGGGACCATCCGACGCCGAGCGATCGAAACGTCGAGGCAACCGAAGCCGTCATCGAGACTGCGAGAGGGGCCAGTGACCGTGATCTCGTGGTGGTGGTCATCACCGGTGGCGCGAGCGCACTCCTGTGTGCGCCCGCGACGGGGCTCGGTCTCGCCGACCTGCAGGCGACGACTGAGGGCCTCCTGATGTCGGGAGCAGCCATCGACGAGATCAACAGCGTGCGGCGCGCGTGTTCGGCGATCAAGGGCGGTGGGCTAGCCGAGGCGATCGATCCGGCGAGACACCTCACGCTGGCCATCAGTGACGTGGTCGGCGACGATCCAACAGTGATCGGCAGCGGCCCAACTGTCCCGAACCCGACGACGAAAGCGGACGCGATAGCGGTGCTCGAGCGTCGCGTCGGTCGCGAGGCGGTACCCAAAGCGGTGTGGCGAGTGCTCGAGGGCGGGGCGGATGGCGACGCCGCCGGCGATGGTACCGCCTCGGGAGATGGCGACCCCGCAGATGGCGGTGGCGGAAGCAGGCCCGTGCACGCGGCCGACCAGCACCGTCACTGGCATTGTCTCGCCTCGAACGCAACCGCACTCGAGGCCGCTCGAGCGGTCGCCGTGGATCGTGGCTACGCGACGCTGGTCCTCTCGAGTCGACTGCAGGGTGAGGCGGCGGCCGTCGGTCGCGTACACGCGGGTATCGCGAGTGAGGTGCTGGCCTCGGGGAACCCACTCGAGCCGAAGGCGGTCGTGCTCTCGGGCGGTGAGGTCACCGTCACGATCGACGGGCAAGTGGGCCGTGGTGGCCCCAATCAGGAGACGTCACTGGCGGCGGCCATCGACCTGGCCTCACTCGGGGGGGAGTCAGCGCAAACGGCGTTCGCCGCCGTCGATACGGACGGCATCGATGGACCAACGGACGCCTGTGGGGGCCTGGTCGACGCCAGCACCCTCGAGACGCCGGCCGACCGCGACCGGGCCCGTCAGGCACTGGCGGGCCACGACGCGGGAACCGTGCTGGCCGCATCGGGTGGGCTGGTGCGGACCGAAGCGGGATACACCGGAACGAACGTCAACGATCTCAGGGTGCTCGTCCTCGAGGACTGAATCAACTGCGAAGGGCCGTCAAATCGGCAGTGTCGCGTTCTTGCCGCAATGATACGGTTTCAGTAGTAATACGCTCCGAAATCCAAAGCCACACCCCTCAACCAATCGACGGACGACGGTCATCGGTCCCGGAATCGCAAGAGGGCCGTCCAGCTCAGACCACCACCCACCCCTATCGTGACCAACGAGGTCACACCGAGTTCGATCACCGCCCCCGTCGGATCGACCCGTTCGTGGCGAACGAGCAGCCAGGAGCCGTCAGCGGCCCCGAGCAGTACGGTCCCGTCGCCGACCGCCAGCGACCCAAAGACGAGCGCCACGAGACAGGCGACGACCGCGGCAACCGTGCCGACAGCACCGACCACGAACGGCCAGTAAAACCGCGCGTACGGACCCGGTGACCCTATATCGCCGAAGACGGCGACCGAACCACCCTCGCTGTCTTCCTGCCCGACGGAGTCGTCGCCGTCGTGAGCGGAGGCCGACTGGTGTGTCCCGCCTGAGGGAAGGGGTCCAACCGTCACGCTCGAAGGGTAGCGAAGCAACCGCCCGGCTAGCCAGCAATCGCCCACCGACCCCGAGACGTTGATCGCGGCGAGAGCCAGTGGCCACGTGGCCTCGAGGGTCAGCGCGACCAGCAGCCACCCTCCCGAGATGACCACGAGTGGCGCGAGGAGGGCGATCACCAGTTCCGTTCGCCGATACCGCCGCCCCGTGGCGACGCTGGCGTACGGGACCACGAACCGGGTGACTGAGAACTCGAGCGAGGGGCGACCGCCGTAGCGGCTGAGTGCCAGCCCGTGAACGAGTTCGTGTGGGAGGACCACCAACAGGAGCGCCGCGACCAGCAACAGCCCCGCCTCGAGGGTCCCGGGCAGACTGGCCGGCGTGACGACCACCGGCTCGAACGACCGCCCCTGGAGCGTGGCCACGAACCAGCCGAACCCGTAGAGCGAACAGCCGAACGCGGCCACGGCGACGAGCGCCCAGCGACCGGGAGCCGGTCGAGTCGTCTCGAGGGTGGTGATCGGCGACGCATGGCCGGCACTCGTGGCGGCGCCGGACCCGGAGGTTGAATCCGTGTCTGGCGCTGGTGGCGACCTGGGGGCCGTTTTCGAGTCGTCGCTCCGGGTCACGGTGTCTCGTCCGAGCGTTCGTGACCAGCGGGTTAGCGGTGTCGATTCCTGATTGGAGCGGTGCCCACTCCCGGGTGCGGAGCCGTGGCGAAGTCCAGTTCCGAAGGGACGGCCTACCCCAGCTGTGGCGGCGGGGATTCCTCACCGAGACGGATCACGCTCGGCACTCCCGTCGTTGCGGATCGTCTGCAGCCCGTGCGGTCGGAATAGTCAGCCCTCGAGAGCCGAGTTGTCTCCGCAGTCCGATGCCGCGCGAGTGATTCCGCCCCGAATGCCGGCGGTATCAACGACGAGGATTCTCACAGCCGGGGACGAACCAAAGGCTAAAGAGTGACTCAGTCCAACATTCCCGTAATGACTATCGTTCGTTTACTGCGGAGGGATCTCTCGTGGGTGTCGAAATAACCGAAACCACGGTCTCGGAGCCGGAGTTCGATCGGATGCAAGCGTTCGTCTACGAGTATCTCGCCGCCAGCGTCGAGAAGGAAGACGAGGGTGGCCGGATGCGATGGTACCCGTGGCACTCAGCCGAGTACCGACACAACCACATCCTCAACGTCGTCTCCATCGCGACCGAAATCGCCGAAAAGGAGGGCGCTGATGTCGACGTCACCCGCGTCGCGGCGCTCTTTCACGACGTCGCGAAACTCGAGGCCGATCAGGAACTCCACGCCGAGGCCGGGGCTCGCGTCGCTCGCGAGTACCTCGAGGCCCAGGGGGAGTACCCCGAGTCGTTCATCAATCAGGTGTGTCGCGCGATCGAGTACCACTCCTATCAGGGGGACCTGACTGACCTCTCCCTCGAGGCCCAGGCGGTCATCGAGGCCGACCTCCTGGACAAGATCGGGGCGAACGGCACGGCACTGATGCTGCTGCGAATGGGGTATGAGGCCCGGACGCACATGGACGCCGACGAGATGATCGACCGCGTCCTCGGTCGCGGCCTGGACGCCGCGTCACGCGTTCAGAGCGAAACCGCCGAGGGGATCGCCCACCGTCGCCTGAAGCGAGTCAAGTGGTTCAAGGAGTGGCTCGAGGACGAGATCGCCGGACTCTAGCGGGGACGGATCCGGCAGGTAGGCCCGTCGATGGCGATCCCGGGCCGGCAGCTCTTCATTGGCCCGTTGTGTGTCAAGACCCCCTCGTGTACGCGTCGTGGCCACGAGGACAGCGACACCATCGACGTCGTCACTGTCGCTGTCGAGCAGTCCGGCCGCCCTTGATTCCACTCGGCCTGGCGCCAGGTTCGGCCCCCGCCCGCGGTGACTCGTCCGGGTTTCGCGACCGCCGACACGATCGGCTGGCCCCCGACGATTTATTTTCGTGCGTGCCCCTGTGATTGGTGTGAGTGCACAGCATTTCGAGGACTTCGATCACGAGTCTCACATGAGACGTGCGTTCGATCTCGCTCGCGAGGCTGCCGACCGTGGTGATCATCCCTTCGGGAGCGTTCTCGTTCGTGACGACGCGGTCGTCATGGCCGAATCGAACCGCGTCAACACGGCCGAGGACATTCGCCGTCATCCCGAACTCCACCTGACATACCGTGCCCGCCAGGAATACGGACCGGCTGAGCGTGCCGAACTGGTCATGTACACGAGCACCGAGCCGTGCCCGATGTGTGCCGGTGGGATGGTGAGCGCCGGCTTCGGACGAGTCGTCTACAGCGTCGCCAGCGACGAGGTGGCGTTGTTCACGGGGAGCGAGCCATCGGTTCGATCGGCCGCGATCCTCGAGGACGAGACCGACGTCGTCGGTCCAGTGCTGAACGACGAGGGGCGGCGGGTCCACGTGGAATACGATTGGTAGGTGGCGACCCCATTCCTGGCACCGCCCGTTGGTCGATTGGGGTGACGGGGAGGGACAGGGCTGGGACGGGAGCCTGAGCGCGAGCGGCCGACTGGGGCTCCCCGTCGAACGGCTGGCCGGGAACGGTATCACTTTCAGGGCTCGAGGCTCACGTTCGGATAACCAATGCCCGACGTGACTCGAGAGCGAGTTCCCCTGTTGACCGCCGTGCTTTCGGTGGTTTCACTCGCGCTGGTGTTCGGCGCGGCCGGCGGCGCGATCCCACAGTCCGCCGTTCCCACGCCGTCCGAGTGGTTACTGGACGTGATCCCGACAATCAACGCACTCATCAGTCTGACAGCGATCGCCACGATCACGGCAGCCTGGCGGGCGATCCGCAGCGGAAACGTCGATCGCCACCGCCTGTTGATGATCGTCTCGGTCGCACTCTTTGGCGCATTCCTCGTGCTCTATCTCTATCGCCTGATCGCGATCGGGGGGGCTCAACCGTTTCCCGGGCCCGAGACCATCGAGCGGTTCGTCTATCTCCCCTTCCTGGCCGTCCACATCGTGCTGGCAATGATCTGTATCCCCCTGCTGTACTACGTGCTACTGCTCGCGATGACGCACTCGCCCGCGGAATTGAGTCAGACGAGACACCCCGTCGTCGGGCGAATTGCGGCCTCCCTGTGGCTCATCTCGTTCGCAATGGGTGTCGTCGTGTACGTCCTGCTTTACGTGGTGTACTGACGGGGTACTCGAGGTTCAGCGTGGGAACGCAGACGGGGCTATTTCTGCCCAGCTCGCAACGGGACTCCATGGGACGCCCTCAGTGTCGACGGGAACGCTTCCGATGGGTCGTGGGTCTACCGGCCCTCGATGCTCGACGACCATCAGGTACACGTGATCCTGCACGAAACGGACGCCGGCGTGCAGCTGTACGCCCACTGGGACTCGATCCGGCACCCCTACCGCCACTATCTGGCGCGGGAGTAAAGCGCCGAGACTGGCGTCCCTCTCATACGCCCAATCCTGGCGGCGGCGATGGCGGACCGTGGCCACACGTGGTCGATCGAGCCGCCACACCGCCGGCAGGTCTGGTACATCAGCCATCTGCGAGCGGTGCCGAACGGCCTCGGTGGCGGATCGGTGGCGTCCGCGAACGGTTCGAGGGCGGCCTCGAGCCGGAGACGCCGGGGATAGTCCAGCAGGTGAGTTGGCGGTTGCGCTGAACCGTCTCCCCGTGCAGAAGACGGGTATACCTCACCCGATCCGCTGTAAAGAGGTACCGGTGATCGCCCGGACCGGGTGGGCAATCACGGAGACACAAAGACATCAACTCCCTGAGGCGATCACGGCGAACGACGGCACCCTACTCACTTGGGTGGTCCGGGACGAGCGTCACCGGCCGATCACTGTTGAGGATCACCGCCTGGGCGACGCTGCCGAACAACACCTTCCCGACAGGGGTGTGTTTTGAGACACCCACGACGATTTCGTCGCTGTCGAGTTCCGCCGCGGTCTCGAGGATCGCCTCGGCGGGAGTCCCGACGGTCTCGTGGACTGCGTACTCCATGCCGGCGTCGTCGAAGACCTGGACGGCGGCCTCGACCGACGCCGGCAACCGGTCGACCGCCCGGATCGCCTCGGTCATCTCCTCGGCGTACGTTTCGAAGAAGCCGCCAGCCGCCCACTCCGCATCGGGCAGGGAGACCTCCTTGTGAACGTGGAGAATGTCGACGACGTGGTCCTCAGCGGCCCTCTCGAAGACCGCCTCGGCCTGGGCACGCACCCGCGATTCTTCCTTGTCGGCGCTGAGCAACACCCGATACATGGGTGCCCATTGACGCTCAGATGTAAAACTGTTGGGACCGTATCGGCCCGAGTGTGCACATATGAGTGTGTTTAGTTACCAAATCTTTATATTTGGCCTCGTTGAACATCACCATTATTCATGTATAAAATATCCGAGGTGTGCCGACGCGTCTCTCGGACCG
>LKND01000108.1 GCA_001564275.1 Natrialbaceae archaeon Tc-Br11_E2g14 | reverse complement strand
CGGATCGAGGAACTCGAGGAACTCCGCGAGGAGGCCCTGCTGGGTGGGGGAACGGAGCGTATCGAGCGCCAACACGAGAAGGGAAAGATGACCGCCCGCGAGCGGGTCGAGTACTTCCTCGACGACGACACATTCACCGAGTTCGATCAGTTGCGGACCCACGACGAGCGAAACTTCGGGATGGAAGAGCGCAAGATCCTCGGCGATGGCGTCGTGACTGGCTATGGCGACGTGAACGGGCGGAAGGTTTTCGTCTTCGCACACGACTTTACGGTCTTCGGTGGCTCGCTCGGGGAGGTGTTCGCCGAGAAGGTGACGAAGGTGATGGACATGGCGATGGAGGTCGGCGCACCCATCGTCGGCCTGAACGATTCCGCCGGAGCCCGGATTCAGGAAGGTGTCAAGAGCCTCGCCGGGTTCACCGAAATCTTTCGACGAAATCAAGAGGCGAGCGGCGTGGTCCCCCAGATTTCGGCGATAATGGGTCCCTGTGCGGGCGGCGCGGTCTACTCGCCGTCGATCACCGACTTCATCTTCATGGTCAAAGACACCAGTCACATGTACATCACGGGGCCGGGCGTGACCAAGACCGTCACCGGCGAGGAGGTCACCCACGAGGAACTCGGGGGCGCGGTGACTCACTCGAACACGACCGGCGTCGCCCAGTTCGCCTGTGAGTCAGAAGAGGCCGCCCTCGACGACATTCGACGGTTGCTCTCGTATCTCCCACAGAACAACGTCGAGGACCCGCCACGACTCGAGCCCTGGGACGACCCCGACCGACGCGACGAGGCGTTGCATTCGATCGTGCCGGACAACCCACAGAAGCCCTACGACATGACCGACGTCATCGAATCGGTGATGGACGAGGGCTCGTTCTTCGAGGTGGCGCAGACCTTCGCGCAGAACGTCGTCGTCGGCTTCGCCTATCTCGATGGCCGATCGGTCGGCGTCGTGGCCAATCAGCCCCGCGTGAACGCCGGGACGCTGACCGTCGACGCCTCGATGAAGGGGTCGCGGTTCGTTCGGTTCTGTGATTCGTTCAACATCCCCATCGTCACGTTCGTCGACGTGCCGGGCTATATGCCGGGTACGGAGCAGGAACACCGGGGCATCATCCGTCACGGGGCGAAACTCCTCTACGCCTACGCCGAGGCGTCGGTCCCACTGCTGACGGTGATCACCCGAAAGGCCTACGGCGGGGCCTACTGCGTGATGGCCTCGAAGAACCTCGGAGCGGACGTCAACTACGCCTGGCCGACGGCAGAGATCGCCGTCATGGGCCCGAAGGGCGCGGTGAACATCCTCTACCGGAACGAACTGGCCGAAGCCGAGAACCCGGACGCCCTGCGGGAGGAACTCATCGAGGAGTACCGCGAGGAGTTCGCCAACCCCTACACGGCAACCGACAAGGGCTTTCTCGACGACGTAATCCGCCCCACGGAAACCCGTCCACGGCTGATCCAGGACCTCGAGATGCTCGAGACCAAACGCGAGGAGACGCCCTCGAAGAAACACGGTAACATTCCACTGTGATGACACCTGACGACTCGAGTGCGGCCGGGCCTGCAGGGCAACCGGTCGAAGAGACTGCCGATCCGGGACCCCCAGCGAGCACCACCGAGGACGAGGAGACGCCCACCAACCCCCCTGATGAGACCGTCACACTCGGGGACGGCGTCAGCCTCGAGTTCCCGTCTACGGCCTCGAGCGAGGAGGCTGCAGCAATCGTCGCCGTGGTGAGCGCCCACCTGGGTGATCTCCAGCGGGCGGCCGCGGCCACAGAAGACGAAGCGGAACCCGGCTGGGACGGCAAGCGCTGGGCGTTTGCCGGTCGGCTCGCGGCCCAGCGGGGACGCACCGCTCGGGTCCCGAGGGAAGCCCCGACGGATCCCTGGTCGGCGGCCAGTCGAGCGGACCGGTTCTGAGCGTCGGCGGGCAGTCGGGCAGCCCGGTCTTGAGCGTCGCTCTCCAGGGGGTCGATCCGCGCATTGTTCCACCGCGGTTTCGAGGGGTTGTCACGGGATTGGGACGCCCCAGTGCGGAGGTCACGTTCCCGTTCACTCGAGGAAGGCGGCCATCCCGTCGAGGGCCTCCTCGGTCACCACCTGCTCGACGAAGGTGCGACGCTCGGTAGCGAGCCGGGTCTCGAGGTCCCCGGCACGTGGCCCGACGAGCGATCGCGTGGCCGTGAGTGAGCCTGGGCGGCCGTCGGCAATCGTTTTCGCGAGTCGTTTGGTTTCTGCGGCCACATCGGGCGTCACGTCGGTCACGAGCCCCCAGGCGTGGGCTTGCTGGGCGGTCACGGTCTGGTTCGTCGTTAGAACGCGCCGGGTTCGGGTTGGGCCGATGATGTCCGGCACGAGCGCGGTCCAGCCGCCGTCCGGGCTGAAGCCGACGACCGGATAGTACGGCGTGATGGTCGCCGCTGGATCCATCACCACCGCGTCTGCCACCGCCAGGAAGCCGATCGAGCCACCGGTGACCACGCCGTCGACGCCCACCACGACGGGGACTGGTGATCGGGACAGCGCGAGCAGCGACGCGTTGAGTTCGCCGACGAGACGGTCCGCGCACTCCGCCAGCGCCGTGTGATCGTCCCGGCACTCGTTGATCGCGGCGACATCGCCACCGGTCGAGAAACTCGAGCCGACGGTCTCGAGGCGAATTACTCGAACGTGCTCGTCGTCGGTTGCTGTCTCGACAGCCGTCGTGAGCTCCTCGAGCAGGGGTGTCACGAGACTGTTGTGTCGGTCGGCACGATCGATGGTGAGCGTGGCGACGCTCCCGTCGACGCTCGAGCGAACGAATTCGGTCACCCGGTCTCACCCGCTCGACTCGCGTGGGCAACCGGACTCATGACGCGCGGTCCTCGAGCGTCGGGCGCTCGATCTTTCCGGCCGCGTTCCGTGGCAGTTCCTCGAGGATTTCGACATCGTCGGGGACCTTGTACTTCGCGAGATTGGTCGCACAGTGCTCGAGAATCGATGCTTCGGAAATCGAAGTTTCGGTTTCGGGAACGACGAACGCGTGACCGACTTCCCCCCAGCGGTCGTGGGGAACGGGCACGACGGCGGCCTCGGCGATCTCCGGATGCTCGTTGAGGACGCGCTCGACCTCCGCAGGGAAGACGTTCTCACCGCCGCTGATGAACATGTTTTTGAGTCGATCGACGATGTAGAGATAGCCGTCCTCGTCCCGGGTGGCGATATCGCCCGTCCGGAGCCACCCCTCGAGGAACGCCGCCTCCTGGGCGTCGGGCCGGTTCCAGTAGCCCGGCGTGATGCCCGGGCCCTTGAATTGCAGTTCGCCCTGTTCGCCTGCCGGGAGCGACTCGAGCTCGGTCGCTCCGGCCGCCGCGGCATCGACGTCCACCACACGGGCCCGCACGAACGGGGCCGTCTTGCCGATCGAACCCGCCTTCTCGAGGGCGCGCTCCTCGTCGATCAGGGTCCCAGTCGGACCCGTCTCGGTCATGCCCATCCCCTGGCGGATGACAATGTCGTGGTCGGCGTAGGCCTCGAGCAGGTCGACGGGCATCGGGGCCCCGCCGGAGGCCCACGAGCGAACGCTCGAGAGGTCCCGCTGCTCAAAGTCGGGATGGTCGATCATCGCCCGGTAGATCGCCGGGACACCGAAGAACGCCGTCACGCGCCCCTCGAGAAGCTCGAGCGCTTCTTGGGGATCGAACGAGCGAGGGACGACGGCGGTCCCCCCGACCACGAGGGTCGGGTTGGTGTAGAGGTTGAGCCCGCCAGTGTGGAAGAACGGCAGCACGTTCAACGTGGTGTCACGGCTCGTGAGATCGGTTGGAATGCCGATGTTGCGGGCGTTGTAGAGTACCATGTCGAACGTCTGTTTCACACCTTTCGGTCGGCCCGTGGTGCCGGAGGTGTAGAGGAGCCCCCAGACGTCATCAGGGTCGCGGTCGGGCATCCGCCGTCGCTCCGTTGGCACATCGGCGAGAGCGTCCGCGTAGGCCACGTCCTCGTCGCTCACAGGATCACCCAGGGAGACGTAGTGGTCGACGTCGATCCGGCCGCGAAGTGCCGCGACCGTGTCGGCGAACGCCGGGTCGTAGACGAGGGCGTCGGGGTCGGCGTCCGACACGACGTACTCGAGTTCGGGCGTGGCGAGTCGCCAGTTGAGTGCGACGTACAGCGTTTCGGCTTTTCCACAGCCGTAGATCGTCTCGAGGTAGCGAACGCTGTTGTGCGCGAGGATGGCCACTCGTGTGCCGGGTTCGAGGCCCAGTTTCTCACTGAAGACGGTGGCAACCTGGCTCGCGCGCCGGTCGAACGCCTCGTATGTCAACTCCTCACCGGTGGCCGTATCAACCACGGCCGTTCGCTCGGGGGTACGATCGGCGTGAGCAGTGACGTAATCCAGGGGCTGACCTGTCATGGGTGTACAGTGGGACAGAACGGGCTAAAGTGGCGACGTTGAGTACCGAACCTCGAGCGGTGAGGCGTTCGTCCCCATCGCTACGACGGCTTCTCTCGAGGCGCAGGCGACACCCTGTGTTTTCCTTCTGATGGCGCAACAGTTGCGAAACAGTAAGGTAGTGCCCATTCGAGGTTCAACACACGAATGTTCAGGAAGGTCTTGGTGGCAAATCGAGGCGAAATCGCCGTCAGGGTGATGCGAGCGTGTGAAGAGTTGAACGTGGGGACCGTTGCGGTCTACTCCGACGCCGACAAACACGGCGGTCACGTTCGTTACGCCGACGAGGCGTACAACATCGGGCCCGCCCGCGCGGCCGACTCCTACCTCGACCACGACGCCGTCATCGAGGCGGCCCGGAAGGCCGACGCCGACGCCATCCACCCCGGCTACGGCTTCCTCGCGGAGAACGCCGAATTCGCCGCCACCGTCGAGGCCGCCGAGGGAATCACCTGGATCGGTCCCTCGAGCGACGCCATGGAGGCGCTGGGTGAGAAGACCAAGGCGCGAACGATCATGGATGACGCCGACGTCCCCATCGTCCCCGGGACGACCGAACCCGTCACCGAGCCCGCGGCAGTGCGGGCATTCGGCGAAGAACACGGCTACCCGATCGCCATCAAAGCCGAGGGCGGTGGTGGCGGCCGCGGGATGAAGGTCGTCGAGGACGAGAGCGACGTCGAGGCCCAACTCGAGAGTGCCAAGCGCGAGGGTGAGGCCTACTTCGGTAACGACTCGGTCTACCTCGAACGCTACCTGGAGCAGCCACGGCACATCGAGGTCCAGATCGTCGCGGACGAGCACGGGAACGTTCGCCACCTCGGCGAGCGGGACTGCTCGCTGCAACGCCGACACCAGAAGGTGATAGAAGAGGGGCCATCGCCCGCGCTGTCGGACGAATTGCGCGAGGAGATCGGCGAAGCGGCCCGCCGTGGCGTCGCTGCGGCCGACTACGTCAACGCGGGGACGGTCGAGTTCCTCGTCGAGGAGGAACCCGGACGCGACGGCGTACTCGGCCCCGACGCGAACTTCTACTTCCTCGAGGTCAACACCAGGATTCAGGTCGAACACTGCGTCAC
The DNA here is from genome assembly GCA_001564275.1 of Natrialbaceae archaeon Tc-Br11_E2g14. GTDB lineage: Archaea > Halobacteriota > Halobacteria > Halobacteriales > Natrialbaceae > Natronosalvus. Next base: position 4,280 of record LKND01000108.1, on the reverse strand, counting down.
CGAGGAGATCACCGGGTACGACATCGTCAAACGCCAGATCCGCGTCGCTGCCGGCGAGGCGCTCGATTTCGACCAGGACGACGTCGAGATCGACGGCCACGCGATCGAGTTCCGCATCAACGCCGAGAACGCGGCCGAGGACTTTCAGCCGGCCCGTGGTGGCACCCTCACCACCTACAACCCACCCGGCGGAATCGGTGTCCGTCTCGACGATGCTCTCGCCGAGGGCGACGACCTCGTCACCGACTACGACTCGATGATCGCCAAACTCATCGTCTGGGGCGAGGATCGCGAGGAGTGCATCGAGCGCTCGTTGCGCGCCCTTCGGGAGTACGAGATCGAGGGTATCACGACCATCGTCCCATTCCACCGGCTGATGCTCACCGACGAGACGTTCGTCGAGGGCCGCCACACGACGAAGTACCTCGACGAGGAACTCGACCGCGACCGCCTCAGGCAAGCCCAAGAGCAGTGGGGTAGCGAGGAGTCCACCACCGACGACGAGGAGGTCGTCGAGCGGGAGTTCACCGTCGAGGTCAACGGCAAGCGCTTCGACGTCAACCTCGAGGACCGAGGCGGCGCGTTCCCGGTCGATGGCGGTGGCGATGGCGACTCGAATCCGAGTGCCGGCCCGCCAGCGCCCGCCACCGGTGAGGCCGACGAATCGACAGCCATACAGGGCGAAGGCGAGCGCATCGATGCCGAGATGCAGGGGACGCTGCTCTCGGTCGAGGTCGCCGAGGGCGACGAGGTCGCGGCCGGAGACGTCGTCGTCGTTCTCGAGGCGATGAAGATGGAAAACGACATCGTGGCGTCCTCCGGGGGGACCGTCGCCCAGGTCCCCGTCGAGGAGGGCCAAAGCGTCGACATGGGCGATACGCTGGTCGTCCTCGAGTAAGCGATCCTCCGGCGGTCCCTTCACAGCCGTTTTGAGGGGAGACTGTGACCAGTGGGCCCATCCATTTATCCGTCTCTGGAAATAGGCTCCAATGAACCGCCACGCACGATCCATCACCGGTCGTGCGTGGACGACATCGAACCGCATAGTCATCGGGTGACACACCCACGGAAAAATTTTTATCGTGGGGACCAGATCCACAACCGAATGGAGACCAATTCCTTCTCGTAGTCGGGACCGCTCGAGTCGGCTCACATCATCGCTGACTCACACGAGCGATGGGGTCGGGCCCAGCGTGGACCGAATCCGGTCTCGACAGGGTGGCTGTCCAGTCACATCACACTGCACTCCACGGACCCGTGGGTGCCCACGCGTCCCCGGTGTCCGCCAACCCACACACCAATGTCACCGACAGACGAGATGGACACGGACGAGTTCCAATCAGATACACCACCGACGGATAGCGATCGCTCGAGTACTGACACCGCTTCGGGCCCACCGAGCAGCGACCACTCGCAGCACCGATCCGGATCCGACTTCGTCGCGGGTGAACCCCCAGCACTGACACGGGCGGACGGGGACGCCGCGATCGTGGTTAGTCGGGGCCCGAATCACGCGGTGTCGACCGACGAAATTGCCGAACTGGCACGGTCGGCAGGCTACACCGTTGCCGATTCCGTAACCCAACCCGGTCGCCCTGACACGGGCAGTTACCTGGGTGAGGGCCGGCTCAGGGAACTGGTCGCTCGGACCCAACGACTGGGCGTGTCGACCGTGATCGTCGACGATCCGCTTTCTCCCGGTCAACACCGGGCCATGGAACAGGCGTTACCGGCGGCGACGAGAGTGCTCGATCGATATCGCCTCGTGCTCGACATCTTCGAAACCGGTGCGGGGAGTCGTCGTGCCAGCCTCCAGGTCGAACTCGCTCAGCTCCGGTACGAACTGCCCCGGTTGATCGAGACCAGCGACGAGGGGATGCTCAACCGGTTCACCGAGAGCGGGACGCCGGTCTACGACGTCAGGGATCGCATCTCGAGGCTCGAACGCGAACTCCGTGAGTGTCCGGATCCGAGCGAACAGTTCCGTCGGCGTCGGCGAGCGCAGGGGTTCGATCTCGTGACGATCGCCGGCTACACGAACGCGGGGAAGTCGACGCTGCTGCACCGACTGGCCGACGATCTCTCCCTCGAACCCGCGACCAGCGAGTTCGATGGCGATGGCGACGGCGACACCGATGTCCCGACCCCGGACGGCGCGGCGAAGGATGCCACGGCGAGCGTCGCCGATCGACTCTTCGAGACCCTCGAGACCACCACCCGACGCGCGACGATCGACGGCCGTCCCGTCCTCTGTACGGACACCGTCGGATACGTCGACGACCTGCCCCACGACCTCGTCGCGTCGTTCAGCGCCACGCTCTCCGAGGCCGAGGCGGCCGACGCCGTCGTCCTGCTCGTCGACGCGAGTGACTCCCTCGAGCGATACCGTCGCCGACTCACGGTCTCCTTCGACGTCCTCGACCAGCAGGGAGTCGACCCGGATCGAATCGTCGTCGGCTGCAACAAGATCGATCGTCTCGAGCCCGACGAGCGCGCCGAGCGTCTCGCGGTCGTGCGCGACCATGCGGATGCCCCGGAAAGCGACCCGATCCCGGTCAGCGTCCATAGGGGGACGAATCTCGATGCGCTCCGAGCGGCGATTGCCGATCGACTCCCCACGCGTCGAACGACGATCGAGGTGCCGGCGGGCGACGAGGCGATGGCGCTCGTCTCCCGGGCCTACGACAGGGTGGACGTCGACGACGTGACGTATCGGCACTCCGTGGTCGAAATCCGCTGTCGCGGCCGTCCCGAGGTGATCGAACGGCTCGAGGGGCAGGCGGGAGAGATCCAGGTGAATTGAGTCTCGAGAACGGTGTGACGGAAGTGATCGGACAGGGGCCCAGCCCAACGGGATCGTCCCGCAATCACGGTCACGTTTCGTGTGGCGCGAGGGTCACGGTCCCGTCGCTGGTGACGGTCACGGTGTAGGGTCCATATGTAAACTTGATGGTCAGCGGTTTGCTTTCGGGGCCAGTGGAAAACAGGTTGTCGAGTGCCTGCGGGTCGATTGCCTCGTAGAGCACTGGGTACTCTGGAGGGCCGACCTCCGCTGCGGACACGCCCTCGGTCTCCGCAATTGCCTCAATGACGGCCACGCTCGGCGGCCCATCGAACGACGACTCAACCGTACCACCTCCCGATTTCATGGAATCTATCTAACTAGTGGACTGTTTTAAAACTGCCTTTACCCCCCGGTGTTGCCCCCTTTCTCGTGTCGCTCGAGGGTCGTCCAGTAGATGCCACCGAGGACGACGAGCCCCCCGACGACCGTCACGAGGTCGGGGACTTCAGTGAGGAGCACGAAGGCGAGGACGGTCGCCCCGACGGGTTCGCCGAGCCACGCCACGCTGACCACCACGGACTCGAGGTGCTCGAGCACCCAGTTGATCACCGTGTGGCCGAAGACACCCGGCCCGACCGCCATCGCCAGGAAGAGCAGCCACTCGCGAGCGGGGTAGGCGACGAAGTCGTGGCCCTGGACGCCGACGAGTAGACACAGCGTCAGCGCACAGGCGGTGTAGACGACGGTCACGTAGGGGAAAAGCGAGACCCGCTGGCGAATCGACCGTCCGGCGATGACGTAGCCGGCGACCGTGATCGCCCCGAGTAGCGCCAGCGCGTTGCCGTAGACCGTCGCGTCAGCGACGGGCGCTTCCCCCGCCTCGCCCAGTGACATGAGCGCGGCTCCGGCGATGGCCACGACGATTCCGACGACGGTCGCCCTGGTGATGCGCTCCCTGAGGACGAGCGCTGCCCCGAGCGCGACGAAAAGCGGCTGTGTCTGCACGATGGTGACGCTCGCGGCGACGCTCGTGAAGTCGAGGCTCTCGAACCAGGCGGCGAAGTGGACGGCGAGGGCGACGCCCGCGACGACTGCCCAAAAGAGATCGCGCCGACGCAACCGACTGAACTCCTGGCGGTGACGCAGGAGTGCCACCGGTGCCACGAGCGCCGTGGTGAAGAGGACGCGGTAGAACGCGGCGACCGAGCTGGGTGCCTGACTCCAGCGCACCAGAATCGCGCTGGTGCTCGCCGCGAACACGGCAAACCCCAGTGCGACCATCGGCGTCGTCACGAGGTCGCCGTCGGTCGGTCGCGTTCTGAACACACCGTCACTGTCGCGTCCGATCGTATAGCCGTGGCGGAAGTGGCAGCCGACTCGAGTCGATGATACACGACGTCGGTTTCGAATCCATCACACTGGACCCCAAAGCCGAGGTGAAGCCATCACCCCAAATTGAGCCGACAGGCGAGCTGTCACTGACCGCTGCAACCAT
>LKND01000034.1 GCA_001564275.1 Natrialbaceae archaeon Tc-Br11_E2g14 | reverse complement strand
GCAACGACTCGAGGGGGGTTGCCCGTACCTCCCGCAGAAACGCTTTCGGGGTCCACGCGAAGATGCCGGCGTTCCAGCGGGCCCCGTCTTCTAGCAGGGTCCGAGCCACGTCGGCGTCGGGCTTCTCTCGAAATCGCTCGACGCGTCGGTATTCGTCACCGTTCGCCGTCGACCGAACGCGATCAGTCCCGATCACGTAGCCGAACTCGGTCGCCGGGCGAGTCGGTTCGACCCCGAGGGTCACGAGATCGGCCGTCACCTGTGTCACCCTCACCGCCCGCTCGAGGAGGGCGCGGAACGCACCCCCGTCGGCGACGTGGTGATCGCTCGGGAGAGTGATCATCACGGCGTCGTCCAGCCCCCGTTCTTGGAGCACCCGAGCGGCGTACGTGAGGGCTGGCCCGGTGCCTCGAGCCTCCGGCTCGACCAGAATCGGTGTCTCGGGCACCGTCTCTCGAACGGCGTCCTCGAGGTCCCGGCTCGTGAGAACGATGGTTGCGTCGACGACGGGTGCAACCCGGTCGAGCGTGCGCTCGAGCAGTGTTCGTTCCCCACCGAGTCGACGGAGTTGTTTCGGCCGATCGGCCTGGCTCCGGGGATAGAGTCGAGTGCCGACGCCGCCCGCGAGGACGCAGGCGATCACGGGGTTAGCCGGGAGCGATTCCTTCGAGAGGGTGGACGCGACCGTCACGGCCAGTCACCAGGTTTCGATCCGGCCATCGTGGATGTCCTCGACGCAACCCTCGCAATCGGGATGGTCTGCCTCGTAACAGGCCGGCCGGAACTCGTCGTCGAGTTTCGTCGCACGACGTTCGGTGTAGCGGCGACAGACGATCTTCGCCCGACCGGCCTCGTCGGTTGGCAACTGGCGGGCGTTCCGAGCGACGCGATAGGCCTCCCTGGCCTCCTCGAGCTGCCCCTCGGCTGACTGCCGAAGTTCGGCGTACTGACTGCCCGCCCGCTCGATGTTCGCTCGCAAAATCCGCTCGAGTCGGTCCCGGTCTGCCATTGGCGTGGGTTGGGCGGGCAGACACAAATAACGTCGGTCGATTCACACGGTCGCGAGTGGTTGGGTTTTCCTGCCGATTTCGGCACCGCATAGCCATCAAGCTCACTTGCCGGCCTCGAGTTACCCTTCGGCCGAGCGTGTAAGGAATTGTGAGGATGGGAATGGCCGGCTTGGTCGCATTCTCATCGTATTACAGCTCTGCGCTGAAGGATATCTGAGCGAGCCATATCTCTACCCGAGTGCCTACTTTAATCGCAACAAACAGGAATACGTCGAGAAGATGCGCGCTGTGAGCGAAACCGGGAACTGGCGCGACTGGATCACGTTCTTCATCGAAGGAATCGAGGTACAGGCGCGGGACTCATACGAGCGGACACAGAATTTGATGGAACTTCGGCGCTACTACGAACAGCGGTATCCACACCAGAAAACGAGTCATCGCCTCGCTCGGGGCGTCTTCGATATGCCATACTTCACCGCCAACGATGTGGAAGAAGAATTCGATGTCAGTCGGCAAACCGCGTATAACGCCATCGAGGAGTTAGTTTCCGATGATGTTCTGGTTGAGACGACTGGCAACCAACGGAATCAAGAGTATAAATCGATCGATGTTTTCGATATCCTCGAGAGAACACCCAACCGTTAGCTCGTAGCTATAGTAGCCACTGAAAATCATTGCACACACCCTCACGATACCATGGCTCAGAACCGGTCACAAACCGGTTCTGAGGCGACTCGCTGTGAGGGTGTGTAACTCGTTTCAATTGGTACTATAGTGGGTCCATTACCCACTACGTCATCGAACGGGACCACCGCAGGTGTACTCGAAACCCTGCTCGTACTCAGCCATCAAGATCCCCACGACATCGTATAGAAGCCGACCCGCGTTCAGTCTCGAGTGACGACCTCGACTTCGTGGCCGTCCTGGTCCTTGGTGAACGCGTACCGATCGTTACAGGATTCGGGATCGCGGTAGTCCGCGGTCTCGCGCTCGAGCATGGTATCCCAGGCGTCGTGCAGGTCCTCGACGCTGACGGCGAGGTGGCCCCAGGCGTCGCCCATCGTGTAGGAGCGGCCGTCGTAGTTGTAGGTGAGTTCGACGGACATCTCCTCGGGAGCCGCGTCGGGGCGCTGGACGAAGAAGTTCGCGAAGGTGTCGGCCTCCCAGCGACCGACCTCCTCGTAGCCGTAGGTGCGGACCCAGTAGCCCAGGGCCTCGGTGGCGTCCTCGACGCGGATCATGGTGTGATCCAGACTCCACTTCGCGCCGTAATCGCGCTTGACGATCTCGATCTCGTGGCCGTCCGGATCTTTGACGAACGCGTAGCGGTTGCCACAGGATTCGGGATCGCGGTAGTCCTCGACGCCTTCATCCATCAACTGCTGATAGCTCGAGTCGAGTTCGTCCTCGGGGACGCGCACGGCGATGTGGCCCCAGGCGTCGCCCAGCTCGTAGCTCCGGCCGTCGTGGTTGTACGTCAACTCGAGGAGGGCACCGTCGTCGTGCATCTCTTCGGGCCCGAGAAAGACGTTGGTGAAGGTGTCGGCCTCCCAGCGCCCTTTCTCCTCGTAGTTGAGGTGAGTCTGGTACCAGTCGAGAGACTCCTCGAGGTCTTCGACGCGAATCATGACGTGGTCGACGATCGGGTCCATGCGCGAGTGGTCACTCGCCGCGGCCAAAAACGTAGCGGAGACGGCGAACTGGACGCCGGTGGCGAGCCGGCAGTGGGGTGGCTGCGTGGAAACCGACGCGACTTTGACACCCTTGCCCAATCCTCGAGCATGCACATTCGCTTCGCGACGGGCAACGACGGGAAACTTCGGGAGGCCCGGGACTACCTCGAGGGCATCGCGACCGTCGAGCAGGTCGACTATGACTACACCGAAATCCAGTCGGCCTCCCTCGAGGACATCGCGGCTCATGGGGCACGGGAGACCTACCGGCATCTTCAGGGCCAGGCGGACGCAGACGGAGTTGAGGGGGTTGATTCCCCCGTGGATGGCGTTCTCGTCGACGACACCGGGTTGTTCATCGATGCTCTCGGTGGCTTCCCAGGTCCGTATTCGGCGTACGTCGAGAATACCGTGGGTGTCGAGCGCATGTGGGGACTCGCTCGCGAGGAGGACGACCGACGGGCCCACTTTCGGACGGTGATGGCCTACGCCGACGAGACGGGCGTCGAAACGTTCACTGGCAGTGTCGCCGGGACGCTCGTGGCTCCCCGTGGCGATGAGGGGTTCGGGTACGACCCGATCTTCGAGTACAATGGCCAGACCTTCGCGGAGATGGTCGCCGCCGAGAAGAACGCCATCTCCCACCGAGGCCGAGCACTCGCAGCGTTTGCTGACTGGCTTGCAGACTCGCAGTAGGGTTTTGGCCCTGGCGTGGCAACCAGCGGGTATGGATACCGACTCGAGTCCTGCCGATTCGGGGGCCGATGGGACCGTGCCAGTCGAATCTACGGCCTCGAGCGTCGCCCTCGTAACCGGCGGCACCCGGGGGATTGGCCGCGCCCTCGCCGCGGAGTTCGCCGCCGACGGCGTCGACCTCGTCCTGGTCGCCCGGACGGAGGCGCCCCTCGAGCGTGTCGCGGTCGACCTCGAAACCCGGTACGACGTCGTCGTCGAACCCATCGCCGTCGATCTGGCGGATCCTGCAGCCCCGAAAGTCGTCCACGATCGAGTGCGCGAGTTGGACCTTGCGGTCGAGGTCCTCGTCAACAACGCCGCAATGGCGACTTACGGGGCGTTCGCCGCGGGCGATCTTGACGCCGAGCGTCGCCTGCTTCGATGCAACGTCGAGGCCCCCATCGCGCTCACTCGACGATTCCTGCCGGCGATGCTCGAGCGCGGCCGAGGCGCAATCACGAACGTCGCCTCAACCGCCGGGTTCCGACCAGGGCCCCAGATGGCCAGCTACCACGCCAGCAAGGCACACCTCGTGTCGTTCACCGAGTCCCTCGCCGAGGAGTGTCGGGGAAGCGGGGTCAGCGTGACGGCCATCTGCCCCGGCCCGGTCGCGACGGGAATCCACGAGGACTGTGGCCGCGGGAGCACCTGGCTCGAGCGCCGGTTCATGCTGTCACCGGACCAGGTGGCGGCGAGTGGCTATCGAGCGATCGAACGCGGCGACGTGATCGCGATTCCGGGCTATCGCAATCGGATAATTCCGACCCTCGTCCGCGTGCTCCCGGGTGTGCTCCGTCGACGGCTCGGCGAATGGGTGACCACGCCGGGTGTGATGCCGAAACGGCGGTAGGCACGGTGCTGGGTTGTCGTCGTCTTCAGGCCCGGGAAACCACTCAATGGAGCCGTGTCGCCTCGGCCTTGTAGCGTTCGAACAGGTCGATCCCCCAGGCAACGGCGTCGGGGTCGTCGGTATCGATCCAGGACACGGGCGTGCCCATGGAGTCGGTGTGGACGCCGATGCCGAGCCTGTCGTCGAGAATCGCCAGCGCGATCGGCAACTCGTCGTGAACCGACGCCTGCATCCGATCGTTCTCGAGGGCAGTCTCGGCGATATTGGGGTACTCCTCCAGAATGCGTTCGATCACCTTCGGCTCGGAGATGATGTCACTTTCCATGCCGCCTTCGATCTGTTCGTACGCGAGTTCGATGTACATCGGCTCGAGAAAACTCTTGTTGAATCCGCGGATGTGATCGGTCCCCTCGAACAGTTCGATGAACCGATTCATCGGTCGGAACGGATCGTCGTAGGTGGCGTTCGTCACGACGGCGTCGGCTCTCATTGCTGGTGAAACAGTCCCCCTTCGGCATCATCGAGTGGAACGACGAATTCGAGTTCGTCGAAGTCAACGGCGCGGCAACGGATATTCTGGGTTATGACGAATCCGAACTCCTCGGTTGCTCCTGGGAGGTAATCGTTCCCCCGGCGGACCACGGGCACGTTGAAGCGCAATTCCGCAAGGCTATCGAGGGGGACGACGGTTCCAGGACGGTCAATCGAAACGTCAGAGACGACGGCGAGATCATCACCTGTGCCTGGTACAACAGTGCCGTGACGAACGAGGACGGTGAGGTGAGTAATCTGTTCTCGAAATTTCGCGATGTGACCGACGAACGCAACGATCACCGGCGACTCGAGGCACTGATCGACACCCTTCCAGGCATGGTGTATCAGGTGAAAAACGAACCGCCGTGGCCGATCGAGTTCGTACGCGGCTCCTGCCAGGAACTGACAGGACACACGGCTCATGCGTTGACCGACGATATCGAGACCATTGGTGACCTGATCCACCCTGACGATTTCGACGCGGTCACCGCCCAGGTCGGGTTCGCCCTTGAGACGGACACCCAGTTCGACATCATCTATCGCATCCAACGAAAAGACGACTCCATACGCTGGGTCTGGGAACGCGGTGCAGTCGTTGAGAACCCCCTCCAGGGCGGCAGACTGCTCGAGGGACTGATGCTCGACGTGACCGACCTTCCGCGAGCGGGACGTGTTTGACCAGCCCCTCGAGTGAGTGTGCCCCTGCACATGTGCATGCGCCATGGTGGCAGGGAGGTGAGAGCCAGTCGACTGCCTACGCGCCTCGAGGGTCGCGATCCGGACCGTCGTACTCGCCACCCACAACCGCTGCATGGAGGCTCTCGGGGTCGAACAGGTGGGCGAAGGCACTCGGTTCGCGAACACTCACGGCGACGTGGGGCTGGAGTGAGAGTCCTGCCGCTGGGGAGCGGAGTCGCTCGTCGAACGAGAGTAAGTGGGCAGCACCTCCTCGGTAGGCGGACGCCAGTGCCGGGTGATCGTCCGCTGGTTGCTCGACAGGTACGCACTCGGCCTCGAGGCGAGCCCGGTGTGCTCGGGCCAGCTCACGATCACTCAGGTCGGCGACGAGTGATGCCGTCGCGTCGAGCAATTCGTCGCTGGCAATCAGGTCGACCCAGGAGTGGGCTCGAACCAGGTCGAGGGCCGCCCGGGCATCCCCGTCGACGAAGAGGTCGGCCGCGAGGACGCCCTGGTCGGCGACGACCCCTGCGGGGTTAGGTCGCCCATCGTCAGTCATTGGCCTCACCCGCATCCTCACCCTCGAGACGGCGCTCGAGGGCCTGTTCGATGGCCTCACGGTTGACGTCGTACTCTCGGGCACGGTCGAACATGTCGCCCCACGTCTCGGTGTCGGTCATGCTCCGTGCTAAACCCTCAGTCGGTAAAAGCCCCGAGTTCCGTTCCTCTGACCCGACTGTAGACGAGCCAGGCCAGGAGGCCAGCGACGAACGCGAGGCCGATGTTGACCAGCGCGCCCAGCAGGCCGACCGCGAGGACGGTTGCCAGGGGCCACCCACGTCCAACGGGTGTGAGAGCGGCTCGGGCGAGTTCGAACGACACGATGAAGAGCAGGATGCCGAGCACTGCGGCCGGGAAGGCGGCGAGGAGCGCCCCGGTGGCGACGAGGGCGAGGGCGAGATATCCCAGCCCGAGGATGAGGTTGGCCCCTGCGGTTTCGGCCCCGAAGGCGTACTTGCCAGCGAGTCCACCGCTGCCGTGACACATCGGGATCCCCCCAAAGGGCACGGCGGCGAGACAGGTCGCGCCCATGCTCGATGACAGGTCGTCCGAGGACACGTTGCGGCCATAGAGGTCCCCACACAGCAGTGCGGTCGCGATGGCGGCATTGCCGATAGTCATGCCGAGTTGGGCGACCGTCGCCTCGAGTGCCGCGCCCGAGAAGGCTGGGGTGCCCGCCGGGAATGCGGTCAATTCGGGGAGGCTCGGTTCGGGAAGGCCGGCGACGGCGACCGCAACGATACCGCCGATGCCGAGTAGGATCAGGGGCCCCAGGTTCCGACGACCGAGCACGGCCAGGATCGCGACGACCACGACTGCGCCGACTGCGACCGGGCGATTCGCCAGCGAGAGGTCGACGGCAACCTCGAGCAACAGCAAGGCGACGGCCAACTGCACGCCGCGGATGACCGGTTCGCCAACCACGCGCTCGAGCCGACCGATGAGGCCGAATCGCCCGACGACGAGCAAAACGATCCCGGCCAGAAGCCCAGCCGCCGCGAGTTCGGGGTAACTGAGCGCGCCAACGATCGCCAGGCCAACCAGCGCCTTCATCGGCTCGATCGACATCGGCATGCCATAGTGCAGCCCCCAGACGATCTGAAAGAGGCCAAAGCCGACGAGGACGTGGGGCAAGGAGACGCTCGTCGTAGCCGCGAGAGCGATCAACAGCGGGAGGACCGTAATCGAATCTCCTAACGCCCCGGTGGTCTCTCGAGCCGAGATCGATACCTCCGAAAAGACGGTAAATCGACTCGAGGTGGCCATCGTGGGCACGTAATGGGCCGAGCGTGAAGACTGTTTGTAGAAACTGTCGTGAGTTATCGCCGGTGGCGGTGTAAACTGATAGTAGTTACATCTGGGTTGTGGCGCTCAGGCCCCTCGTGGATCGACCGTCCTCAGCAACCCGCCGGTTCCAGCAAGCCTCAGCCGCTTCGGGCCGCCTCGAGCAACGTCTCGATTTCCACGCTGGCATCCTCGCTCAGGGACTCGAGCGGCCGTCGCGGCTCGCCGACCTGAGTGCCCCTGTGGCCAAGGGCTGCCTTCACGCCGGGGACGCCGTATCTCGTGGTGATGGCTCGATTGAGTTCCACGAGGGCTGCGTTCAGGCTGCGGGCGCCGTCGGCGTCCCCATCGTCGTGTCTGCGGGCGATTTCGGTAACCCGTTCGGGGACGGCGTTGGCCAACGCCAGCACGCCGCCATCGGCGCCGGCATCGAGTGCCGCGGCGTAGACGCTCCCGCTGCCAACGAGCACCGAGAACTCGGCCCCGCGGGTGAACGCACACAGCCGTTGGATCGACTCGATGCTCCCACTCGAGTCCTTGATGCCGTGAATATTCTCGTGATCCGCAAGCGCGCCCACAGTCCGTGGCGAGAGCGCGTGGTCGGTGAACTTCGGCACGCTGTAGCAATACATCGGGATTGGCGCGTCGTCGGCGAGGTCACGGTAGTACCGACCGAGCGCCTCGTCGTCGCTGCCGTAGTACGAGGGGGTCAAGACCAGTGCCGCGTCAGCCCCGGCACGTGCGGCGCGTTCGGTCGCCTCGAGCGTCGCCTGGAATCCCTCGTGGCCGGTGCCCGCGAGGACGGGCAGATCGGTTCGCTCGGTGACCGTCTCGATGACGCGGGTTCGTTCGTCGATTGTGAGGAGTGGCGCTTCGCCGGTGGAGCCACAGGGCACGAGGAAATCGATGCCGGCAGCCTCGAGCCAGTCGACCAACGTCGCGAGTGCGTCGTGGTCGACAGCGCCTGCGTCGTCGAACGGCGTCGCGAGTGGAACGCCAGTGCCTTTCATGGCCCTCGTTTGGGCGTGCCATGGGTTAACCTGCGGGGATTGCGGCCAAACTCGAGCGAACGCCAGCTGTCGCCGATCCTGTATGCGGTGATCGACCACTGCGTGATCGACACCACTCCACAGTCGCTCCGCCGAGGCCGTGAGACGGACTAACGTATTTCACCCTCCCCCGCGTACGGCGGGACATGCAGTTCATCATCGTTGGCTACGGCCGGGTGGGTTCTCGAACGGCACACATCCTCTCGGAAGAGGGCCACAGCGTGGTGATCGTCGACAGCGACCCGGATCGTCTCGAGCGCGCCGCGAACACCGACGGCGGGCTCGAGGGGGTCCACGGGAGTGGCGACGACGAGGACGTCCTGCTCGAGGCTGGGATCGCCTCGGCCGACGCCATCGGGGCGATGACGCCCGACCTGAACGTCAACTTCGCGGCCTGCATGGTCGGCAAACACCACGGCTGTCGTACCGTCTTGCGAATCGACGAGGACTACCGCGAGGACATCTACGCAAAGTACGCCGCCGACGTCGACGAGATCATCTACCCCGAGCGGTTGGGAGCCGCAGGAGCCAAGACCGCCCTCCTCGGCGGTGACTTCAACGTCGTCGCCGACATCGCCCAAAACCTGCAGTTGACCGTGCTCGAGGTGGGCGAGGGCTCGCCGGCGGTCGGCAAGCGAATCACCGAACTCGAGTTACCCACGGGCTCGCGCATCTACGCCCACGGCCGGGCGAGGGAGCCATTGACGATACCGCTCCCGGGGACGGAACTGGCCGTCGGTGACGAGGTGGCAGTCATCACGGAAACCGACGCGGTCGAGGGCGTCAGAGGGGCGTTGCTGGCCAAGCCCTGATCTGTGTCTCGAACGACTGTGGCGTCGTGACTCGAGGGGGTGGGGAGTCAGACAGTCTCCTATCGTCTCTTACCGGCGATTGCCCGTACCGGGTCGGCACTCACCGGTAAACAGGCACAGCAAACCGTAGCAGGCGCCCCGAGTGCGCACCTGATATTGGGTGAAAGGGGGGTAGTGGGGGGTACGTGCAGACACGCGCCGGGGGAAGGATGGGAACTGATGCCGTCAGTTGTGGCGCGTGTCTCCACCCAAGCATACTGGTGACACCCTCTTAATTGTCAGTCAGACGGCCGCAAGACACAGGTCAGACGGGGTGACGCCCGACGACCAGCCTCCTCGACCTTGGCCGCCTTCGAGGAGTTCTCGAGTACCGCCCACTGCTCACGTGTCGACCCGGAACACCAGCACGTGCTGATGCACCATCGAGGGGACGAACGAGAACGGGTAGCCGTAGACGTGCAGGTCCTTCGACGGATCGTACCAGATCAGGTCCGCGATCAGCGTCATGGGGGCCGCCGCCTCGATCGCCTGCGCAAGCTCGGCCGAGAGAAACTCGTAGGACCGCTCGCGGTACATGTCGCCGATGAAGACGACGGCGTGTCGGTCGGGGCGAACGACCCGCGCGAACCGCTCGAAGTGCTCGCCCATGGTCTCGAGCCAGGCCGATTTCGATTGCCTGGGCTCCGAGACGTCCGCTTCGGGTTCGCCATCGTCGTGGCCATCGTCGTCACCGCCACTATCGTCGCCGTCGCCGTCAAGCCCAGCAGTCGACGCGAACGCCCCGAGCTTGCTCTCGCGGGTCCGATTTTCGTTTCGGGTTTGCTCGCGTTCGTCCATGTCCCAATAGGGGACGTCGGTGAGGAGGAGGTCGATCGAATCCCTCTCGAGGTCAGCCACCAGGTCCGCACAGTCGCCGGTCCGCAGCTGCTGGTCGGCAAGCGGTGGCTCACCCCGTTCACGACGGTCCGCGTTCTCGCGCTCGAGGACGGTCTCGTACACCTCGACCCAGCGGGGGTTACGCTCGAACCCGATCGCGTCGCGACGTCCGGTTCCCTCGTGCTCACAGACACTCGCGCCGAGCAGGGTCCCCCCGACCCCGGCGAAGGGATCGAGTACCGTCTCGCCGGCCTTGCTGAATCGGCCGATCAGTTCCGCACAGAGGCGGGGTGGCTTCTGACCGCCGTGTTCACTTCGCAAGTCGTGCTGGAGGGCTGGGGGGTACGCCTGCGGAATCACCGACTTCGTCGCGAACTTCCACTCGCGACCGGTGCAGTCGTTCAGTCGGTTGCGCTCGTCGTAGACCCCACGCCCTTCGAGGTAGGTCTGATGGTCGGCCAACTCGTCGGTGTTGACGACGTCGCCGTCCTCGAGGGGGAGGGCCTCCTCGCGAGCACGTTCGGCATCGAAGTCGCCGCTGTCGTCGGTGAACAGCCGACTCTGGCGGTGAACTGAGTCGTCGGCCATACCTCGAGTCGCCGTCGGGACATGATAAACGTGGGTGATCGGTCGACCACCTGGAAAAAGCGCCCGTTCGTCGTGGATTGGCGGGCGTTGGGAACGTGGATCACGACACTGTCGAGGACCATCCCGCGTCGCTCGAGACGGTGGTCGGCTCCCAGTGGGGCCCGAAGACGGGTGAGCGGATAGGGCAGTAACACCGATGTCAGCGCGAGGTTTTGGTGGTGGCGTCCCTACCGACTGGTATGAACATGCTCGTCGACGGCGAGTGGCGAACGGACGCCTTCCAGTTGAGCGGTGACGACGGCGCGTTCGAGCGCCAGACAACGCCGTTCCGTGATGAGGTACGCGACCACCCAGACGCCCGCTATCAGCCCGCGGCCGGTCGCTACCACCTCTACGTCTCGCTGGCCTGTCCCTGGGCCCACCGCACGCTCGTGGTCCGCGCACTGAAGGGCCTCCAGGACGCCATCTCCGTCTCGGTGGTCGATCCCTATCGCGGCGAGGACGGCTGGCAGTTCACGCCCGAAAAGGAGGGTTGCACCGTCGATCACGCAACCGACGCGACGTTCCTCCGTGAGCTGTACGTCGAGGCCGATCCGAACGCGACCTGTCGAGTGACCGTCCCAGTCCTGTGGGATCGCGAGACGGAGACGATCGTCAACAACGAATCCGAGGAGATCATCCGCATGCTCGAGACCGAATTCGACGACGTCGCGACGCAGGACGTCGATCTCTACCCCGAGGGCGATCGCGAGACAGTCGACCAGCTCATCGAGGAGATTTACGACCCGATCAACAACGGCGTGTATCGGGCCGGGTTCGCGACGAAACAGGGGCCATACGACGAGGCGATCGACGCCCTCTTCGACGCGCTGGACCACTGGGATTCGGTGCTGGCCGACCAGCGCTATTTGGCTGGCGACCGGTTGACGCTCGCGGACGTCTGTCTGTTCACCACCCTCGTCAGATTCGATACTGTGTATCACACCCACTTCATGTGTAACGTCCAGTTCATCCGGGAGTACGACCACCTCTGGCCGTATCTGCGCGATCTCTACCAGACGCCCGGTATCGCCGAGACGGTGAACATGGCGCACATCAAGGAACACTACTACACGACGCACCCGGAGGTGAACCCACACGGTATCGTGGCCCGCGGGCCGGACCTGGATTTCGAGGCCCCCCACGGCCGTGAGGCGTTACCAGGCGATCGGCCAGCGGCGCTGCTCGCCGACTCGAGTGACTGATATGGTTTGTTAGCTCCGGTGAATCCCTTAGTCGGTGATGGGTTTTCGGAGCCATGCTGTATACCGAGGCGAGTCTTGCATTTTGATTACTGCTCTCTCGATCGGCGATGCCCAGCAGTTCATCAACAGTAACTACTGTTTGCCCGATGATAGGGTCCTCGCCTGGGAAACGGCGAGTTGATGAGTATACCTACTTTGGTACGGCTCACGTATTACAGTAGGTTGTATACTCCGTATCGAATTCTCGTGGCGGTGGTTGCTGGAATCGTGAACCGATATCCTTCGATGTATAGGGATTTTCCAACACGGCCAATAACTGTTCGAATTTTGATAGCGTCTCTGTCTCGAGATACTCGTCCAGTGCCTCTTCAACCAGGTAGTTGCGGGGAATGTACCGCGGATTGGCTTCCTGCATCAACGCCTCATCTAGACCGACAGCAGCCAGTTCATCCCTGAGTTGTTCGAATTCTGCAGTTGCAAACGCTGGATCATCAAACGTACCGGGCGTCTCTAATTCGAGGAACGTATTCGTATAGTCTGCGTTCGACTTACGGAGCCACTCCAGGAATTCATCGACGAGTGCTTCCTCGTCATCCGAGGTGATTCCCAGCTTCTTTCGCATCATCGTGTCGTATTGGGCATCGAATCGATCGTCAAACTCGTCCAGTTTCCCTTCGATCTCATCATACGTGAGCGCCGTTCGTGTACACAGCGGTTGGAGCGCCTCTGCGAGGCGTTCGAGATTCCACCGCAAAATGGGTCGCTGGTTGCCGAACGCATATCGCCCGTGCGTGTCGATCGAGCTGAAGACCGCCTCCTCATCGTAGTAATTCATGAACGCACAGGGTCCGTAATCGAATGTTTCTCCATCGATACTCATGTTGTCCGTATTCATTACGCCATGGACGAATCCGACACGGAGCCAGTCGACAACCATCTCGATCGACGACTGCATGACAGCATCAAAGAAATCGAGGTATGGACGATCCGTTGTAGTTAGCTGTGGGTAGTGTCTGTCAATAACGTAGTCAGTGAATCGCTGTAGCTCATCGGCTACTCGCCCTGCAACGTACTGGAAGGTCCCGTATCGAATGTGGCTGTTCATCACCCGGACGAGAATGGCTCCAGGTTCCGTCCGTCGTCGTCGGATCGTTTCGTCAGTTTCGACGACCGCCAGACTCCTCGATGTTTTGACCTGTAGATTCTGCATCGCATACGAATACAGATACTCTCTGAGCATCGAGCTAACAGTTGCGTTACCGTCGCCTCTCCCCGAGTACGGCGTTCGACCGGATCCTTTCAATTGAATATCGTATCTACGACCATCGTGTACATGTTCGCCGAGTATCATCGCTCTCCCGTCGCCCAGGACGGTAAAACTCCCATACTGGTGGCCTGCATATGCCTGGGCGATTGGTTCTTCCAGGAGGTCTTGGCCTGTGAGAACGGTAGCATTGAGTTCCGCTGGATCCAATCCGAGGGCAGCACAGAGCCCGTGATTCCGAATCAAAACTTCTGGGTTAGCGATACTTTTCGGCGTCACTCTCGAATAGAGGGCTGAGTCCAAATTTCTGTAAGTGGTATCAAATGAAAAGGTCATATTGTCTTATGTAGTGTTATCGTGCTTGTTTTTAATAAACTTGCCTTTGGGAATGTTAAGAATCGGTCAGTAGAGAGATGCAAATCGGCGCGTGCTGCATACACGCTCTGTACTCAGCACCACTCTTCTATAGTAGCCACTGAACGTCATTACACACCCTCACGAGACCATGGCTCAGAACCGGTTTTCACCGGTCCTGAGCCGACTCACTGTGAGGGTGTGTAAATCGTTTCAATTGTTACTATATCACCCATTGTGGATTTCAACAGAGCCGGATTGTTGTCTTTTCACCGATAGTTGCCGACCCGGTATGGCACTCACCGGAAAGCGACGACAGTAACCCCTGTGCGATTGCGAAACTCGTGCGGTCGAGACTGACGTGACTCGAGCGGTCGAACCCGGTCGCGTGATCGGCCTCGAGGGGGTGAGGGACCTGTCCGAATCTACCCGGTGGGTGGTAATCGACTTACTGGGTTTCGTTCTGTGAAACGGGACCGGTGTCGGCGTCGTCTACGTCGGCGTCAACCGCTTCCGATTCGGCAGTGGAGCCCTCGCTCGCACTCGAGGGGTCGACGGTCGTCTCGGTTTCGGGACGATCGCCATCCGTGTCCACACGGTCGCCATCCGTGTCCGCATCCTCCTCACTCACCGCCTCCCTCGAGGCCGTCGCATTGGGGCGGACGTCGACCTCGCGGTCGTGGTGATCGGAGGCTGTGGCGCTCGACTCGTCTGACTCCGTCTCGGGGCTGGCGAGGACGACGGCACCCAGAATCCCGGCGACGACCGCCGGAATCCAGACCAGCGTCGCCGTCAGCAGCGGCCAGGCGGTTCCGGGGGCCCAGGCGTAGGCAATGGCCGCGAGGACCGTCGCGAAGGCAACCGCCCCCGCGAGCTGTGGAAGGCGAAGCATCGAACTCGAGTACTCACAGCGGCGTGATAAGCCTCCCGCTCGAGTGTCGATGGCTAATCGATCGGCGGTGGTCGATACCCCATCGACTGCATGAGGTGTCTGGCGACCAATCGGCAGCACGCTCTCGAGGAGTGACCGACCAGGCTGTCCCCGCGGTGGCTCAATCCGGGAGATATCGAACGCTCAGAATCCCAGGGTCGGCGGTCCGAACCTCGACTCGCACTGCCTCGAGACGCGCCGCTCGCGCCAGCGTCGCCTCGTCGGCGAGGACGTCTGCGGCGGCAGCCTCGAGCTGGTCGTCGGGAACCCTGAACACGTGAATCTCGCCTCGTCCTGCCCGTTCTTCACGCTGGAACTCGCCGACGTCGATCCCCTCGACCAGCTCCTTCGAGTGAGTCGTCGGCGCGAGATCGCTGTCGACGAGGTCGACCACCCATCGCTCCTCGACCTCGCGAAGCGACCAGACGACCTCGAGCGGTGGCTCCGGCGCGATTGTGGCCCGGAGGACCTCGCCTTCGGTCAAGTCACCACCAAGCTCGAGGGGGTGGAGTTGTCCGGTATCGACGTCGCGGAGGACGGCGGAGTCGGTCTCGGCGTGGGTGACGAGAAAGGTGCCCGTGGTTTCACTCATATTCGCAGAAGGGCCGGGATTGGTTTTGCCGTTTCGACTCGAATCCACACTGAACAGCGAACTCGCTGAGTCGCGACACAGCACGCTCTCGGTACGCGGCCCGGTCACTTCGAGCGGCGGTGTACGAGGAACATTACGACGACGATACTGATGGGGAAAGCGAGGCCGACTGCCATCGGGAGGCCGTACAGCCCCTCGACGACGGCGTTGGACTCGGTCTGGTACTCCGGTGGGACCGTCGGAATCAACCCGACGTACAGCGACATGAGGAAGAGATAGCCCGTCGTGGCCAGGCGCCTGTCGTAGGTCACGCCCGTTCCGGTGGCCCGGCGGTGTCGGCGAGCAACGAGCAACACGGGCGCGACGATGGGGAAGACGACCAGCAGTCCGATCAGTGCCACGAATACCCGCGAGAAATCCAGCGTCGCGGAGCCACCGGTTGCGCCGATCACGCGAATCACCGACAGGACGAAGGCGAAGGCGATCAGCAACGCGAGCAGCCCGCCGATGGCGACGTAACTCTTGAACAGCCGCGACTCACTCGCCCCGAAGGCGTACGGAAAGGCCCCGAAGAGGCCACCGTAGGTGTGGCCCTCGTCCTCGCCTTCGCTGTCGGGCGCAACCGTGTCCGTGGCTCCGTCCATAGCGTGGTCACCACCCTCGGCGGTCGTTCCGCCGTCGGCGTCGACCGCCCGTGGACGCTCCCCGTCACTCGAGCCGCTCATTGGTCGAGCTAGGACGGGCCGTGGAATAAGGGAACCGATGTCGGCGACCGGCTTCCCGCACGACGGAACAGCGACGTGACGCAACGCCTTTGGGGGTCGCCATTGGCTCTCCGGTATGGATGTCGACATCGGTAACGCGCTCGCAGCCGTCGCCTCACCGGGCGTCTCGCGGGACGCACTCGAACGATTGGACGATCGGGTGGCCACAGCTCACGAGCGCATCGAGACCGGGCGATCGAACGACGAACACGGGTACGCCGCGTTGAATCTCCCCGACCGAACCGATCCCGACGGTATCCGGCAGGCGGTCGACGACCTACCCGATCTCGAGGTCCTGATCACCGTCGGCATCGGCGGGAGCGCACTCGGCGCGGCAACGATCGTCGATGCCCTTGGCGGAGCCCGTGGCACGGATGGCAGCCAGGACCTAGAGACCGTGTTTCTGGACAATGTCGACCCGGTGTGGGTCAACGACCGCCTGGCAGCCCTCCCGCTCGAGCGGGCCGGAATCAACGTGGTCTCCCGGTCGGGAACCACCGCGGAGACTCTTGGGAACTTCCTCGTCGTCCGCGAGGCGTTCGAGGCCGCCGGGGTCGACTGGACCGAGCGGACGATCGTCACCACGGGCGAGGCTGGCCCGCTTCGCGAGCTTGCCGACCGTCACGGGCTGGCCGCACTGGACGTCCCGGGAGGCGTTCCGGGCCGCTTTTCGGCACTGTCGGCCGTTGGACTGGTCGCCGCGGCAGTCGGGGGACGTGATCTCGAGGCGCTGCTCGCGGGGGCTGCAGCCGAGGCCGACACCCTGCGGGGATCGCTGTTCGAGTGTCCCGCTTACGCTTACGGGGCGACGAGCTACGCCCTCGACGTCCGCGGGGCGCACATCAACGCGATGATGCCCTACGCCGAGTCACTCGAGACGTTCGCGGAGTGGTTCGCCCAACTCTGGGCCGAGAGTCTGGGCAAGGACGGGCTTGGACAGACGCCTGTTCGGGCCCTCGGTGTGACCGATCAGCACTCCCAGTTGCAACTGTACCGGGCTGGCCCGCGGGACAAACTCGTCACCTTCGTTCGGCCACGGGAGACGGTCGATCGCCAGATTCCAGGCACCACAGTCGACGACCTGGCGTACCTCGGGGAGACAACCCTCGGCGAGCTCCTGACTGCGGAGTTCGAGGCTACTGAGGCGAGTCTCGCCGCCGCCGGGCGACCCAGCGTTCGGGTCGAACTCGAGCGCGTCGACCCGTTCGAACTCGGGGGACTGCTCTACGGCATGGAGGCAGCCTGCGTGCTCGCGGGCGAGCTCTACGGACTCGAGGCGTTCGACCAACCGGCCGTCGAGTGGGCGAAGAACGCGACACGCGGATTGCTCGGCGGTAGCGAGGCCCCCGAGGCCGAGGCCGTCGCGGAAAAACGGACCCTTCGCGTCGAACGGTGATCCCGACAGCGATGCGTTCGGCCCAGGCCAGGTGGCAGCGTGGAAATCGAACCAACGACGGAGCGCCTATGTCACTCGAGTCGAAGGAATTGATATGAACGGGGCTGGCGGGCCGGAGACCTCACCCGGCAACGGATCTTCCGGCGACGACGAACGACCCGGCGACGCCGACACCGAGGATCACACACCGGCCGACGTCACTGGGATCGGGCTAGCGATCGCCGCGCTCGTCGTCGTCGGCATGCTGGTCCCGATTCGCGATGGAACGGTCCATTTGGCCATCCTCCTCGGGCTCGTGACCGCGGCTATTCCGCTCGGATACTTTCTCGCTCGTCGGCACACCTCCCTCGAACGTCACTACGGACGGTTCGCTGCTGCCAGCAGCGCCCTGGCGGCCGTCTGCGCGGGGTATGCACTCACCCAGGGAATCACGGGTGCGACCGAAGTCTGGGGACTCGGGGGAGCGGTCCCCGCAGTTGGACTCGCCCTGGGTGGAGCGGGTCTCACCGGGGGCGTCGCCATCGCCGACTACGGTCGGGTGAGTGCCGTTGGGCTCTTGGGACGAATCAGCGTGACCGGCCGACTGTCGCTCGTGGCACTGGCCGCCTGGATCGCTGGCGGCTTCGCTACGGTATTTTTCTTCGTCCTCGCGGCGGGAGTGCTGGGTGAACTCACGAGTCTCCAGGAGGATGCCCTCGGTCGGATTGGTTTCGCGGTCGGCGTCGCGTCGATCGCTGTGGGCTACGTTCTGCTCACCGAACGCGGGCTCGAGTTCTTCGATCTCCGGGTTCCGACGGCGCGGGAACTCCTCTGGGTCGTCGGCGGGGTCGTCGTGCTGTTTGCCGTCAATATCGCGATTTCAGTGCTCTTCACCGCCGGCAACGTCGACACTGCCGAACACACGGCGGTGCAGGAGGCTGCTGCGAATCCCGAACTCCTCTACGTGGTCATCCCCGCATCCATCCTCATCGTCGGCCCGTTCGAGGAACTCCTGTACAGAAACGTGATCCAGAAGTCGATGTACGACGTGTTTTCGCCGCTCGGGGCAATCATCGTCTCGAGTGTCATCTTCGCTGGCGTCCACCTCCCGGCGCTCTCGGGTACCGGGATGGGAGAAGCTATCGCCGGACTCACGGCCATCTTTGGGCTATCCCTGATCCTCGGCACGATCTACTACCGGACCGGGAATCTCGTCGTGCCCGCGATCATCCACGGCTGTTACAACGCGATCGTCTTCGCCTCGGTTGTCATGTGATCCGGTTTTCTGTCGGCTCGTTTCGGTGATTGTCGACCCGGGACGGGCAATCATCGGGCAACGATCACCGGTACACCGTTTCAGTAGGTCGCCGTCCAGTACCAGTAGATGGTGACTGCGGTCAAGACGACGAGGCCGCCGAGAAAGAAGAGCGCCCCTGGTGGAATCGTGCCGAAGACCGCGTCTGCGGCCTCGAGGCCGCCGTCAGCGGTCACGTTACCGTCGTCCGCTGGGGCGTCAGCGTAGGCGTCGCCGTCGTCGACGGTCTCGTCCTCGGTATCATCTACAGTCTCTTCCTCGTCGTCATCAACGGGGTCGTCCTCGGCGTCCTCGTCATCAACGGGGTCGTCCGTGTCGTCAGTGGTAGCTGCCTCTTCATCCATCACAA
Organism: Natrialbaceae archaeon Tc-Br11_E2g14; assembly: GCA_001564275.1. Taxonomy (GTDB): domain Archaea; phylum Halobacteriota; class Halobacteria; order Halobacteriales; family Natrialbaceae; genus Natronosalvus. The sequence continues at coordinate 12,881 of LKND01000034.1, read as the reverse complement.
CGTCCTCGTCTTCGGGATCGTCGTCCGTCTCCGCGGCATCGTCTCCGGGGTCGTCGTCAGTCTCGGCGACCCCCACATCGTCATCCTCTTCCGGCTCTGCATCGGGTTCCTCTTCCGGTTCTTCTTCAGGTTCCGCTTCGGTCGGCTCGCCATCGTCCGGCTCGTCGTCGGTAGCTGGCTCCTCATCGTCCTCCGCCGTCGCTGGTGTCGTCGCCGCATCGTCGGTCGGCTCGGGGGCGAAGTACTGCCCCAGTCCGTACTGAACGAGCAAACTCCCGCCAGCCAGCGCCGCCACACCGCCGATGAATCGAGAGATGGCCGTCTTCAACTGATCCGCCCGCGACTGATCGCTCGTCACGATCAGCGGGCCGTCAGCCGTTGCATACACACTCATCTCGTTGCCACGCGAGGAGTACCACGTGTCGACCACCTCGACCAGCCCCGCGTTCTCGAGTTTTTCGAGGTGATACCGAACGTTCTGTATCGAAGAGTCGATTGCGTCAGCGACGTCACTCGGCGTGCCGGGCTCATCGTTCAGCCGGGTGTATATCTCGCGTGCCGTCGTCGAGGAGAGCGCACCGAAAACGGCGTCGGCATCCTCGTCCTCGAGGTCCACGACGCGCGGCTGGCCCTCGGTCGCGGGTGTCTCAGAGCGAAGGGGGAAGAGACGGGCCATCGATTGTATAGGGTTCGTTTACCGACATATATACTCCTTTCCCTACCTGAAAATGCGATTTTAGTTAGCGGGATCCCTCGTGGCACCGCTCGTAACGCCCATGATGGGGAATACTCTTCAAACACGAATAGCGAACGGAAACAGTTATTCATCTCCGCTCGTGAGAGGCGATATGGATTCACTCGAGCGCGTTGGTTGGGTTGTCGGGGCGGCGCTGTTCTGTCTGCTCGGCGTCCCGTGGTTTCTGTGGGGAGACGACACGATCGTGGCCGGCCTCCCGCTGTGGGTATGGTGGCACGTCGGCTGGCTCATCCTCGCCTCGGCGCTGTTCTGGCTGTTCGCCCAGCGCCACTGGGGGGTTGGGATCGAACCGGAGACGGATCGGGACAGCACTGCGAGCGAGGGTGATGCCTTCAGGACCGATGGTGGTGGTGCACAATGAGCCTCGAGTTGCAGGTCGGGATCATCGTCGGGTACCTGGTGTTGGCCCTGGTGATCGGCCTGCTCGCATATCGGCTCACCGAGCGGACGGCCGAGGACTTCTATCTCGCGAGCCGGACTGTCGGCACGATCGTCTTGCTGTTTACGACGTTCGCGACGCTATTGTCCGCGTTCACGTTCTTTGCGGGACCGAATCTCGCGTACCTCCACGGACCCGAGTGGTTGCTCGTGATGGGGGTGATGGATGGCCTCATCTTCGCCATCCTCTGGTACGTCATCGGGTACAAGCAGTGGTTACTCGGCCAACAGCGTGACTACGTTACTCTGGGAGAGATGCTGGGGGACCGCTTTGGATCCCGTCGGCTCCGTGGGCTCGTCGCGGGGTTCAGTCTGCTCTGGCTGTTCCCTTACGTCATGCTCCAGCAGGTCGGTGCTGGCACCGCCCTCGAGGCACTCACCGAGGGGGCGATCCCGTTCGCCGCTGGCGCGGGGTTAATAACGGTGTTTATGATCCTGTACGTGGTCATCGCCGGATTCCGCGGAATCGCCTGGACGGACACGCTCCAGGGGGCGTTCATGCTCGTGACCACCTGGGTGGCCCTGGCGTGGGTGCTGGCCATCGTCGGCGGACCCTCGGCGGCGACGGGGACCCTCCAGGCGGCAGCGGGCGAGCACCTGGCGCTTGGGAGCGATTACTATACCCCGCAGTTCATGCTCTCGACGGCGATCACCATCGGCTTCGGGGTGGCGATGTTCCCACAGGTGAACCAGCGCTTTTTCGTCGCCGGCTCGAAGGAGGTCCTCAAGCGGTCGTTCGCCCTCTGGCCAATCCTCTGTCTCTTGCTCTTTCTGCCGGCGTTCATGCTGGGGGCCTGGGCACGCGGACTCGAGACTGGAATCGATCCCGTGGCTATACAGGAAGGTGGGAACGTGCTCCCCCTGATTCTCGCCGAGTTCACCCCGACGTGGTTCGCCGCGCTGGTGATCGCCGGGGCGATGGCGGCGATGATGTCCTCCTCGGACTCGATGTTGCTCTCGGGCTCGTCGTACTTCACCCGGGATCTGTATCGTCCCTACGTCGATGCCTCGATCACCGATCGACGCGAGGACCTGATCGCCCGCATTGGCGTCGTCGTGTTCGCACTTGCGACATTCGGCGCGAGTCTCTACAATCCCGCAACGCTGTTCGAACTCGGGGACGCGGCCTTCAGCGGCTTCGCCCAGCTCGCGCTCCCGGTGATCGTCGCACTATACTGGCGCGAGACAACCCGAGCGGGCATCACCGTCGGCATCGTGGGCAGTCAAGTGTTCTACCTCTCGAGCGTCTTCCTCCCGATGGTTCCCCGGGCGTTCGGCGGCTGGTCTGCGGGCCTGCTTGGGATGGGACTGGGCCTCCTGCTCACGGTCGGTGTCTCCTGGCTCACCGCGAGTGCACCCGCCGAGGAGCAGGCGATTTACTTCGAGGGCCTCGAGGCCGATTGATACGGACCACCAGGTCCTAAACCCCACGGCGACGAGTATCGAACGAGCGCCATGACCGCCTCCCTGCCTCCAGCCTTTCACGACGATTGGATCCGTGCCGGCTCGAGACGCGACACTTTTTCAGTCCTCATCTGTTCGATCGACGTCGAAACGACCCTCTACGAACACCGCGAGACACCACCGATTGGGGACTGCGACATCCAGCCGCGGTCGCTGTTGCAGGTCGACCTCGACCTCTCGCCACCACTTTCGGCACTGGGTGTCGATCCGGCGGACGCGTTCTCGCTCGCTCGCGGCGCGACCCGCGACCGGTTCGTCTCGATGCTCGAGGATGAAGGGGTCGTCGTCGAGGGCCAGACTCGCGATCTCGCCTTCGATCGGGGGGACGGCGTCGGCGGCACCTGGTACGTCTTCGAGACGACCCATCCAGTCGGTGAGGTCCGGCTGGCGACCGAAACCCACCTGGCCGTCTGGCCCACCCCGAAGCGATTCGCGATGGCCGGTGGCACGCTGCCACTCGAGGGGCCCGCGGGTGCAAACGGGGCGGCGTCGTTTCCGGTGGGTCCCGACGACGACCGGGAGGCACTGGCCGCGTTCGTTCGCGCTCGCGCTCGTGCCAGCCTCGAGTCCGACGAGACTGACCCATCGGGGTGCGATGAGACCGTAGATACTGAACCGACTCGAGACGAGGATGGGACTCGAGTGGACGAACGTGACGACGCCGAATGAGGGTGTCAATTCTGCTCCCTGAACTCACCAATCTGAAAGTGAGCAATTACCGATCGCAGTCGAAACACCAGAACGGTTCTCAAAGCCGACGGTGCCGGATCTGTTCGATACCGGGACCGGCGCGCAGTTCACTCATATCGCAGTTACGTCGCCTCCGTTGAAGCGGCAGAACGGGGCCCAACAGACACGCGTAAGTGCCGTCGTTCCTAACCCGCGTACATGTCGGAGACAACCGATCTCGAGGAGCTTCGACGGGGGACCGACCTCGTCAAGCGTGGATTCGCCAGAATGCAAAAGGGCGGCGTCATCATGGACGTCGTCAACCCCGAACAGGCCAAAATTGCCGAGGAAGCCGGCGCAGTCGCCGTGATGTCACTCGAGGCCGTCCCCGCAGACATCCGAAAACGTGGCGGCGTTGCCCGGATGGCCGACCCGGCGGACACCGAGGAGATCGTCGATTCGGTCTCCATCCCGGTGATGGGCAAGGCCCGGATCGGCCACCGCACCGAGGCCCAGATCCTCGAGGCCGTCGGCGTCGACATGATCGACGAGAGCGAGGTCCTCACCCCGGCGGACAACGACTACCACATCGACAAGCGCGAGTTCACCGCACCGTTCGTCTGTGGGGCCCGGAACCTGGGCGAGGCGCTGCGCCGGATCGACGAGGGTGCGGCGATGATCCGCACCAAGGGTGAAGCCGGCACGGGCGACGTCAACCAGGCTGTCTATCACCAGCGGACGATCAAGAGCGAAATTCGCAAACTCGAGGGGATGACCCACGAGGAACGCGAGGCCTACGCCCGCGAGATCGAGGCGAACGCCGACCTGGTTCACGAGGCTGCAGACATGGGTCGGCTCCCGGTCGTGAACTTCGCCGCCGGCGGAATTGCCACCCCTGCGGATGCGGCACTGATGATGACCCACGAGTGTGACGGCATCTTCGTCGGCAGCGGCGTCTTCGGCGCGGAGCACCCGCGCGAGATGGCCAGGGCGATCGTCGAGGCCGTCAACAACTGGGACGACCCCGAAGCGCTCGCAGCGATCTCGAAGAACCTTGGCAAGGGGATGAAAGGCGACGCAAACGTCGACCTCCCCGAGGAAGAGAAGATGCAGGGTCGCGGCGTCTGAACGGCGACTCTCCCCTCCTGATGGATTTTCTTCTCACACGACGATCGCTCCGGCAGCCCGTGGCTCGAACTCACTCGAGTGACCCGACCGGTCCGGCCACTGGACCCGCCGTCGGACCGTCCTGGTGACGGCGATAAGGCCTACTGATCGACGGGCTGGTGGGTCACCACTCACGCTCAGAGTACACTCACACTCACTCTCGACCGATCACGTCCGCGAAAATAGGCACGTGATCGGCCGCGTACGGGGGGTCACTGGGCTCGAGCGTCCGATAGCGATCGACGTCCGCCGTCCTCGAGACGAAGGCGTAGTCGATCCGGGATGTGGGTGTCCCCTCGAACCCGTGGAAGGTCTCCCTGGGGCCGATCACTTCATCGGCGATCACTCGAGCGTCGGAGAGCGAGCCACCAGTCATGGCCTCGTAGGGGGCCGTATCGGGTCGACAGTTGCAATCGCCCAGCACGAGTGCCACGTCTACGGGCTCGACAGTCGTCGACGGCGTCGCACCCAGCGGCGTTCCGGTGTGCCACCCGTGGGCCGTCGTCGCCAGGAGGCGCGCGCCTTCGAGTCTCGCTTGCTCGCCGCGATGATCGAGGTGGGTCGCACAGGCCCAGTACGTGGTTGCGGTCTGGCGATCCCGGAGCACTGCCCACGTCGACAGTCGCGGCAGGTCGCCATCCCAGCCAACGCTCGGCTGGGTTGGGGTCTCCGAGAGCCACCAGTGGCCCGTCTGGAGGGCCTCGAACCGGGCGTCGCGCCAGCCGATGGGGACGAACTCACCACTGCCCGCTCGCTCGCCGTCCTGTCGGTCGACGCCGTACCACTCGAAGTCGGGGAAGGCACGGGTCAGGTCCCCGAACTGGTGTGAGAGGGCCTCCTGGATGGCCACCACGTCGGGACTGATTGCCCTGAGGCGCTCGAACACTCGCTCCCGGCGCTTGGCCCAGGGCGTTTCACCCGGAACGCGGGCGCTCTCGTCGGCATCGTAGCGGACGTTGTACGAACACGCTCGGATCGTACCGTCCGCCCGGAGTTGGGGTAGTAGCATAACGAGGGTTTCGATTCCTGGAGCGGTGTCCAGTCCGCTCGATGGTCACTCATACGCAGTGCCATCAGCCCCGCGAGAGTGTGCCGTTGGATCAGGTTGCGGCAACCGAACAGATCTGCTCCCAGCGTCCCTTTTCCTCGAGCGTCGACTGTAACTCTTCGGCGTACTCCTGGGTGAGGGTCTCGGCGGCCTCGCGTTCGGCCTCGGTGGAGCCGCCACCGCCCCCCAACCCGAGGACGCCCTTGATCGAGGAGAAGAGCCCGCCGCCGCTGCTCCCGCTCGAGTCGCCGCCAGGTGCGCCACCCATCGCCGCGGTCTGTGAGCGCACGTTCTCGAGTTCGGGGAGAACGTGCTCGAGGCCATCGGTGTTGGCGACCAGCCGCGCTGTGTCGGGAGCCTCCGGGTTCTCGATCTCGAACTCCGTGGCGGTCATGATGAGGCTCCACTCCTGGCTCGAAAAGCGCGAACTCTGAATCCGTGTCGAAAACTCCCGGTCGACGGTCATCCGTTCGCCGACGACGCGGTCCATCCACTCCGTTCCCATGGTCGGCATTTGCGGGAGGCGCGTATCAGCGTTTCCCTCTCATCGGATGTCGGCTCGTGGTAGGCGATCGCTTGCGCCGCCGACGCTGCTCAGGGCGTAATGACTGCCCGGCCCTCGATCTCGCCGTGCTCGAGGCGTTCGGCGACCGCGTTCACGTCGTCGAGACTGTAGCGGTCGGTGTGGAGCGTGACGTCCCCGCGGTCGACCAGGGCCACGAGTTCCTGGAGTTCAGTGTACCGGCCGACGAGGGTCCCGCGGAAGGCGAACTCGCCGCTGACGAGTGCCTGTGCCGGCTCGTGGATGTGGCCGCCGTACCCGATGATGTGGTGGTCACCCCCGGCAGCGGTGATGTCGGGCGCCAGCGCGGTCGTCTCGTCCCGGCCGACGAAGTCGAGGACCTGCTGGGCGCCGACCTCGTCGGTCATGTCGCCGATGGCGTCGGCGACGTCCGTCTCACTCGAGTTGATCGTCGCCTCGGCACCCAGATCGGTCGCGAGCTCGAGGGCCTCGTCCTTGAGATCGACGGCGATGACAGTCGCGGCGGACATGGCTTGCAGACACTGGAGACCGATGTGCCCGAGGCCGCCGATGCCGATGACGACCGCGGTATCCCCTGGATTGAGTTCGGCGACAGCCTTCTTCGTGGCGTGATAGGCAGTGATCCCCGCGTCGGCGTGGGGGGCGATGTCGGTGGGGTCGACGCCGTCGGGGAGGGGGATGGCGGCCCGATCCGAGGTGTGGAGGTACTCGGCGAACCCGCCGTCTGTGGTGAGGCCGTTGAACGCCGAATTTTCGCAGTACATGTCCTCGCCCAGTCGACACGGGCGGCAGGTACCACAGGTCTGGACCGGGTGGCAGATGACGGGATCGCCAACCTCGACTGTCTCGACGCTGTCTCCGATTTCGGTCACGATGCCCGCGTTTTCGTGGCCCAACGTCATCGGGAGCGTCTGCTCGACGTAGTCGGTCCACATGCCCTCGATTATGTGATTGTCAGTCTGACACCAGCCGGCCCCCTTCACCTCGACGATGACGTCGGTCGATCCCGAAACCTCGGGTTCTGGAACGTCTTCGATATCCAACGCGCGGTCCATCTCCTCGGTGTACTCGTGGAGGCGTGCAGCTTCCATGGGGATGCCACCACGGCCCACTGCTTAAGCGCTGGCCCAATTGACGAACGCGCAGAACGTGAGCTTGACCCCTGTTGGAGGCTCGGAATCGCCGTTAGCGCAGCGTCTCCAGACCCGCGAGGTGATTGACCGCCCCCGGTCCCTGGCCGACGTCGAAGTGGTGTAGGAGTGCCCGTTCCATGAACCCGATAGCGCTCTCGACGGCGGGCTCGAGGTCGTCTCCGTGGGCGAGTCGGGCCGCGATGGCCGCGGACAACGTACAGCCTGAGCCATGGGTCGCGTCGGTGTCGATCCGAGGGTGAGTCATGGTCCGTGTCCCGCGGGGGGTCACCAGGACGTCCTGAACCACGTCCCCGGATAGGTGTCCGCCCTTGACGAGCGCCGCGTCCGCTCCCATCTCGAGCAACGCCTCGCCGGCCTCGTGAGCCGTTGTCTCGTCGTCGACGTCGATACCGGTCAGCACCGCGGCCTCGTCGGCGTTCGGGGTACCGAGTGTAGCACACTCGAGCAGTCGCTCGTAGGCTTGTTCGGCCGCAGGCTCGAGGAGGCGATCGCCCGAGGTAGCCACCATCACCGGGTCGACGACCAGTGGGGCCCCGAGATCCCGAGCGTGATCGGCCACGAGATCGATCACGTCGGCGGTGGCGAGCATTCCCGTTTTGACCGCGGCGAGGTCGAAGTCCCCCCGAACGGCCCGGATCTGGGCGTCGATGTCCGTACGTGGGAGGACGTGACTCGCCTCGACACCGCGGGTGTGCTGGGCGGTGACAGCGGTGATGGCACTCGTCCCGAAAACGCCGTGGGCGGCCATCGTCGCGAGGTCGGCCTGGATCCCCGCCCCACCGCCGGAGTCACTGCCGGCAATGGTGAGGGCGATCGGTGGACTGACTGGGGCTGGCGATATGGGCGGACTCGGGTCGGTGGGCATGTACGATGTTCGAAAGTGGTCCGAATTAGTGATTTCGCTCTCGCCATCGCCAGGCGTCAGTCGCCCCCTCACTCATCAGTCTGCTCGAGCAAGTCGGCGTAGGCTCCCCAGGAGGGGTCGACTGCGGGGTGAGCCAGGGGGTCGCCGTCGACGGTGACCGACGGACTGGCGTGCTCGTCGAGCGCCTCCACGACGCCGATGTCGGCCACCACCGTCCCTCGTTCCTCGAGTGCCGTCACGACGTCGTCCACGCCATCGGGGTCGACGGCGATCACCAGCGAGCCACAGCTCGTGGCCGCCCAGGGATCGATCTCGAGGGCCTCACACACCGCCTCGACGGCCGGCCTGATCGGGACGGCACCCCGCTCGATCGCGAATCGGGATTCCGCTCCGACGGCCATCTCGTTCAGCGCCCCAGCGAGGCCGCCCTCGGTGACGTCGTGCATCGCCGTCACGGGCCCGGCAGCTGCCGCCGTCAGGGCGTCGCGAACGCAGTGGACGTCCTCGAGACACGCCTGGGCGTCCTCGAGCGTCGATCCGGAGACGCCCACGGCGTCGCCAAAGAGCGTACTCAGCAGGCCGACGGCCTCGACGGCCGGCCCGGTGGTGAGCAGGAGCCGGTCGCCGGGACGTGCCCCGTCGGGGCGGATCAGTTGGTCGAAGTCGCCGACCCCGAGGACGGTTCCCGCGCCGATCCAGGGGTAGGCACACCCCTCGTAGCGGGCGGTGTGCCCGGTGGCGACGGCGATGCCCAGGTCGGCGCACTCGGCGTGGATCGTCTCCCAGACGGTGGCAAACGCCTCGTCGGTCATCGCGGGGGGCAGCGTGAAACAGACCGAGAGGTGACTCGGGGCGATCCCGGAGACGGCGACGTCGGCGAGGATCAAGTCCAGGGCGAATCGGGCCGCTCGCTCGAGGCCCAACTCGGGGGAGATCGAGAGCGGGTCGGTGGCGATGGCGACTGCGCGGTCCCCGATCTCGAGGACGCCGAAGTCGATGCCGTGGGTAGGTCCCAGGACCACGTCCGCCCGGGCGGCCCCGAGGTTGGGGGCGATGGCCGCGTCGAAAAATCCGCGATCGACTTTGCCTGCCGGTGGCCGCCGTCCCGAGTCGGGGCCGTCGGTGTCGTCGCTCATGGGTGGCGATTGGTCGTCGAGTGCTTAGGGATGCTGGTGTCCGGTCGTCCAGTGACACTAATCCGTATGAGTCACCCCTCGGCCCACTCACCAATGGCCGGACTCAGATTCGAGTGCTCTCACCGCACATCGCGCTCCCGACACGTCTTTGCCCCTCCTGTTCGTAGGCTGGGGTATGACCGATAGCGACGACGCCCAGGCCGCCGCCGGCACGGCCGAGGGGCAAGGCCCCGTGGAAATCTCCGAGGATCTCGCGCGACACCTCGAGAACAAGCGCGAGGAGCTCTTCGAGAAGTTCGAGATTCGCGACGAGTTTCCACCCGAAGTCCTCGCGGAGGCCGAGGAACTGACCCAGAACCCACAGGCCGACATCGACGAGGAACTCGAGGAGCGCCGGGATCTCCGAGACATGACCACGTGGACGACGGATCCGATCGACGCCCAGGACTTCGACGACGCCATCTCGATCGAGGAACGCGACGAGGAGTTCGTGCTCTGGGTGCACATCGCGGACGTCACCCACTACGTGCATCCCGACTCGGCCATGTGGGCCGAGGCCGTCGAGCGCGGGAACACGGTCTATCTCCCAGCCTATACGATTCACATGCTGCCGCCGATTCTCGCGGAGTCGGTGTGCTCGCTCGTCCCCCAGGAGGAACGGCTGGCCCACACCGTCGAGATGCACCTCGACAAGGAGACGCTGAGTTACGAGGAGATCGACATCTACAAGTCCGTGATCGAGTCGGACGAACGCCTCACCTACGCCCAGGCCGAAAAGCGTCTCGACGATCCCGAGGCCCCCCTCCACGAGGAGAACGCGCTGGTGTTCGAGGTCGCCGATCGGATGCACGAAATCCGCAAAGAGGACGGCTCGCTCGTCCTGAATCCGAGTCGGGATCGCGCTCACACGATCATCGAGGAGTGTATGCTGAAGGCGAACAAGGCCGTGACCCACGAGCTGATGTGGAATCGGGGCGTCGAGGCGATGTACCGCGTTCACCCCCAGCCGACGCCGGACGAGTGGTCGAAGGCCCTCCAGGAGATCCAGGAACTCGACGGGGTTTCGATCCCCGGCGACACCTGGGACGAACCGCGCAAGGCGGTCAACGCGACCCTCGAGACCGCGCCCGGCCGACAGCTCGATAAGATCCAGTGGGCGGTGATGAAGGTGATGCCGCGAGCGAAGTACATGAACGACCCCTTCGGCGGCCACCACGCGCTGAATTTCGAGATCTACGGGCACTTCACGAGCCCCATCCGCCGGCTGTCGGACCTGATCAATCACTGGATCGTCTACCAGAACGACGTCCCCGAGAATCTCGTTGCGCTGTGTGATCGTGCCAGCGACAAACAGAAGGCGGCCGAGACCTGCGAGCGGGAGTACAAGCAGTTCCTCCAGGAGGTCGGGCTGGATCCGATGGCGGTCAACAATCGGGGGCTTGAGGTTGTAGAGGAGAGCGAGGCCGAACGAACGGTGTGAGTGAGGCTTCGAAAGACCGAGCGGTTGTGCCGCGAGGAAAGCGAGGCTGAGCGAACCGTGTGAGCGAAGCCTCGGATACCGAACGGCGAAGCCGTGAGGAGAGCGAGGCCGAACGAACGGTGTGAGTGAGGCCTCGAAAGACCGAGCGGCTGTGCCGCGAGGAAAGCGAGGCTGAGCGAATCGCGTGAGGGAGGTTTCGGAAGCCCGAGCGGCTCTCTGCGAGGAGAGTGAATCCAAGCGAACCCTGTGGATTCGAAAGCCTCTGCGGGTTGGAAGACAGTCTTCTTAGCGACCTTCGCTCGAGGACATGGAGCTCGAACGAATTCGATTCAGTAGCTGTAGCCATACACTATTGAAATTGAAGTAGCGGCGACTTGGCCGACTCAGTTGCTGTGGTCGTCGTCTCGAGACCATCGGTCAGCACCTCGAGGCTCCTCCTCACCTCGAGGCCACCACTCGCTCACATCACCTCGAGGACGTCCTCGAGGACCTCGCCGTCGACGAACACCACGACGTGATCGCCGGACTCGAGCACGGTATCCCCCCGAGGGGTGATGAACCGTCCCTGCCGGGAGACGGCCCCGATGACCATGCCGTCGGGGAACTCGCTCACGGAGTCCATGATCGACTGGCCCGCAAGGGGGCTGTCCGCGCCCACCTCGATCTCGAGGACCTCCGCACGGTCGTGCTCGAGCATCGCGACCTTCTCGGTGCGGTTGGCGCGGGTGAACCGGACGATCTCCTCGGCGGTCTCCTCTCTGGGATTGACGGCGACGTCGACGCCGACGGTCTCGAACAGTTCGGCGTACTCGACGTTCTCGATGACGGCGACGGTTCGCTCAACGCCGAGGCGTCTGGCCAGCAGCGAGACGAGCAGGTTCTTTTCGTCGCTGCCCAGTGCGGCGATGACGATGTCGGCCTCGTTGACATGCTCTCGGTCGAGGAATTCGATGTCCGTGGCGTCGCTCTCCATGACGAGCGTGTTCGGGAGCGCTTCGGCGACCTCGCGGGCCCGGTCGGGGTCCTGTTCGATCAGTCTCGGCTTGTGGCCGTGTTCCTCGAACTCGCGAGCGGCCTGAAACCCGATTTCGGAGGCGCCGACGATGACGATCTCCTCGCGGCCGTTCGCGGGCGTACAGACGACATCGTCCGCGAACCCCGCCACCGAGTCGGGACTCCCGATAACCACCACGCGATCGTGCGGACGTATCATGCTATCCCCGCGGGCGACCACCATGTCGCCGTCGCGGAAGATGCCCGCGAACGTCAGCGAATCGTAGCGATCGGCGTCCTGGACGGTCTGGTTCGCGATGGGGCTGTCGGGCCCGATTTCGAACTCGGCCATGCGGATCAGGCCCCCAGCGAACATGTCGACATCGTGGGCGGCCGGCAGCCCCGAAATGCGGAAGATCGCCTTCGCCGCCAGGAGGTCTGTACAGACCATGAAGTCCACGCCGAATGCCCCCTCTGTCCCCTCCCAGGTCTCGAGCAAGGCCCGGCGACGGACGCGGGCGATGGCGAAGGCATCGCTCAGGGTCTTGGCGGCCCCACAGATGACGAGATTGACCTCGTCGCCGTCTGTACAGGCGATCACCATGTCCGCCTGGTCAACTCGAGCCTCCCGAAGTGTGGCGATTTCGGTCCCATTACCCTGTATCGCAAGTACGTCGAGTGAGTAATTGAGGTCATCGACCACGTCGGGGTCTCGGTCGACCACGACCACCTCGTGGCCTGCCTCGAGGTTCTTCGCGATAGCCATCCCCACCTCGCCAGCACCGACGACGACTACGTGCACGCTAGACCCCTCGCCTCGACGGACGGGCCGCAGGTCCTCATGGCTCCCCATTTCTGCCTGAAGGAAATAGCCGTTACGACGCGTGCCGGTCCCATCGAGGCGGCAATTATGGCTGGTTTACCGCGCCGGGGGTAAGGGTGAGCCATGGTAGTTTATAACCTGTCGCTGGAAAGGGCCCCGTATGACTTACCGAGTTCGCCGGGTATTTTCAATCGATCCCGACCGGGGGGATGCCCGTGGATAGGACGCGCTCGAAGAGGTTCACCGACGGACGGCAGCACCGAGTTGTCCAACGAGCGGGTGAATCGTGGTGCGTCAGCGCGACAGTTAGATACAAACGTACACCGGATGCCAGGAGGTGGTC
>LKND01000107.1 GCA_001564275.1 Natrialbaceae archaeon Tc-Br11_E2g14 | reverse complement strand
CGCCGAGGCAACGAGGCGTTGAGCCCGCGAGCACTAACAGACCGAGCCACCATTCATCACTGAATACGGATCTGCACTGGACCCGCGAACGGGTCCAGACGCAAACTGGACTACACGCATACATACGGAAACCGATACATGGTTTGTCCACCCTTTGGCGGGTGGGCAAAAGACGGTTCGAGTCCGTCGATCGGCGTTACGGCGGCCAGAGCGGTGGGGTACCTCCCGTACCCATTCCGAACACGGCAGATAAGCCCACCTGCGTTCCGGCCAGTACTGGCGTGGGAGACCCGCTGGGAACGCTGGTTCGCCGCCGACCACTCATATCAAACCCCTACAGAGCAACAGCGCTCTGTGGGGGTTTTTGTCGTTGTGGACGGCGTTTCCACGCCGTACCGCTACGCTTAAACGAATACACCCAGTAGCTCCGGATGCGCCAAGGTGGCAGAGTCCGGCCGAACGCATCCGCCTGCAGAGCGGAACCCCCGCCGGTTCAAATCCGGCCCTTGGCTCTCGATTCCAATCCACGAGTGTCGACGTTTCGTCCGTGAGCGAGTGGTCCTCCAGATTCGACCCACCACCTGCCGACATTCGGTGTGACTGCCGATGTCGCCCATCACCTTTCGAGTCTGCGGGTGTCGGGAACTTAGTAACCGTTATACGAAGGGCGGACCACGCCTCACACATGCAATTACGTGCAGGGATCGTGTATATCGTCCTGTTCCTGGTGGTTGCCGCTGGCGCCTATGGCGTGATCGCGACGGCGGAAGCCCCGGATGTGGCGATCGATCAGGCCGATGCGGATTACGAACTCTCGACGGGTGATGACTTCACCGTTGGGGACAATACGTACAACGTCTCCGAACTCGACGGTGTCGCGGGTACGGCCACGCTCGAGCGGACGGTGGACGCGACGTTCGATCGCGGGTTCTCCGCGGCGAGTGCGGCGGAGGGTGACGCCTGGGACGCTGGCGAGGCGATCACGTTCGAGGACCCGGAGGACGAGAACGCCACGGAGTATCACTTCTATTTGTATGCGCCGGCGGAGCCGGACGATGATGACGAGGATGCAGACGACGAACCCATGCCCGAGACGGCGTTGTTGATCGAGTCGTTCGACGATGAGAACGTCACGGTCGTCGAGCGCGACGATGGCGTCTACATCGCGGTCGAGGACGACGACGGGAGCGAAACCCTCGAGCACGTGATGGACGTCGAGGAGATCGAGAGCGAGGAGTACGCTGTTGGCGAGACGTTCACGTACTTCGAGGAGGATGAGGAAGCCCAGATCGACAGCGAGATCGTCGAATTTGGCGCTGGCGAGGTGACTGTCGAGTACGAGGGTGAAGAGACGGAGACTGCGGATTTGGACCACAACCAGGTTGCGATCGTCGATGGTGAGGAGTACGGGGTCCATTTCCCCGGTGGTGACCGGGTCTTCCTGACCGAGGACATCGAGTCGTTCGAGGCCCAGCATCAGGCGGTCGAGGATCACAGCGAACGGGTTCACGGTCTCTGGTGGATCATCGGGTTGGCGTTGTCGACGGTGGCGCTGCTGGCCGGATTGGCGTTCATGCCAAGTCGGGGCTGATCGCGTCTTCGTTGGGGTTGGTTCTCGGGTTGGTGGTCGTGCCATCTGCCGAGCGGTTTTCGACCGCCGGTGTGGCCAATAGTATCTCTGGACTCCCGCCAGTGCGTGTGGCTGCGAGGCTCGAGGGCCGGGATGGTAGCGGGCTGGTGGGGCACTCGTCGATGGGGTGTGTTGGTACCCGTGCGTGTTGGACGTTCAGCGGTTGTTCGATGCAAGTCGCCCTGGGTCGTCTCTCGAGCTATGAGAAGACCTGAACCGATTCAGATACCGATCGCCGACACGGCTGGCGATCAGGGGTGCAACGACGTTGGGTGGCTACTGCACCACTCGGGTGACACAGGGGAGCCGGGCTCGAGTTACGAACTCCGTCGAGACGGTCCAGTTCGGTCGGTGCACTCGCTTACGACTGTGGCGACTGTCGTCTCGTATGGACCCCGTTGGTTTCATGCTCGCCGCTCGCGGCGAGGTGTGGGCTGGGCGCGATTTGAACACACGGTCGGACGTGCTCGCTTCGCTGTGCGCGACCTCCCTGCGTTCAAATCGCGGTGGCCGTTTCACTCCTCACGTCCGTTCGTCGTGAAAACGGGCCGGGCGCGATTTGAACACGCGACCGTCTGGTTAAAAGCCAGACGCTCTGCCGGACTGAGCTACCGGCCCTTGATTTGCCTTTCGTGGACGCGTGGTTAAACGTTTCTTTCTTATCGGGGCCGACCATCACCACCAGTATGGACATCGGGCCCTGGGACACAATCCTCCGTGAATTCGTGACGACATGCTGTACGTACGATACCACCGCCGGCAACGAGGCCCCAGCCCAGGGCTGGTTGCACCAGTCCCTCGAGGACGCCGGCTTCGACACCTACACGTGGACGGGGGACGCCGACACCCTCGCCAGCCATCCCTCGTTCCCGGACGATCCCGGGGCGATCGACGTCACCGACCGGCCGAGCGTCGCGGGGGTCCTCGAGTTCGGCGACCCCGACGCGGGGCCGACGCTGGTGCTGAACGGCCACATGGACGTGGTGCCAGCGGGGAGTGGGTGGACGGGCGATCCGTTCGACCCGCGGTGGTCGTCGGCCGACGGCGAGGACACCACCCGCGAGACGCTCACCGCCCGCGGGGCCGTGGACATGAAAGCTGGGTTGGGGGCGTGCGTGACCGCTGCCCGTGTCCTCCAGGAGCGGGTCACGACGGGTGACCTCGATCTCGAGGGACGACTCGTCGTCGAGAGCGTCGCTGGGGAGGAGGAGGGTGGAATCGGTGCGGCGGCGGCAGCCCTCGAGAACCCGTACCCGTTCGAGCGAGACGCCGCGATCGTTGCCGAACCCACGAACCTGCGGCCGGTCACGGCCGTCGAGGGGAGTCTGATGGTGCGCGTGGGCCTCGAGGGTCGGTCGGCGCATGCGGCGACGCGCTGGCGCGGGACTTCGGTGTTGCCGGCGTTCGAGACCGTCCGACAGGAACTCGAGCGGATCGAGGCCGAGCGAAGCGAGTCGGTGACCCATCCGCTGTACGACGAGTTCCCGATTCCGTGGCCGATCTGTGTGGGACGGGTCGAGGCGGGTCGCTGGGCGTCGTCGGTCGCGGACGACCTCGAGGCCGAGGTGCGGGTCGGTGTTGCACCCGGTGAAACCGTCGCCGAGGTCGAGCGGGCACTCGAGACCCGACTCGACGCGGTGGCCGAGGACCTAGAGGAGGGGATCGAGGGGCCGACTCTCGAGCGGTTTTCGATACAGTTCGAGCCAGCGGCGATCGACGCGAGGGAACCAATCGTCGAGACGGTTCGGTCAGCGATGCGGGCGCGTGGGTTCGACGAGGGGGCGACGGTTCCCCGAGGGGCGACTTACGGCGCGGACAGCCGCCACTACGTTGCGGCGGGAATTCCAACCGTGGTGTTCGGCCCGGGCTCGATCGAGCAGGCTCACTTCCCCGAGGAGACGATCGAGTGGGCGGACGTGCGTGAGGCCTGTGGCGTCGTCGCGGGGGCGGCTGGTCAGTTCCTCGCCTCGTGAGCTGAGGTGGTATTGTCGCCACCGTCGACGGGGACCGCTGTGGCCCACAACTGGCTTCAGCACGACCGACTTTAGGGCTAGCGCTGCCGTCGAGTGGACTCGTTGGCATCACCACGGTGGCCGCCAGCCGCCGAATCGAACGATACCTCGAGCGCCTCGGCGACGATCGTGCCCGGGTCGACGTTCTCCAGAGCGGCTTCCCGCCGAAGCTCTCGGTAGATCGGAGCGGGGAGGGTGACCTCGAGGGTGCCGAGGGTGACGCCACAGTCCTCGAGTGCCCCGCCGATCGCCACGCCGTCGTTGACCTGGCTGGCGACGCGTCGCACCTCGCGGACGGTGAGGTCACCGTCGAGGATCGCCCAGGCGAGCAGCAGGCGGGAGTCGCCGCCGACGCGGGCGATGTGCTTGGCGGCGGAGGGGGCGATGGTTCCCATGGCGACCTGTCGGCGGACCGAGCGGGGGAGGTCGTGAACTCTGGCCCACTTCCGGATGAACGAGACGGAGACGTCGGTGGTGACATTGTGTTCGTCGTCGACGTCGACTGTGTCAGCACTCGAGCCCCCGGTTTGCGCGTTGGCCTCGCCGTCGGGACCCTGGGGCCGACGGGGGCGCTCCGCCAGTTCGTCGCCCGTGTCGAGGGCGTGACTCGCGCGTTCGGCCGCGGCCTTGTACGATCCCTCCCCACGAACGAGGGCGGCGCAGGCGGCGGCCCCGCGAAGCATGTAGAGGTGGTCGTCACTCGGTGAGCCGTTGGCGAACTGGGCGACCGTTGTGGCGGCGCGGGCGAGGCTTTCGGGATCGTCGGGATCGAACTGGACGGCCCGACGGGCGTGGTCCCCGGTGACGCTCTCGTCGCCGCGGATGACTGGCGCGCCGACTGGTGACTCCCGGTCCGTGGGGATGTCGGGGTCGTCGGTCGGGCCGTCGGCGCGGTCGTCGGTCATGGTTCGTCTCAGGGCGTGGATCGGCAAAAGTGGTCGCACGGTGGCGAACGTCGCCACCGGTGATCGGGTGGGGAGCTCGAGCTTCCAAACACTCTCACTCCTCGCGGTGTTCGGCGAGGTGCGCCCAGATCTCGGTACAGCCAGCCCCCGGCTCGACGTGCTGAAGGTGGCTGTCGAGGGCCGCCGAACTCGGCTCGGGTTCGGTCGTGGTGTCGTCCCCGCTGGTCTCGTCCGCCCCGGCGGACCCATCGGCAGGGCGCTCGCTCGCGTGAGTGTGGGCGTCACCGGCGTCGGTCATTTTCCCTCCCGATCGTTCGAGTGGTCGTCGACGAACAGTTCGGGGGCGACGTCCGCCGGTGCCTGCTGTCTGTGGTCGGTCGCTGGGGGCGTGGTCATAATCGTGATCTGCCGTTGGAGCGAGGTGGGGATAAGCGCGGCTGCCGGAGCAATCACTACCCGTACTCCCGTCCGGGGGCAAGGCTTGCGGCTATCTCGGAGGTCACATTCGCGGGAGAAGTCGGTGCTGGCTCCAGAATTGGCACGATAGGGACGTCTCACGATCAACGAACCTTTGCCCACGCCAATAGTGACAGGAGACGTGGTGGCGTCGGTGAGCTATGGCCATCGCCCTTCGAACGCTCGACGACGGTGCGTGGATCAGCGTCAACGACTCCCGTGAGGTTGGCGTCAGCGACATCTGGACACTCGCCTGCGGGCACTTCTGTGCGTGTGAACCAGCCTCCGTGTTGCTCGAGGGCTTCACCGGCGTTCGGGTCGACGGCGAGACGATCGTCGCCGACGCGGTCGGACAGTGTCTCGAGTGCGGACAACGATCGGGTCTCGACGGCCTGCCCGTCGGGCGGATCGTCGACGGGCGCTTCGAGCGCTACGACCCGGCCGGCGTACAGTCGACGCTCGAGCCGCCGACGGAGCCGTCGAGCGAGTGAGTACCGACTGGCTCCCGGGCGTTCCCTCGCCACGTCGGGCCCACCGCAAATACTGCCTCGAGGTGCGAGCCCCGGGGAGAACTGACGGGACGGGCGCGACCTTATGTGGTCCACCCGTGTCTCCGCCAATGCCGAGCGACGTGGAGGCCTGGAAGGACGAACTGTACGGGACGGACATCCGTGCCGAGATCGAGCGATTCGCCGAACAGGGGTGGGAGACCATCCCCGAGGACGAACGGGACGCCTGGTTCGAGCGCTTCAAGTGGTACGGGCTGTACCACCAGCGCGCCGGCCAGGAGTCGTACTTCATGTTGCGGATCGGTCCGCCGGGAGGGGTCCTCGAGCCGGGTCAGTTTCGCGTCCTCGCCGAACTCGCCAAGGAGTACTCGACGGGCCCCGTCGAGAACCCCGAGTTCGGCAACGGCTGGCTCGACGTGACGACCAGACAGGCGATCCAGCTCCACTGGATCAACTTAGAGGACGTGCCGGCCATCTTCGACCGTCTCGACGAGGTCGGCCTCTCGGCCGTCCAGGCCTGTGGGGACTCCTGGCGCAACATCGTCGGCTGTCCGGTCGCCGGCAAGGACAAACACGAGCACGTCGACGCCCACAAACTGGCCCACGATCTCCACGACGAGTTCAAGGAAAACGAGGCGCACTCGAACCTCCCGCGGAAGTGGAAGGTCTCGGTGACTGGCTGTGACGAGGGCTGTGGCCAGGGCGACATCAACGACCTCGCCTTCGAGCCGGCCCGCAAGGAGACCGATGGGGAGACGGTCACCGGCTACAACGTCCGCGTCGGCGGCGGGCTCGCCCGCAACGAGGAGCGCTTCGCCCGCGACATCGACGTCTTCGCCACCCCGGAGCAGGCCGTCGAGGTTGCCGGCGGCATCTCCGCGCTCTTCCGTGATCACGGCAACCGCGAGAATCGGTACGCGGCCCGGATCAAGTTCCTCGTCGACGAGTGGGGCCCCGAGAAGCTTCGGGACGTTCTCCAGGCGGAGTACATCGACTGGGACCTCGAGACCGCCGGCGAGGACCTGCGATCGGGGTACTCCTACAACGCGGGCGACGCCGACGGCAAGCACGACCACGTCGGCGTTCACGAACAGGTCGACGGCACCCACTACGTCGGCCTCAACGTCCTCGTCGGCCGCATCGGCGCCGACGACGCCCTCGAGTTGGCCGACGTCGCCGACGAGTACGGCTCCGGCGAGGTGCGACTCACCCAGCGCCAGAACATCGTTCTCACGGACGTTCCGGAGGCGACCCTCGAGGAGTTGCTGGCGGAACCACAACTCGAGACCTACAGCCCGGATCCACACCCGTTTCAGCGCGGCTCGATCGCCTGTACGGGCACCGAGTTCTGTTCGCTTTCGATCGTCGAGACGAAGAACCGCCAGGTTCGCTTTTCGCGCTGGCTTGTCGACAACGTCGACCTGCCCGAGGGCGTCGAGAACTTCCACATCCACCTCTCGGGGTGTACGGCCTCGTGTGCTCAGCCACAGATCGCCGATCTCTCCTTACGCGGCATAAAGACGCGCAAGGACGGCGAGCCGGTCGAAGCCCTGGACATCGGCCTCGGGGGCGGCCTCGGGGAGCACCCGCAGTTTGCCTCGTGGGTGACCGAACGCGTCCCCGTCGACGAAGTGCCAGGAGCGATCGCGAACCTCCTCGCGAACTTCGAAGCCAAACGGGAGGACGGCCAGTCGTTCCGTGACTTCGTCCTCGAGCGTGAGGACGAAGAACTCGCGGGCCTGATCGAACCCGAGGAGACGAGCTACGAGGACCCGTTCATGCACAACACCAAGCGGACCTGGTACCCCTACGCCGACCAGGACGCCCTCGACGAGAGTCCCGCGCCCACGAACTCGGACGGTTCGCCGATTCCCTCGGACGACTAGCCGTCGTCCCGCTCGGTTTCGTCGTCCTGCGAGGTGTCTCGTTCCTGTTCTCGCTCGCCGTCAGTCCCTTCGCTCGAGCCATCGCGTTCCATTGCCTCGGTGAGTGCCATCGCCTCCTCGAGTACCCGCTGGGTCTCGGCGCTCCTCGTCGGATCGCCCCGCCCTGGGCCGGCCGTCTGGGCTGCCAGAGCGTCCTCGAAGCGCTCCCCTGGCCCGTCGAAGGGCGAGCGGCGCTCCGGTATCTCTTCGGGCACCGGGGGCTCGACCTCGAGGGCGTATTCGGTCACGAGACTGGCGAGTTCGGAGGCCGTCTTCGATTCCCAGTCGGGGGCGTACTCGGCGAGCCAGTCGCGATGATCCGCTCGACCGACCGAGGCGGTGACGGCGAGGTGGTTCGCCAGCTGTTCACCGTCGGCCACCCCGGCGTCACAGACCGGACAGACGTATCCCATGTGTGACGTGGACGTCATCGGGGATGAAAAGCGACGTGCTCTATAGGGCCGTCCCTTCGAGCGCCCGTCAATCGGGTCGAAACCCGTCTCTGTGCCGGATACTACTACCCTCGACTCTCGATTCGGGCTGTCGGTGGTGGAACTTTCCGTCGACAGCGTGTAATAAATCGGTAAATTGTCTGTTGAACTGGTAAACTGAGCTGAACGATTGCACGACTTAGTATTCACGTTCGACAATATACACTTGCTAATGGGGGGCGAACACGTGGCGGACAGTCTTATCGACGTCTGCCAAGACGACGTTACGGTCGAGAAGCGGATCGAGCGTCTCGAGGAGGGTCGGTTTCTCGTCGAGTTTCGGCTCGAGGTGTCGACAGCCGAGGAGCGACGCGTGGTCCTCGAGGAGACGATTCCGGACACCGACGACTTGATGGATCTCCGATTTCACGAGGACGGTGATCGGTGGTCACTCGAGGCACGCGTCGCACTCTTCGAGACACGTCTGGAACCGGGGTCGGTGACTGAGACGCAGTACGAAGTTGCCTACGTCGATACCGACCACTCGGTTCCGGTTGAACCACCGCGGATCGTCAGCATCGACGGGGAGGTCGTCGAGGACGATGACCGCGCGGAGGTGGATTCACAACTCGAGTCGTGGGTCGAGGGGGCCAGAGAGCAGTATGGAGACAGCCATACGGTTGCCCAGCTGCGGATCCACTTCAGCGACTCGTCGGTGACGGCGAACGAAACGGCGGTCCTCGATGGCCTGGCGTCGACCTGTACGGTCGTCGCGAACGAGCATCGAGGACTCGAGACCGATTCGAACACTGATCGTACCGACGTGGTCATCGCCACGGCCGATCCGATTTCGGCCGTCGTCGACTCTCTCGAGGAACTCTCGTACGTCGAGGAGGTGACGGCAACGGTGCGAGCGCCCGAGGACGCTGTCGAGGACGGCTTCGCAAACAGCCGAGAACAGGTCCGGGAAGAAGAGCTGTCGGGCCCGGAAGACGAATTGAGTTTGGAGGAGACAATCGCGTACGGAGAACGAGACATGGAACACGACTCACAGACGCTGACGGAGGAATCGGACGAGATGGGTGAGGGGCAAGCGGACGATGGGAACGACACGGCGGAGACTCCCGAGGCGAGGGGCGAAGCGGCTATGAGTGTCGATGCGGAGACCGAGGAACGTGAAACGCACGAGGTCGCCGACGAGGAAGGCGACGCGATTTCGGGTGCCGACGGGGCAGACGAGACCGAGTCGAACGGGGCTGGCGAGAACGAACGCGTGGAAACGGTCGATCCGACCCCCGACCAGCCTGGCCCCACGACGACCGACAGCACGCTCGAGGCACTCCTCGACGAGCTCGAGTCCGATTCGCTGGACGACGAGCAGGTCACGCGGCTGTTCGAAACGCTCGAGGCGGCCAGGCCACGGAGCCAAACGGTCCGGCTTCGCAGCCTCGAGAGTCGGGTACAGGAGCTGTCTGCCTACGCCGACGCACTGGAGGCGTTCATCGACGAGAGTGGTACAGCGAACGAGCTCATCGATAAACTGGAGGTCACCCAGGACGCCCTGGTCTCACTCGAGGAGCGGAGCGACGCGTTCGAGGAACGCACCGACGACGTCGAATCGCGGACCGAGGCGCTCGAGGAGACGGTCGAATCGCTCGAGGACCGAATCGACTCTCTCGGGGACACGATGGCGACGGTCGAGGCGAATCAGGCGTCGATGCAGCGTCAGGTCGACGCCCACGACGACGTGATCGAGAAACTCACGTCGGTTTTCCAGTCGACGTAGCCCCGCGACTCCCTGGCGCCTCGATGCTCGGGTCTCGAGGTTCAAAAGCCATCGAGTGCGGTCTGTTCGGCGGCCGCGAGCAGGTCGCCGCAGGTCGACCACGAGCGGCGGGCGAAGGGCGGGAGGTCTCCGTGATCGGCGACGTACTCGGCGAGGAAGGCCCGTGTGGTCGGATCCGATGGGTAGCCGCTGCCGATCTCGCCGTACTCGGCGGCGAGGGCACTGACGTGAGCGTCCCGTTCGACCTTCGCGACGATGCTCGCTCCGCCCACGAGCGGATCGTCGTCGTCGGCGCCGTGGTTGGCGTCGACCGAGCACTCGCGAGGGGTGGCCGCGGCGACACGCCGGGCGAAGCGATCGGCGTCGGTGTCACAGGCGTCACAGTGGACCCGGGGGCCGCGACCCGTTTCCCCAGTGGACGCACCGTCAGCTACGGCCGCCTCGAGCGCCCGTGCGTGGGCCTCGACCGCAAGCCCGTTCATGTCGGTATCGGGGTCGTCGATTCTCGAGACGG
>LKND01000106.1 GCA_001564275.1 Natrialbaceae archaeon Tc-Br11_E2g14 | reverse complement strand
GCGAGCAGAACCCGCAAACCGTGACCGCATCCAAACCGTTTTGCACCGAGGGCACCCACCCCCGACAATGGCAGTACGCGTAGGCGTCCTCGGCGCAACTGGTGCCGTCGGACAGCGACTCATCCAACTCCTCGACCCGCACCCTGACTTCGAAATCGCCGCACTCACCGCGAGTGACTCGAGTGCCGGCAATCCGTACCGTGAGGCAGCCAAGTGGCGGGCGGACAGCCCGATTCCGGCAGCCGTCGCCGACCTCACCGTCGGCCGAACGGACCCCGACGCCGTCCCCGACGACGTCGATCTCCTCTTTTCGTCGCTGCCCTCGAGCGTCGGCGAAGCCGTCGAACCGGCCTTTTGCGAGGCCGGATACGTCGTCTCCTCGAACTCCTCGAACGCCCGGATGGACGCGGACGTCCCGCTCGTGATCCCCGAAGTGAACGCCGATCACCTCGACCTCCTCGAGGTTCAGCGCGACGAGCGCGGCTGGGACGGCGCACTCGTCAAGAACCCGAACTGCTCGACGATCACGTTCGTGCCGACGCTGGCCGCCCTGGCCGAGTTCGACCTCGAGCGCGTCCACGTCGCGACCCTCCAGGCGGTGTCGGGCGCTGGCTACGACGGCGTCACCTCGATGGAGATTCTCGACAACGCCGTCCCACACATCGGTGGCGAGGAGGAGAAACTCGAGACCGAATCGCGCAAACTGCTCGGGACGTTCGACGGGGCCGAACTCACCCACCACGGTGTCGAGGTCGGGGCCTCCTGTAATCGAATCCCCACGCTCGACGGTCACCTCGAGAACGTCTGGATCGAAACGGGAGCGGATCTCACGCCCGAGGCGGCAGCGACGGCCTTCGAGACCTTCCCCTCGCTGGACTTGCGCTCGTCGCCCGAGCCGTTGATTCAGGTCTTCGATGACCCGAGTCGACCACAGCCACGTCTCGATCGGAATCTCGGTGATGGGATGGCGATCTCCGTCGGCGGAATCCGGGAGTCGACGTTCGGCCTGCAGTACAACTGTCTGGCACACAATACCCTCCGTGGTGCTGCCGGGGCGAGCGTGTTGAACGGTGAACTATTGCTCGAGAACGGCTATTTATAGGCGGCCACAAGACCGGTTGGCCCGCTGTCCTCACACTCGTATTGTTCCCGCTGCTCCCGAACAGCTGACTTGGTGAGTTATCGATCGCCTCAACGTGGGTACGAACGACGGTTCGGCTGTCGGCTCTCGTGACCCTGATCTCAGTGCCCTCGAACCGTGAACCGTGTTCCGCGAGCAGGTCTCCCAACGACGGGCGGCGATCGGCCCATCCCTCAGTCAGATTCCACCGGGAGCACGAGCACCGGGGACCGTGCCTCCTTGATCAGCCGTCGACTGTGATCTCCACTCAGCATCTCGAGGAGACGATTGGCCCGTCGTGGCAGGAAGACGACCCCCTCGGCGTCGTACTCCTCGGCGGCGTCGTAGATGGTGTCGATGACGTCGGTCCCGTAGTGAATCTCGGTCTCGACCGTCGCGCCGGTCGGCTCGAGTTCGGTTCGGGCGGCCTGAAAGACCTCTTTGGCGTAGTCCTGTCGCCCCGCCAATGGCGCTTTGTCCGGGCTCCCACCGCCCTTTTCGATGACGTGGATGACGATGACCGTGGTGTCTGGATCGAGACGCGAAGCGAGGGCGCTGGCTGTGCGCTTGCCATCCTCGGGGTCGGCCGCCGGAACGAGCACTGGGCCGTCGAAGTTCAGCGGCATGGCAGCCTCCGCGCGTTCGGGGCGGCCGATTGCTGAGCTGGTGGCAGTCGGGTCGAACGTCGAGTTCGGTTGGACATGACGGTGGGTTCGACCCCCATACGAATAAATCCGGCCGACCCGACCGGCGGTGGGGCGTCGAACCCACGCTTGCGTCGTGCCATTGACTTCGCTACCCTTTCGTGGTTCCGAGCCCACTCGAGCGGGTCGCCCTGGTGCCCGTCCGATCGGTCGTGTGTTACCCACGAATGAACGCAGAGGGGTATACTCACTCCAATTGAAACCTCTCGGCGATGGCAACAAGTCACGAACGGAAACCGCAGTACGTCGAACTGTCCGCCAGGTACTGGCTCAACATCGCGGTCGCGGCACTCGTCGCTGGCGGCCTGATGGGGGTGGTGATGTACGAGGTGATGGGACTGATCCAGGCCGTTGGGGCTCTCTACGGGGCCGAGGGAACGGTCACCGGTTGGCTGTTTCACCTCTGGCACGCCGTCGTCTTCGGGGCCGTTTTCGGCGGTTTCTTCATGTGGTCGCGCCTCGAACCGTTCCACGACCGCGTGCTGGCGAGCACGACCGTCGGCATCCTCTGGGGGACTGGCCTCTGGCTCGTCGCTGCTGGTGTGATCATGCCACTGTGGCTCGGTGGTGTCGGCGCGCCTGCCCCGGCGGCTCCCGCCCTCGATCCGTGGAGTGGGCTCGGTCACGTCCTCTACGGCGGCGTCCTGGGTGGTCTTTCCGCCGGGTTACACCGATATCTCTGATCGAGGACGGTCGCGAGCCGAACGGGAGGAACCACCGGACGTCATTGCACACTCGATCGCCAGATGACTCGGCGATCAGTGTGTGACTCGTTTCAGTTGTTCCGCTCACAATTCACCGCTCAGGGCAGTCGAACCGAGTGCTCGAGGGTTCCCACGCCCTCGACCTCGATTTCGACGTGATCGCCGTCGGCAAGTGGCCCGACCCCTTCGGGCGTGCCGGTGGCGATCACGTCCCCTGGCTCGAGGGTCAGGTACGTCGTGATCTCGGCGACGAGTTCGGGCACCGTGAAGATGAGCTGTGAACGCGCCCCGTCCTGTTTCAGGTCGCCGTTGACTCGCGAGCGAACGGCGGCGTCGTCGGGTACTTCGTCAGGGGTTGCAAGGACGGGGCCGATCGGGGCTGCGCCGTCGAAGGCCTTGCCACGGACCCAGTTCTGTTCCTGGCGCTGATCGTCACGATTGGAGAGGTCGTTGACGCAGGTGAAACCGGCCACCACGTCCATCGCGTCGGCTTCCTCGACGTGGCGACACTGTTCGCCGATGACGACGCCGAGTTCGGCCTCGTGATCGATGCGCTCTTTCCCGGCAGGTAAGGTCACGACGTCGCCGTGGCTCGCGACTGTGTTCGGGGGCTTCAAGAAGAGGAGTGGGCGGTCGGGGACGTCCGACCCCATCTCTGCAGCGTGGTCAGCGTAGTTGCGACCGATGCAGACGATTTTCGATGGCTCACACGGTGGGAGGATGTCGATGTCCTCACTTCGGAATTCGTAGTCTTGGTTCCCGAATCGGATTCGAGGGGGTGTGCCGTCGTCCTCGAGGACGCCTGTTCGGATGCTGCCGGCTGGATCGCGGAATCTGACTCGTTTCATGACCTAACGCGCGCCCGCCGGGGGCAAAAGAATTGAGGACGCGGCGATGGTGGCAGGCAGTGGCATCCTCGAGACGGAACGGAACCCTTTTTATTGGGCCACGGCAACCCGATAACGCAGTCGCTCCGTTGGTGTAGTCCGGCCAATCATTTCGGCCTTTCGAGCCGATGACCTGGGTTCAAATCCCAGACGGAGCATGTTGTTACGAACAGTACGTGAGTCGCAACTGCGACCGGGGTTTGAAACACGGAAACCCGAGCGAAGCGAGGATTTGCATCGGGTTCAAATCCAGACGGATTTCTCAATCCGATTGTAGAAACGCAGAATACGACGTTGCGTCTGATTGATCTTTCGAACGTTGATATACGTTGGCGAACGTGTTACATACAGCGGATGGGTGCAGCACGACGGGTTTGTTCATCACGGCCATTCGCGTCGGATCCAACTGGCACCCGCTCGCTTCGTCAGACCCAATTACCGGGGAGTTGGGTCGCATTATCATCCAGCAGTTCAATGAGTGGCTCGATCTCCTCGAATCGGGGGCCTTTGACCACTTCGTTTGTGTTCCGGTTCCACCGGACGAAGTCAGCATCTGCCAACCAAGGGAGGTGGTTATGGTACAACTCCGCCTCTTCGTGTGTTTTCTCCACAACGGTTTCTGGCGGCAGTGTCCCACCGTCTGTTTGCAGATCTCGATCGAGTAATTCGACGAGTATCCGGCGCCGCTGAACATCTGATAATGCCGTTATGTATTGATCCATGGACTAGAAGCGCCATTATCAAGCGGAAAAAAGGCAGTCCCAAAACATTTTGGTGCACTTTTGTATAGCGTAGTATTACGATTACGAGTCTCAACTGATCACCACCTTTTGTAGATCGACGTTCGGCTCGCACCACGTTCGCGCTCTGTATTCAGGATGCAATTCCCGCAGGGCACATACTATCAATAAGCTGTATAAATTCTCGATTTAATGGAATTTGAACCCCGCAAGCCGTAGCACTCGAGCGGGGGAAAGTCACTGCCTCGTCAGTCGAGCCCACACCCCGGACGACGGATCTCCTGGACGAGCACCGTGACGAGTGTGTGTACCTGACCAACCCTACGCGGAGCCGTGATGGGCAGTGCGATCAGATCGTCCGCTGGCGCCCCTTCGGCACCATCGACCGCAACTCGCCGTGGAGATAGAGCCCGACACCGATCGGCTCGAGGCCCCCCGCAATGTCGTGGGCGGCGATCAGGTATCCCCAGTCGCCGTCCCACTCGAGGGATTGATCCTCGCCAGCGGCGAAGGCCGTGGCCTGTTCGGCGTCGAGGGTGATGACGCAGGAATCGGCCGCTCGTCCGAACCGCTGGGCGAAATCCGTCGTCGGCTTCCAGTGTTCCTGGCGCGTTCGCAAGCAGGTCATCCCAAGGGCCTCGAGTTCCGCAGGGGATGGACTTTCCCCCGCGTAGATCCAGATCTTCCCGGCCCCCTTCTCCCAGAACGTGTACGACTCGAAGGTCTCCGAGGGCATGCCAAAGCGGTCCGCGAAGTACTCGAGGACGGCCCGTCGTGTGGCTCGACCCGGAACGGTGCGCTCATCAGCTGTCGACGGGAGTCGATCGAATCGCTGGCCAACGTTGTCCGCCATCAGGCCCTCACCTCGAGTTTCGCGACGAAGAACCCCCCGGTGTCGTTGTGATGGGGATAGAGGCGGATTGCCTGCTCGAGGCTCGGGTCGTATTCAGTGCCCTGCCATTCGATGACCCCCGGTGCTGACTCGAGGTCGACGTCGATGGCCTGCAATTCACAGGACTCGGCCGCGAGGACGTGGTCGACGACGCCCTCGTTTTCCTCCGGGGCGAACGTACAGGTCGAGTAGACGACCGTTCCCCCAGGTCGCGTGGCCTGGACCGCCCGCCGGAGAATCCCTTTCTGAATCCCGGCGACGCTGTGGACGTGGTCTTCGGTCCACTCTTCGAGCGTCGTCGGGTTTTTCCGGATCGTGCCCTCACACGAGCAGGGTGCGTCCACCAGCGCGTGATCGAATTCGTCGAACGCCAGGTCGTTGAACGAGAAGTTCCGGGCGTCCTGGTGAGTGACCGCGAGGGCGGTCGCCCCGAGGCGTTCGGCGTTGAACCGCAATGCCGACAGCCGCCCCAGGTTGTTGTCGTTCGCCACCACGGTCCCCCGGTCCCCGACGAGCGCGGCCAGCTGGGTGGCCTTCCCGCCGGGGGCCGCACAGGCGTCGAACACGCGGTCTCCCGGCGAGGGGTCGAGGACGAGTGCGGGCAGTGAGGAGACCTCCTCCTGGGTGTGGACGAACCCGTGAAAGGAGGCCCAGGTCGACCCGGGTGAGTCCGTCTCGAGGCGCAACACGGTCGGGTGCCAGTCAGCCTGTTCGACGCCAACGCCGTCGGCCCGGAGGGCCTCGATGGTGCGATCGGGATCGGCCTTTATCGTGTTGACCCTGGCGGCGATGCCCAGCGGACGCTTACAGGCCGCCTGGAAGGCCCCGAAGTCGTCGATGAGGGGTCGGTACCGCTCGAGTGGCTCCATTGGCCGAGCTTCGGGGGGCACCCGTTTGTGGGTTTCGGAGCACGGCGTCCCGGAAGATTCAGCTGGGTACTCGCGGTCGGTTTTAAGATCGTTGCTATCGGATTGATGATCATGTCACAGATTCGACTTCGTGGCGATCGCGTTTCTCTCGACGAGCCCGTCCTCGTCGAGGGATTTCCGGGTGTCGGACTGGTCGGCAAGATTGCGACCGACCACCTGATCGACCAGCTCGAGATGGACTACTACGCGAGCGTCCACTGCGAAGGCTTGCCGAGGGTGGGCATCTATCGGCAGGGAGCACAACACCTTCAGCCACCCGTTCGGATCTACGCAAGCCAGGCCCAGGACCTGCTGGCCATCCAGAGCGATATCCCGATCGCGGCACAGGCCATCGACGCCATCGTGGGTTGTCTGACCGGTTGGATCGACGATTACGACGCGACATCCCTGTTCCTCAGCGGCCTCCCTGCCGAACGCGAGGGGACGCCAGCCCTCTTCGGCGTGGCAACCGGCGATGGGGCAGCCCTTCTCGAGGCCCACGACATCGATGTTCCACCCGAGGACGGCGTCGTCAGCGGGCCAACTGGCGCACTGCTCAACCGGGCCACCCAGAGTGGGACCGACTCGCTCGGACTGGTCGTCGAGTGCAACCCGCAGTTCCCGGACCCGGAGGCGGCGAGTGTGCTGCTCGAGCGGGCAATCGGTCCGGTCGCCGATGTGAACGTGGACGTCTCGAAACTGATTGACCGGGCGACGGAGATCCAGGAACAGCGCAGCGCGTTTGCCGAGCGCATGCAAGAGGTCGGTGAGGTAGAGAGTACGCAGGCCCAGCCGTTGCGGATGTACCAGTAGGCACCCGCCATCGCAATGCGCCACCGTTCGATCCTCTGTGGTCGCTTCATTCACGACATCGACAGTCAGGTGCGGGAGCCCTCATAGGGAGCGATCTCGGGACGTAGGGGCCTCATGCCAGGGGAGCTCCGCGGTCCGCCGCAAACGCCCTCGGTCGTGAAGTCAGCTGCACGATCGGGATTCTCGACGCAATGGTCCACAGGGAGTCAACGCCGTCGACGTCGTGTGTACGAGGGCTACCCACAGCGGGTTGTGAGGGGGGTTGACGAGGGCATTCGACGTTGGTATCGGGTGGCAACCGCATCGATCTGCCCTGTCGGTCGTCATCTCACCACGCCCCCGTGGCAAGTCGTCGCCTGCAGGGCCCTGGCCGACCGTGATCGGCCACACGAGCGGGCCACGCTGCACTCGCCCGGTGCTTCCGCAATCCCAACGGCTTTTTCAGTGCTCTCCAGAGACGGGGTATGGACACCGCCAATATCAGCAGTGTCGACTGTCCGGTTTCGAACGGGCTCCCGATGCTCGGCCTGGGCACCTGGCAGAACACCGATCCAGACCAGTGTGCCGACAGCGTCACGACCGCCCTCGAGATGGGGTATCGACACATCGACACCGCACAGGGGTACGATAACGAAGCTTACGTCGGCGACGGCATTGAGCAGGCAGCTGTCGACCGCGAGGACGTCTTCCTCGCGACGAAGGTCGCCACCTCGAATCTGGCCTACGACGACGTCCTCGAGACGACCGAAGAGAGTCTGGACAAACTCGGCGTCGATCGCGTCGATCTCCTGTACGTCCACTGGCCAATCCGGACCTACGATGCCGAGGAGACGCTCGCAGCCTTCGACGCGCTCTACGACGACGGCAAGATCGATCGCGTCGGCGTGAGTAACTTCGAACCCCGACACATCGCCGAAGCGATTGCCATCCTCGACGCACCGGTCTTCGCGAATCAAGTGGAGTGTCACCCGCTGTTGCCCCAGACCGAACTCCGTGAGGTCTGTGGCGATCACGACATCGAACTGGTCGCGTACTCCCCACTCGCCCGTGGCGAGGTCTTCGACGTCCCGGAGGTCCAGCAGGTCGCCGCGGCCCACGGCGTCAGCGAAGCCCAGATCAGCCTCGCCTGGCTCCGCGAGAAGGGCGTGACCGCGATTCCCAAGGCGACCGGAGGCGATCACGTCGCCGACAACTGGTCTTCACTCGCCGTCGACCTGACCGACGAGGAGCTCGAACTGCTCGATGGGATCGATCGGACCCACCGCGAAGTCGATCCGGATATCGGCCCCTGGCACGATAGCTGAAAGGGATCGGTGTGGCAGGTCGCCGGTACTCGTGTTGACCGATTCGACGACGATTTCTTGGAGACGGTTGTTGGGAAGACAGCTCGAGGGGAGGCGGCCACCGCCGTGTTACGCAATCGGGTGTCGTTGACATCCTCCCCGCCCTGAAGGGCGAGGTTTTGCGCCTGCTCATCCCGTAACTCGAGTACGCCACTCACAGTGATGAGCGGTCGTGGGATAGGTCGAGTCCGTCGCTGCTACTCGTTTGGCGTGTAATTCGGCGCCTCGTCGGTGATGACGACGTCGTGGGCGTGGCCCTCTGCCTGCCCGGCGGCGGACACCCTGACGAATTCTGCACGCGATTTGAATTCAGGGATCGTTTCGGCACCGACGTAGCCCATTCCCGATTGCATCCCGCCAGCCAGCTGGTGGAGTTCCGACTGGAGGGTTCCCTTGTAGGGGGTCGCCGCTTCCACGCCCTCGGGGACGTACTCCTCGTCGTCCTGTGGGTCGTCCTTGAGGTACCGGTCGCCATCGCCGGATTTCATCGCACCGACCGAGCCCATACCGCGGTACTGCTTGTATCGCTTGCCGTTCATCGTGACGACGCGCCCCGGTGCCTCGTCCGTGCCAGCGAAGTACGAGCCGAGCATGACGGCATCCGCACCGGCGGCGATGGCCTTGATCGCATCACCGGAGTACCGGATGCCACCGTCGGCGATCACCGGGATATCGTGTTGGCTGGCCACATCCGCAACCTGAGCCACGGCCGTGATCTGGGGCATCCCCGACCCCGAGACGACCCGGGTCGTACAGATCGATCCAGGCCCGATGCCGACCTTGATACCGTCGGCGAAGTCGACCAGGTCCGCGGCGGCTTCGCGGGTGCCGACGTTGCCAACAACCACGTCCGCCTCGATTGACTCCTTGATCTCTCGAGCACCGTCGATCACGTTCAGGTTGTGTGCGTGGGCACAGTCGATGAAGAGGACGTCAGCGTCGGCCTCGTCGGCAGCCAGGGCGCGGTCGATCTCGAAGGGACCGACGGCGACCCCACAGCGAAGTCGGCCGTCCTCGTCGCGGGCCGCCTCCTTGTATTCGCGGCGCTGGAGGATTCCCTGCATCGTGACCAGGCCGACGAGCAGGTTCTCGTCGTCCACGACGGGCACGCGCTCGATTTTGTGTTCGTACATCAGATCGAACGCCTCGCGGGCGTCGATATCTTCGGGGGCCGTGATGACCTCGTCGGTCATCGCCTCCGTCACGGTGTCGTTTTCGCCGACCTCGAGGTGCGGGCGGATGTCCGTACTCGAGATAATACCCAGAACCTCCCCGTTGGTGTTGACGACTGGGGCACCGCCGACACCCTTCCGGGCCATCATCTCGTCGACCTCCCGGACGGTCATCTCGGGATCGGCCGTGACCACGTCCTCGAACGGGATGATGAGTTCGTCCGCGCGCTTGACGCGGCTGATGGACTCGACCATCTCGTCGATGTTCATGTTCCGGTGGAGGACCCCGAGACCGCCGTGGCGGGCCATCGCGGTCGCCATCTCACTCTCGGTGACGGTGTCCATCGCGGCCGAGAGGATGGGAACCGAGACCTCGACGGACGTCGAGACTCGCGAGGTGAGATCGGCGGCATCGGGTTCGACTCGGCTCTCCTTTGGTCGCAACAGGACGTCGTCGAAGGTCAGTGCTTCCGGAACGCGCAATTTTGCAGAATAGGGCTCGTGCTCGGGAACGTCGTTCGCCATGTAAACTGTCCGAAACCGTCGGTGAAAAGCGTTGCGAGACTCGACGCTCGTGGTGGGTGGTGTCGTGGTTCGAGATAGTGGTGCCAGGACACTCCCGAGGTGAGGGTTCCAGAGGTCACAATCGACCGAGTGAACCGGCGCGTTTCGGCCGACAACTCGGGACTTTGACGGCGGGAACCGAAAGTTACCACCCCCGGCTATCGCTGCCCACTCGAGCGAATTCGGTTCTGATACTATGTGGGACATACACACGCTCAGATCACGATTTCTTGCCATCTGGCCTCATCGAGCGACAATCCATAGGATTGTGCACTCCCTTCCCACACAACGTTTAATACCACACAACCGTTGTGTCATGATATGGACGCTGTGAACCACTGCGATTCCCGCATTG
>LKND01000105.1 GCA_001564275.1 Natrialbaceae archaeon Tc-Br11_E2g14 | reverse complement strand
TCGAGAATCCGACGAGTCACGCAGGCGTGGTTCAAGGGATCGCCGTCGTACTCGCTGCGGAGATCGAGGTGGGCGTCGAGACAGACGAACACCTCGGGTTGGGTCGCGCCGACACCCGCGGCCGTCACCGTGTGTTCGCCACCGAGCGTGATCGGGACCGCGCCGTCTCGAGTCACGTCCCGCAGGGTCCCCTCGAGGAAGGTGAGATACTCCGCCACATCGCCACCGGCGTGGATGTCGCCCGCGTCGTGGACGCCACAGTCGGTGAACCGGCGGCCCGTCCGGTGGTCGTAGTCGTCGTAGGTTGCCGCAAAATGTCGCACGCGCCGGGGGCCAAAGCGGGCACCCGGCTGAAAGGTCGTCGATGCGTCGAGGGGCGCACCGACGATGACGACGTTCGCCGCCGTTCGCTCGGCGGTCGCCCCGGGAAACATCAGACGATCTTGCGCTGGCCTTCCATCTCGAGGTACTCGATGTTGTCGTCGGGGGACGGATCGATGTCCTCGGGGATGCGCATGGTGAAGGTCTCGTAGGTCTCGAGGTCCATCACTTGCATGTCCGCCCCGTCAGTCGAGACGACCTGACCCTGTTTCCGGTTGATGATGGGGACCCAGATCTTCGCGTCGACGGGCTGGGAGAGCGAGCGCTTTTTGCCGTCGAAGACACCGACGGCCTCGATGCGAGCCTTCGCGCTGCCGTGTTTCCCGGGTTTCGCCGTTGAGTAGGAGTTGATCTTACACGCGGCGTCATCGATGACGACGTAGCCACCCTCGCCGAGGTCACGAACTTCTTTCTGCTGTTTCGCCATACAGCGGGCTACTCAATGGAGGGCCATAAAGGGATTGAAACCGCTTGCCCCCGCAAACAGTCCGTGAAACCGGGACAGCGAAACGGTTTTCCAGTCCACCGCACATCTCAAATCGATGCTCGAGTTGGTGCTGTTCGCGGGGACGTTCGTCCTGGCGACGGTGGCGACGCTGCTTTTCATGCGCGTCCGTCGCCGGCGTCGAGGACGCACCTCACTCGCCCCTCAGGATCGAGCCCGTCGTGATCGGTTGAACGAGCGATTGGCCGATCGCCACGACGTTACGCGAACGCACCTCGAGCGGCCGCCGCGACTGGTCCAGCTGGTTCGCCTGCCGGGGAGCGAACACGGACAGTCGGAGAGTCGCGGTGACGAGGACGAGCCCGATGACGAACTGATCCCAGTCGTACGGTTCGACCTCGGCATGACCGAGGTCCCCAGCACCGACCTCGTCTTCGAGTACGTCGCGAGCGCCCTCGAGGCGATTCATCCCGAACTGGCCGACGAACCGGTCGTCCACTACGACGTCCAGTTCCGGTTCGGGCCGGACGGCCTGTTCGTCTCCCGGACCTGCGTTCGAGTCGCCGTCCCGACCAGCCTTGCCGAACGGCTCGTGACTGAAGAGCGCTACCGTGCCCACGACCTCCAACGGGACGTGGCTCGAGGTGACGACGGCCACGAGGAGACGCCGCCGGTGCAGTGGGGGGAGTGTCGAACGTACTGAGTGGAGTGACTCGCGGTGCCCATGTCGAACAGTCCCTTTCCAGCCCTCGAGTCACTTGCTTACGCTCGAGAGGAGTCGCCTGGAGACCCCCTCACCCCGTGTTCCCCCTCGATCACCAGCGAGACTCGCTCGAGCCCGTCCTCGAGTTCGTCGGTCGGGAGGCCGAAGCCCA
Source organism: Natrialbaceae archaeon Tc-Br11_E2g14 (assembly GCA_001564275.1). Classification (GTDB taxonomy): domain Archaea; phylum Halobacteriota; class Halobacteria; order Halobacteriales; family Natrialbaceae; genus Natronosalvus. Next base: position 8,583 of record LKND01000105.1, on the reverse strand, counting down.
GGCGGAAGTAGCCGGGATACCCAAAGAGGTCGCCGGGGCCGAGGACGACACTGGCCTCCTCGACGACGGTACGACAGAACTCGGTCCCGTTCTCGAACCCATCGGGAACCGTCACGAATCCGTTGACACCCACCGGGTCGTGCCAAGCGAGGTCGTGGGCGTCGACGAAGGCACGAACGCGGTCACGGTGGTCGGCTGCCAGTTGGCGGTTTTCCTCGAGGATCGCATCTTCCTGCTCACCGAGGGCCTGTCGAGCGACGTGCTGGCCGAAGATCGATGGCGAGATCGTGGTGTAGTCTTTCCACTGGCGGGCAGCATCGGCCACCGCCCGATCGGCGACGAGCCAGCCAAACCGGGTGCCGGCGAGGCCGTAGGCCTTGGTGAGACTCGTGGTCGAAATGCCGTGTGGCCCGAGGCTCGCGACCGGCGGCAACGGCTCGTCTGCGAGCAGCCGGTAGACCTCGTCACAGAGGAGATACGCGTCGTTGTCCACGGCGAGGTCGTACAGTGCCTCGACCGTCTCGAGGGAGTGATACCGACCCGTGGGGTTGTTCGGGTTGTTGAGGACGATCACCTGGGTCTCGGGCCGGATTGCGTCGGCGACGGCGTCGATATCCAGTTCCCAGGTCCCGGTCTCGAGCGGAACCCTGGTTACTTCGCCGACGGCGTCGGGGACGGCGTGCAGCGCCTGGTAGGTCGGGGTGACGACGACCGCGTGATCCTCGGGATCCTCGAGCAGGGAGAGAAAGACCAGGAAGTTCGCCTCCTGGGTGCCGACGGTGAACAGCACTTCGTCGGCTGCTCGATCGTACCGGCTCGCAACCTCGGCGCGGAATTCGGGGTCTCCGTCGGTCGGGATCACGTACCCCAGTTCGCCGGGGTCGGTGTCGAATCGGTCAGCGGAGAGGCTACGGATCCCACTCTCGGCCAGCATGATGTCGGCCTCGTGTTCGTACTTCGCGAACCAGCGCTCGAGGCCGAAGGGGTCGATGTGCATGTGCGTGTGCGTGAGGGCGGTCCCCGAGGCCAAAGGCGCTCGGGCACCGGCAGGCGAGGCGCACTGAGAGGGCGACGGGTCCCTCAGCGGACCCACTGGAGTGGCTTCAACACCCAGGGCCTGTACTCCTCGTGGGGGTCGTAGGCGGTGAACGAGAGGCTGTTGGCCATCACGCTCACGCTCGAACCGGCCATCGCGAGGCCGGCCAGTGCGGGGTTGAGCAACCCCAGCGAGGCGATGGGAATCAGCGTCGTGTTGTAGGCGAACGCCCAGAAGAGGTTCTGGCGAACCTTCGCAATGGTTGCCTCTGAGATTCGAACCGCCTTGAGGACGTCAGCCGGATCGTCTCGCATGAGGGTGACGTCGGCCGATTCGATGGCGACGTCGGTCCCGGACCCGATGGCGACGCCGACCTGGGCCGTGGTGAGCGCGGGCGCGTCGTTGACGCCGTCGCCGACCATCATCACCCGCGAGCCGTCGGCCTGGAGGTCCTCGACGTGGTCGGCTTTGTCCTCGGGGAGGACCTCCGCCCGGACGTTGGCGGGCTCGATACCGACCTCGTTGGCGACCGCCCGGGCAGTCCGCTCGTTGTCACCGGTCAGCATCACCACTTCGATCCCCCGCTCACGAAGGGCGGCGACGGTCTCCTTCGCACTCTGTCGGATCTCGTCTGCCACCGCGACGACGCCGACGAGCCGACCGTCGACGCCGACCGGGATCGCCGTCTTCCCCTCGCGCTCTAAGCGCTCGAGGGTTGCCTCGGCCGGCTCGGGATCGATCCCCTCGTCGGCAAGCAGTTTTCGCCGGCCGACGACCACCCTGCCACGGGTCGTCGCCGCGCGGATGCCGTGCCCGGGGACGTTCTCGAAGCTCTCGAGATCGCCGGCGGCAACGCCGCGGTCGGCGGCTCCCTCGACGATCGCTCGCGCGATCGGGTGTTCGGAGCCGGATTCGGCGGCGGCAGCCGCCCCGAGGACGAACGACTCGAGGTCCTCGTCGCGCTCGAAGAGCAGGCCGCCGTCGGCTCGAGGGTTCGCCCCACCGTCGGGTCGACTGTCGTCGAAGGCGACAACGTCGGTCAGCACCATCTCGCCGTGGGTCAGCGTTCCCGTCTTGTCGAAGACGATGGTGTCGATGCCCCGGACCTGCTCGAGGACGTCGCCGCCCTTGAACAGGACGCCGTTGGTGGCCGAGAGTGTCGAGCCGACCATGGTCGCCGCGGGGGTCGCCAGCCCGAGCGCACAGGGACAGGCGATCAGGAGTGCCGAGGCGAGGACGACCACCGAGAATTCGAGGATGGGTACGCCACCGGTCACGGGCCCGCCACCGACGGGCTCGAGCAGCGGGAGCACGCCACCGAGCGAGGCGGAGACGCCGTAGAGGGTCTCGGGTGCGAGCGCCCAGACGATCGCCCAGAAGACGGCGTTGACGATCACCGCGGGCACGAAGTAGGCACTCACTTTGTCGACCAGGCGCTGGATCTCGGGCTGGCGCGACTGGGCCTCCTTGACCCGGTCGACGATCTGCTGGAGGGCCGTTTCGGCACCTACCTTCGTCGCCTCGAGGTAGAGGACGCCGTTTTCGTTGATCGTGCTCCCGACGACCTCGTCCCCGGCGGTCTTCTCGACGGGGACCGATTCGCCCGTCAACATCGATTCGTCGACGGCGCTCTGGCCCTCGCGAACGACGCCGTCGGTCGGGATGCGTTCGCCGGGGCGAACCTTCAGGACGTCACCGACCTGGACGTCCTCGAGGGGGACGGCAACCTCCTCGGGTTCCGTTTCACCGTTCCCATCCGCACCGTAGCCCCGCACCACCGTCGCCTCCTCGGCCTCCATCTGGAGCAGTTCCCGCAGCGCATTGCCCGCGCGCGCTTTCGAGCGGACCTCGAGCCAGTTGCCCAGCGTGATAAACCACAGGATGAACGCGACCGCCTCGAAGTAGAGACCCTCGCTGACGATGACGCCCGAGAGCGCGCCGACGGAGTAGAGGTAGCCAGCGCTCGTCCCCATCGCGACGAGGGTGTCCATGTTCGCACGACGGTTGTGTTTGAACGCGCGCCAGGCACCCGCGATGAACTCCTTGCCGAGGGTGGCCATCAACACCGTCGCGAGGACGAACTCGGCGTACTCGACGACGACCATCTCCACACCCAGGAGGTCATGTAGCGGTGGCCCGAGACCGAGCATGGCGGCCATGATCGGGACGAACGGGAGTGTGAGGATGCCCCCGAGGATTACCAGCCGCCGCTGGCGGGCGAGTTCGGCCTCGACGGCGCGCTCGCGCTGACTCGTTCGATCGGCCTCGGCCTCGTCCACGACTGGTTCGTAGCCGGCGTCGTCGACGGCTCGTCGGAGGTCGGCAAGGGTGGCGTCCGCGGGATTGTACCGAACGCGGGCCTCGTCGGATGCGAAATTGACGTCCGCCGAGACGACGCCCTGCGTCTCCTCGAGAGCCTCACCGACTGTGCCGGAGCAGGTCGAACAGGACATTCCGAGGACGGTCATCGTGGTCGTCTCCGTGGCGACCTCGAAGCCGGCGTCGGCGACGGCCTCGACGATGGTCTCGAGGTCGGTGGTCGCGGCGTCGTAGGTGACGACGCCCTCGTCGGTCGCGAAGTTGGCGCTCGCCGCCTCGACCCCCTCGAGGCCCGAAAGGGCGTCCTCGACGGTCCCCGAACACGTCGCACAGGACATCCCCGTGATCTCGAGGTGGGCGCGTCTGGTGCTCATTGGTGATGGCTACGGCCTACAGGTTCAAGCGGTTTGTGTCTTTGAAACCAAGGCAAAACTGGATTACGTCCTTTGTTCCCAAAACCGGCCCTCGTTCGGTGGGATTGGCTGTTGGAGAGAGAACGTGAGCGTCCTCGATATAGATTTGAAAGTGTAGTACTTTGAATTATAAAGTAATAATCGAGTGCCCCGAAATTGCAGAACAGATGGCTCAGCGCACTCGAAAAAATCTCGAAACGACTCGAGCGTGGCTCGCTCCTGAACGGGCGCGGCCGTGATCCGGCTCCGACGAGAATCGGGGTCGCCACGGCCAATGGTACTCTACAGACACGGCAGTCGATGTCGACTGTGTCGAGAACCGCCTTCGATTCCAAAATTCGACCGGCAAGTAGCCCGGGTTTCGAAAGTTGGGGTGGGGAGAAGATGTGCGTGTCTCGAGGAGAGGCCGCGGTGCTCGAGCGTGTCGGCTACCCGGTACCGGGCCACCCCGGCTCGCTCGAGCGTGGTCACCGGCTTGCCCACAACGAACGCCGGGCTCCCCCAAGTACGCCCGTTGGGCGATTCAGGAACGCCAGCTCACTCGAGTACGCCCGCCGTCTCCAGCTCCGCCCCAACAGCCGCCATCGTGTCGACGACCACGTCACAGTGGGGGGCAACGGCGGGTTTGGGCTCGAATCCGATGGCGAGCCCTGCCACGCGGAGCATCGGCAAATCGTTCGCCCCGTCACCCACGGCGACCGCGTCCTCGAGGGCGAGCCCCAGCTCACTGGTTAGTGCCTCGAGGGCGTCGTCCTTCGTTCCCTCGATGAGCGGTCCCGCCGCCTCGCCGGTGAGCGCTTCCCCGGCCCCATCGAACGGCAGCCGATTCGCGACGATGTGGTCGACGTCGACACCCTCCCGCTCGAGGGCTGCGGCCACGCCCCGTTCGAACCCACCCGTGAGGATCGCCGTCGTGACGCCCGAGGCCCGGAGACGTTCGATCAGGGCGGGTGCACCCCGGCGGAGTCGAACGGTGTCGTAGGCCGCCTCGACCTCCTCGCGGGGGAGCCCCTCGAGCAGGGCCGCCCGCGAGCGGAGACTCTCGGCGTACCCGATCTCGTCGTTCATCGCCCGTTCGGTGATGGCGGCCATTTCGTCGGCGACGCCACAGCGTTCGCCCAGCAGGACCGTCATTTCGGAGTCCGACAGCGTGCCGTCGAAGTCGAAGGCCACGATCGTCTCGGTCATCGCCCGAGGGTTCAAACGCCGCGGATAAACCACTTCAGATTCGGGCCAGTCTTTCGCGTCGCTCTCGTGAGGCGACCGTCTGGTCGGCGCTCGATCGTGAACCACGAGTCGGCATCGCCGTGCCCGCCCGGGGACAACGCAACCCGCGAGGAGGTCGCTCGGGGAACAGATCGATTCACCCGAGATCGCGCTCGAGCGACGGCCCTGACAGAGCCAGTGACCCGCTCAGAGCTCGGTCGCGGCCTCGAGCGCGATGTCGATCGCCCGCCCCACGTTGTTTTTGGCCTTCTCTGGCAGTTCGTCGTCCTCGGTGTCGGTCCCCTTCTGGGTTCCCTTCACGAGATTGCCGTCGACGGTGCAGATCGCGCCGGCGGCCAGCCCCTTGCGACGGGTGAGCGAGAAGACGGCGGCGGCCTCCATCTCGACCGAGAGCAGCCCCGCGGCCTCCCAGTCCTCGACGGAGGCGTCGGTTTCGGCGTAGTAGGCGTCGTCGCTCGCGATCGGGCCCACGTGGACGTCCTCACCGCGGGCCTCGGCGGCGTCCACGAGCGAGGACAGAACGTGATAGTCGGGGACAGCCGGGTACTCGACGGCCTCGTACCGTTTGGAGGTCCCCTCGTTTTTCGCTGCGCCCGTCGCGACGACCATGTCGCCGATTTCGACGTCCGCCTGGAGGGCCCCGGTCGTGCCCACGCGGATGAACGTCTGGACGCCGACGTTGGCGAGTTCCTCGACCGCGATGGCCGCCGAGGGGCAGCCGATGCCGGTCGAACAGATGGTCAGGTCGCGGCCGTCGTGGGTGGCGTTGACGACCTTGTACTCGCGATTCTCCGCGATGGCTTCCGTCTCGTCACAGTGGCCCGCGATGCGGTCGACCCGCCCAGGGTCTCCGGGAATCAACGCGAGGTCGTGAACGTCGCCGTCGTCGACGAGCAGGTGGGGCTGAGTTGCCATGGCTGGCGATTCCCGTGGCTGGGGCAAAAAGGTCGCGTTCCGTCGAGCGGACCAGGGGGTTCGAGCGGGTTACTCTCACCCTGAGGGGCGAGCGGAGGCTGGTGGCAGGCAACGGACCTGCAGGGCAGACTCGAGCCAGGTAGTGGCTCAGCGGTATCCGGGGCCGGTGGCCGATGCCGGCTTGGGCGTGACGGTCACGACGTCGGATTCGACGGTCACCGTCGCGTCGGACAACTCGAAACTCACGCGGCCGGCACAGCGGTCGATACCGTTCTCCCGTTTCGCGAAGAGCGCGTCGAGCGCTTCGGGATCGACGTAGTCGTACAGCTGCGTGTCCCCATCGGTGGGGCCCTCTCCCCGGAAGCTCGTGATCGCGACCGCTGTCGCGACGCTGATCGGCTCGTCATCCCCGCGCTCGTATCGGACGTGGTGCGATTCTGGTGTCGTCCTAGAGCAAACGGCCCCTTCGAAGTGTTCAGTCATGGCTACGTGTCACATCTCGTGAGGTACCTACAACGCCAACGACCACGGTCTTATACCTACCGCCAGACGCCACCCAGTGAAAGACATCGAAAACCGACGGGAAGTAACTGGTTGGCGCCCACGCCTGCACCGTCGACTCGAACCCGGTCCCGGTGACCGACTCGAGCAGCCAGTCACCGCCCGATTACGGGCTATCGTCGTCGGTGGGACCCGCATCCAGTCGGTCGAAACGCGTTGGTCCGGCCGACCGGTCAGGACCGAGCCACTGCCGCTCACCGAGGACTGTCGGCCTCGTGGTGAGTCGCGAGGAATCGTGCCACACGGTCGGGGTCGGGCCCGCTTCTCGCCCCCTCGATGCTCGCAGCGAGCGCCCCGCAGGCGTTGGCGTACTCGAGGATCCGCTCGAGGTCGTCGGTCTCGAGCATCGTTCGGACGAACCCGGCAGCGAAGGCGTCCCCCGCCCCGGTGGTGTCGACGGTGTCGACGTCGAAACCGGGGTGATGGATCGATCCCTCGGGGGTGTGAACCGCCGCGCCCGCCGCCCCGTGTTTGATGACCAGCACCCGATCGCTGAAATCCGATGCCGGATACGCGTCCTCGAGGACGGCCTCGGCCTCCCGGTCGTTGACGAAGATGACGTCGGCGTGGGCGAGTGCCCCCTCGTAGCCACGTGCATCGAGTCGACGACCCGGATCGATGGTCACGCTCGCTCCGGCCTCGCTGGCGAGGGTGGCCAGTCGTTCGGCCGTCGCCGGGCGCTGACTCGTGAGGTGGACGTGATCGGCCGCGGCCACCTGTTCAGGGTCGACGTCCGCTGGCCCGACGGCCTCGTTGACCCCGTCGTTCCCGAGCACCGACACCTCCCCGTCGTCGTCGACCAGGATGTACTTCACCGCCGTCTCCGCGTCGTCGACGATCCGAAGTCCCTCGAGGTCGACCCCGCTATCCGCGAGTTCGCGACGGGCGAGCAGACCGTTGTCGTCGTCGCCGACGCTACCGACGAGGCCGACGTCGACATCGAGGGCGGCCAGGGCGGCGGCGACGTTGGCCGCACTGCCGCCGCCGGATTGGCGCTGTGAGTGGATGGGGACCTCGCCGTCGGGTTCCGGGAAGCGTTCGATGCGGAGCGTCACGTCCCAGTTGACGTGACCGGCACAGAGCACGGTGACCATTCGGTGGCCAGGCAAACTCGCCGACGCGACAAAAGTGCTGTCCTCTCTGGACTTACATCCCGGTCGCGAACAGCAACACGTTGTGGAACCCTGGACCCAGGCCCACAGCCGCGATCAGCGTCAATACGAGGCGTGCCTGTCTGGGCGAGTCGCGAACCCACTCCTCGAACAATCCGAGAATGAGTGCCGCGAGGCCGATTTTGACCAGGACGAACAGCCAGCCGGCACCGATGTATTCGGCCGTCGGCAACGCCCCGCCAGCGTCGAGGATTAACTGCGAGGCGGGCACCTCCTCGGTTGCCCCGAGGATGTCGTACCCGACCGCCGTCGAGACGCCGTCGAGTGCGTGGCCGAAGACAACGATGGCGCCGGTGACGCTGGTCACTGCCGCAACCTCCGTGAACCACAGCCCCAGGGCCAGCCAGACGACTGCGGTGACGATGCCCGCCACGACGACCGTGATGACCGGCCAGAAGGGTTGAAAATTGCCCAGATTCCAGGCGGCGACGAGCGTGACCATCGTGAACATCGCCGCGAATCCGGTCCCCACCGCCCCGACGAATCGCTCGATCGACCGCTGGAGCCCGGCCGCGTACAGGAACGTCCCGCCGAGCCAGGACAGGCCCGCTACCACCGCCGTCGTCGCGTACACCGTCGGTGCGCTGAAGAGCAACTCGAGGGTCGAGGGGAACTCCTCGAGTTTGTACAGCACGTGCAGCGTCGAACCGAGCAGTATCCACGGCACGAACGAGAGCACTGTCTCGTCCCTGACCGGTGGGGCCACAACCCATAGCAGAGAAATGACTCCCACGAGCACCACCGCCAGTGGTACCACCATATACCACGGCGGGATCACGAATCCTTCGGGGAACACCATACCCACAAGGGGACACACCAGCATCAAACAATTTCCGGTTGACGATTAGGGACGTTGTCACGTTTGTCCGGTGATGTCCTGGGCGACCGACGTCGATCTGGGTCGCACTCCAGGCCTGTGGGGCGCTCGAAGCGGGGGAAC
>LKND01000104.1 GCA_001564275.1 Natrialbaceae archaeon Tc-Br11_E2g14 | reverse complement strand
ATCCCCCGGGCGTGACCGGACCCTCGAACAACTGCAGGCGGCCGGCTTCGAGCGCCTCCGAACCGAGACGGTTGGTGACCCGCTGGGGAGCACGAGCGAATTCGTGTTTGGGATGAAAAGCGAGTGACGGCGAGTCTCCGATTACGCTCGAGGTCGCCTCACAGCGTCTCAGCGTCGTTGCCGTCACGGTGTGTGTTTGTTGAGCGCCTCTCCGTTCGGTGTTTGCCTGCGTTCGCTGTCATTTCTCGTGTGGCTGTGCAAGAGGGAATGAGGACAATCCGGTAAAGGACTGATAGCGATGGCGAGCAGACCCAAGAACTGGCCCCAACACACCCGCGGTCTCCATCGTCCTCGAAGAAGGTTGATCCTCGAGACCTGGCGAAGGGCAACGCGAAACGGAGCTTTCTAACCGTGTAACCGCCCAAACCGGCCTGGGCCGCCGCTTCCGATGGAGCTTTTTGTGCACTCGAGCGAAAACTGGCATGAACGCCCCCCACATTCGTGCGGTCAGCGACGACGACACACCCCGGTTGGCCCATCTCTATCGACAGGCCTACCGGAGTGCTGCCGACCTGGGCTATCCCTCCCGGATGACCGAGATCGAGGCCGACACCGTCGCCGAGTGGCTCGAGCGGGAGGCGACGACGCTGGTGGCCGTGGATCCGTCGACACCACCGGCCGTCGATCCGAGTGACGCCTCGCTACAGCGGACTGTCACGGGACGGTTCGCCGGCACCGTTCGCCTGCTCGAGGAACGCGAGGTCCCCTACCTCGAGCGACTCGCCGTCCACCCGGATTATCAGGATGCGGGTCTGGGCGGTCAGCTGGTCGATCGCGTGGAGACACTGGCCCGGGACCGTGGCGCCGACCGACTGCAGTTGACCACGTTCGACGGGCACCCGTTTCTGCTCGAGTGGTATCGCGAGCGAGGGTACGACCATATCGAGTACCACGAGTCCGACGAGCGGGAGTACGATTTCGTGACGATGGAGCGGCGACTCTCCGGGTGAGAGGCAGGGGAGCAGGAACCGTCCGTCCGAAACGAGAGGTCGACAGACGGCGCGGAGTGGGTCAGCGACCCCATCGAAATGACGTCGACGCCCGTGGACGCGTACTCGCCGACGGTCTCGAGGGTGATCCCGCCACTGGCCTCGGTCAAGACGTCGTGGTCCCCATCCTCGAGGGGTTCCACCGCCGGGCCACCATCACAGGAGACATGATGTCGAGCAACACGATGTCGGCCCCGGCCACGGCAGCGCGAACGGTCGCCTCGACGGACTCGACCTCCACGTCGATCTTGGTCGCGAACGAGGCCCGATCGCGGAAGTGCGCGATCGCCTCCTCGAGACCCAGCTCCGCGATGTGGTTGTCCGTGACCACCACCATGTGTGAGAGGTCCAGACGGTGGGTATCCCCTCCCCTGGCGACGACGGCGCGTTTCTCGAGGTCCCACAATCCGGGTGTCGTTTTGCGGGTCGCCGCGATGGCCACATCGGGGGATTCGGCACGAGCGGCCTCGACGACCGACGCCGTCCGGGTCGCGACGCCACTCGCGTGGCCGGCGAGCTTGACGGCAACCCGCTCACCGCGGAGCACGTCCCGCGCTGGCCCCTCGACCCGACGGACGACGTCACCGGGTTCGACATCGGCTCCCGCGCCCACAGCCTCGAGGACCCGCACCCCGAAATACTCGAAGACGCCACGGCCGGCCTCGAGGCCGGCGACGGTGCCGACTCGTTGCCAAAGCGGCCGGTCGTGTCCCCCGGCACGTCGTTGGTGACGTCGTGGTGGTCAATGTCCTCCTCCAGCCAGCGCTCGATCTGCCCGGTGGTAATGATTGGCCACCATGCATTAGTGCGAGGGGAGAAACGACCTGCTTTTTTCACTGGGGATCGGTGCTGGCTACCTCACGGGGCATTTTTCAACGCGTACGGTGTGCCACAACCCTTGCATCGGTACACATCCTCGACCCTCGCACCGCCGAAGATCGGGACGCCATCGGTCACCGATTCGGCAACGGGGACGGGTTCGACCTCGAGGTCCTCCGCCGCAGTAATCGCTCGGCCACACTGTGTGCAGGATTCAGTCTCCATACCCGGAAAACGCGACCCACCGGCATAGACCCCACCCCAGTACTGCACGCACCACACCAGACCAATGGAGGTGGGGGTATGGGTCAGGTGCTCAGCGCGGCTGTCCGACGGCTGCGTCACGGCCCCCCCACCGACGACGTGATGACAGCCCGTCGAGTCGGGATTCGCCCTATAGTAACAATTGAAACTATTTACACACCCTCACAGCGAGTCAGCCCAGAACCGGCCTATCACCGGTTCTGAGCCATGGTATCGTGAGGGTGTGTGCAATGGCTTTCAGTGGCTACTATAGCTGCCCGAGCGATCATCAGCGCGGTGACACAGGCGTTAGGAAGCTCGTAGAGCTCCCGAACGTCCGTGTTCCGCGTGACCACCATCTTGCCGTGGGGGATGGCGTCGACGCGGTAGTCGTCGATGCGGACGAAGCGCGGGTCCTCGCCCGCGAACGGGGTCCTGTCGACGGTGACCGACTCGCCGTCGGTCGCGACCGTCACCGAAACGAGACGCTGGAAGTCCTCGCTCTGCCGGCTCTTCGATTCGGGCTCATCGACCCCGTGATAGCTCGGTGGTGGTTGCTCGAGACTGTCGTATTGAAATAGGCTGAGTTCGGTTTCGAATCTCGTCGCTTCTATCGTGACCACAGTGTGTTCTCGTTCGGGTAGAAAGGACAGATTTCAATATTGAACGTATTTTTCCTTCAGAACTTGTAATCGAATCGCATCGGCCCATGTGACGGCACATCGAGTCCCAAAGGCCGAACAGTCAGCGTCGCGTGAATTGGGGCCTATGTGTCTGCCAATCCTTCTCTACCCATGACCCTCGAGACGTACTTCGCAGCGGCAACCGAACGCGACTGGGACACTGCGGCCCCGGAAGGCACCGTCCGCATGGCTGTCGTCGGCGTCGGTGGCTTCGCCAAAGACCGAGCGGTTCCAGCCATGCAGGCGGCAACCTACGTCGAACCCACGGTGCTGGTGACCGATTCGCCAGCGGTAGTGGCCGAGGAGCCAGTGGCCGCCGGCATCGACCACTGTATCCACTACGACGCTTTCCTCGAAGGGGCCGCCCGAGAGGCATACGACGCGGTCTACGTCGCCACACCCAATGCACTCCACCGCCGATATGCCGTCGCCGCCGCGGAGATGGGGGCGCACGTCATCTGTGAGAAGCCACTCGAGACGAGCGTCGAACGCGCTCGCGAGATCATCGAGGCGTGTGAGGCCGCCGACGTGACACTGATGACGGCCTACCGCCACCAGCTCGAACCGATCGTACGCCGGGCTCGAGACCTTCTCGTGGCCGGCGAGCTTGGGGACGTCGTACAGATTCATGCCGGGTTCTCCCACCCGCTGCTCGAGTACGCCGACGCCGACAGTTGGCGGCTGGACCCCGAGTTGGCGGGTGGTGGGGCCCTTATCGATCTGGGTGTCTACCCGTTGAACACCATCAGATTTTTCCTCGAGTGTGAGCCAACGGGCGTCTTCGCCACGACCCACTCCCCGCCGGAGTCGCCGTTCACGTCGGTGGAGCGCGACGTGGCGTTTCAACTCCAGTTACCCAGGGGGGCGACCGCCTCGTGTACCGCAAGCTACGACGCCCACGCGAATAGCCAGTTGCAGGTATTGTGCACGAACGGGCTGCTCCGGATCGCCGCGCCGTTCAGCGGGGTTATTCCACACGAAGTCCACGTCGAGAGCGGTGACCTCTCTCTCGAGTACACGGGTGAACCGACCGACGAGGTTCGTGAGGAGTTCGACTACTTCGGGTACTGCGTGCTGACCGGCACGGCCCCAGAGCCGGACGGGGAGGACGGGCTCGCTGATGTCGCCGTGATGGAAGCCACCTACGCGGCTGCGGAGCTGGACTCGATGGTGACGATCGACGCTCCCTGAGACGGTTTCCCGTCGTCGATTCCCGGTGACTGGCGACTCGGGAGGGCCACTCACCAGTCACGACACACCAACCCGTGGATCGTGGTCTCGTCGACTCGAGCGCCGAACTCAGCGATTTCGGAGTCGCTCGAGGAGGCCAGCGGATCGACCGCGACGGTCGCCCGAGGGGTCGGTGGCGGTCGAGCCAGTATCACCGTTCCCCTGGCCGTCCGCGTTCGCACCGCCATCGTCACCAGCACCAGCATCCTCAGCAGCACCGCGACGTCCCCGAAGCCGTCGACGTATCCACGTTCGCGGCCCACCGATCCGCCTGATGAGGTAGTTCGGGGCGAACAGCGCGATCAGCCCGCAGGCGAACAGAAAGAGGGCAAAGAGGACGTCCCCCGACCGGAGAAAGAGCGCACCGGCGACGAACATCGGACCCGCAAGCGAGAGCCCAGCCGCGACCTGCAGCATCCACAGAATCCCCGGATTCTTCATCGGTCGTGCGTTCGCCGCCACGGCCCTTTACCCTCTCGGCTCGCGGTCGCGGCGACGAACGGGCAGGTGGCTGTCCACGTCGACACGAAACCGACCACGTCAATGCCTCGAGGGATACCGTTACGAGGCGGCGATGACAACGACCGCCCATGGTACCGACGATCGATCACCCGCGGCCATGCCCACTCGAGGTGTCATGAACGACGATCCCGGCAACGCGTTCGAAGTAATCGAGGCCTACTACGACGCACTCGACACCCACGACGCCGATCGCCTACGGGACGTGCTGGATCCGGCGTTCGTCCAGGAACGGCCCGACCGGACGTTCGAGGACCGGGAGTCGTTCGTTCGGTTCATGCGCGAAGACCGGCCGAACCCCCACACCAGCCACGCCATCGACAGCTGCACGCTCGAGGACGACGCCGTGGTGGTCGAGGGGCGCCTTCTCGAGGCGACCTCGGCGGATCGGGAGTTGCTGTCGTTCGTCGATCGGTTCACTCTCGAGGACGGGGTGATCACCCACCTCGAGACGATGGCTGCCGACGAGTGAGCGTGGCTACTGACCCCGACTGCTTGCCAGATAGCGGACATCAACAAGCGACCAGGAGAACGAAGACGAACGCGACATACGCGCGTTCCATCCGCAATCTGGAGAACCGACTCACCTCAGCTGGTGTCCTCGCCGTCGTACACCGGCACTCGTGCCGAGCGCTCGGACCCCTCGAGGAACGGCAACGGCGTCGGGGTCGCCGGCACCTCGTGCCCGTCGACGCGCACCGAGAGTGCGTCGGCCTCGAGGCCGAACTCGACCAGGGCGAGCGCGATGGTATCCTCGAGCAACGGGCTCATGCCCGCGCTGGTGACCTCGCCGACGGTGGCGTCGCCGTCGAAGACGGTCGCACCCGATTCGGGGATCGGTGGCTCCGGATCGGCCTCATCCTCGCCCTCGATGGTGAGTCCGACCAATTGCCGGCTGGGTTGCCCGCGGTTTTCCACGCGGGAGACCACCTCCTGGCCGACGTAACACCCCTTCTCGAAGTCGAGTGCCAGGCGGAGTCCAAGTACGTTCGGGATCGTGCCCGCAAGTTCGCTCGAAAAGAGTGGGGAGCCGGCCTCGAGCGCGAGCGCGTCGTACGTCCGGTAGCCAACGGGAGCGGCGTTCAGTCCCTGCGTCGAGAGGACGTCGTGGACATCGGGGGCCGCCTCGACGCCGCAAACGACCGCGTAGCTCTCCTCACCCCCGAGCGCGTCCATGCGGACGACGGTGACGCCGGTGTCACCCATCGAACCCCGAACGAACGAAAACCGGTCCTCTGGGCTGGCCGCGCCATTGAGCACGCTGGCGACTTTCTCGGTGGCGTGAGGGCCGTGTAGCTCGAAGACGGCGAACTCGTCGCTCCCGTCGCGGATCTCGACGTCCTGGATGAACACCTTCTCGCTCCAGTCGGCGGCGATCTCGGCGGCGTGGGCGGGCGGAGTGAGCAACAGCAGACGCTCGCCGGCGTTGAACACGTACAGGTCGGACTCGATCCGGCCCTGGGGATCCAACAGCAGTGCATAACAGCCCTGGCCGTCCGTCGCCGGCACGCGATTCGAAACCACGTTGTCGACGTACTCGAGGCGATCGTCACCCTCGACGACCACCACGCCGTAGGCGGCCTCGAGCAGCCCGACACCGTTTCTGACGGCCCGGTGGGCCCGCTCGGGGCGACCGTAGTGGTCGACGACTCGTCGCCCGCCACGCTCCCCGAAAATCGCCCCGTGATCCTCGTGGATCGACTCGATGACGCTTGGTTCCATACCAATCGATTGGCGCGCGCACCTACGGCCGTTTCGGTATCGGTGTCGATCGAGCGTGCGTCGGCACGGGCTCACCCCCATCGCTGGTCGTCTATCACTCCTCGTGTCTCGAGCGGGTGGCCCACCTCGGGCAGTCGTCACCCGATGCACCGGTGGTCGACCAGTCGTCACCACGGTCGTTGAAATCGTGTCGATCCCGAACGCAACCCAGGCGAATCGCCCACGTCACGACAGTTCGTCGGTCGCCCCCACCAGGGCGAACAACCGTCAAGCAGTGACCCTTCAGACCGCTTCGGTGCCGCTGTTGCCCGTGCGGACCTGCGTCGCGTCGTCGACGGGGAGGACGAAGATCTTGCCGTCACCGGGTTCGCCGGTGTTGGCGGCGGTGCGGATCGCGTCCACGACCTCGTCGACGGGGACGTCGGCGACGACGCACTCGATCTTGATCTTCTGGTGCAGATCGACCGTGTACTCCTCGCCGCGCCACTGGCCCTTCTTTGCGGGCTGGGAGCCGCGACCGGAGACGTTCGTGACGGTCAGTGAAGGGGCCCCCACTTCGGCGAGGCCCTGTTTGACGGCAGCGAGGCGGTCCGGACGAACGATCGCCGTGACCATCTTGATACCGTTGTCGGCGACACCACCGTCGGCCCGCACGACGCCGCCGTCGGTCGCGAGTTCTGGCTTGCCGAACTCGGGGTAGGTGTCCACGCCGTGTTCAGTGATGTCGAGGCCGTCGTGTTCGTGTTCGGGCGTGACCCGGGCCTGGCCCGCAAGTTTGAACGCGCCGAAGACGGCGGCGGTCGCGAGGACCGTCCAGGCCGTCAACACGGCGACGCCCAGAATCTGTGGGCCGAAAGCAGCGGGTTCGACCGAGAGAACGCCACCAGCGATGACGTCGCCACCGATGGCGGTTCCCTCGAGGGACCACAGCGGGAAGAGGATGAGTCCGAGCATGCCGGCGCTGCCGTGAACGGGGAAGACCGCACAGACGTCGTCGATCTTGAGCGTCTTCTCGACGAAGGTGAAGACGATGGGGAGCTGTGCACCGGCGAGCAGGCCGATCATCAGCGCGCCCATCGGGGTAATGAGGTCGGTCGGTCCCGTGACGCCGACCAGGCCGGCCAGCATGCCGTTGGCGACGTAGAGCGTGTCGACCTTGCCGTTCATGTACAGCGAGACCGCGGAGGCACCGATCGCGCCCATCCCCATTCCGAGGGCGGTCACGATGGCGATGGAACCGACGTACGCGAAGTCGTCCAGCTGGAAGACGCCAGCCTCGGCGGCCTCGAGGTCGATCACGGCCGCGGCCGTGCCGACGTTGAACCCGAACCAGCCGAAACAGAGGATGAGCGTTCCCAGGACGGCGAAGGTCATCGAGTGACCGGGGATGACGTTCGCCGAGCCGTCGTCGTTGTACTTGTCGAGGCGCGCGCCGAGCACCCAGGCTGCTGTGAGGCCGGCGACACCGCCCACGCCGTGGACGACCATGCCGCCCGCGAAGTCAGCGAAGCCGAGGCTCTCGAGCAACGGCGCATCAGCACCCGGTGCGTACCAGACGAGGCCGGCGGCGACGGGATAGATGACCGCCGCGAGCAGGAACGTGTAGCCCACGTACGCCCGGAGACGAGCGCGACCGGCGACCGCCCCGGAGACGATCGTCGCGGCCGTCATCGCGAACACCGCACTGAACAGCCACATCACCCAGTCGAAGGACTCGCCGCCGAACATCGTCAGTGGGGAGCTGTCACCGCCCGCCAGCGCCGCGCCGACGTTGTTCGAGATCCCCATCCCGACCAGGAAGAAGACCCCGATGCCGACCGCCCAGGTCAGCATGTTCTTCGTCAACTGGTTCGCCACGTTCTTCGAGCGCACCTGGCCCGCCTCGAGCATGGCGAAGCCCGCGTGCATGAAGAAGATCAGGAAGGTGACCGTCAGCGCCCACATGAGGTTCATCCCCGTCGCGAGCGCCTCGAGGTCCGCCGCTTCGACCTCGAGGGCGATGGGTTCGATCACGCTACCACCCCACAGGCGGTGTCGGGGTCGTTCGTGTTCACGTCTGTCGCACGGTCACCGAGCTTCGTCGCACGTTTGTCGAGGGGTGAGTCGTATTTGTGTGTCATCGTCTCACGCATTACAGGTAAACGGGGCGAGACAACGGCGTATAATGGTTAGCATTGACGTATGGACAGTTTTGCAGCCCCTCCAATTCTAAGCACGCTCACCCCCATGCGTACTAGGTAGTATTAGGTTCCGATCATGGTGAACTGGTACCCACATCGCTCCAGAACCGACCGTTCGTCCAGTGCAAATGTTGTAACTAGCAGCACCGCCGACAGGAACTCCGGAGGATCGGCGGCCACTACGAGCGGGCGCGGCAGAAATTGCGGCTCGAGCGCCATCGCGTCCGGCGAGGTTGGCATTCGCCCAAATCCGGGGTCGCCGACAACCGTGCCGGGAGGTCTCTAGTGACGGACGACAGCATCACTCGAGACGTGCCAATCGCCCCGTCTCCTCCGCGGCGATGACGTTGGCCACAAACGTTTTCGCCCGTCGAGTGAGCGTCGCCTCGTCGTCGTAGGCGTACACCGTGGCGTCCCAGCGTCGAGTCACGCCGGCGAGCATCGCGCTGGTAACCCCCGACTGGTGGATGACGGCCGTCCGATCGGCCCGCTCGCTCGCTTCTGACTCATAACTGTCCTCGAGGACGGCCCCAACCTCGACGCCGACGCCGAGATTGTCCCCTGTCCGCGGGAGGACGAAGATCACCGCGTTGCTCGCGCGAGCGAACGCGATGGTCTGGGTCGCCGCGTCGAGTTCCTCGAGTGGGATCTCCGGATCGGTGGCGAGGAAGGCGTTGACGCCCGATTCGGTCCGGAGGCGATCACGGAGGGTCGCCAGTCGGTCGAATTGCTCACCATCGTCACCGGAAACGGACGTGTACGGCCCCATCACGTACACCAGAAACCGCTCGCGGGGGACCGACTCGAGGGCGTCGCGAATGCGCTCGCGCATGGGTCGGTGGTCGAACCGCCAGTATATAAAAACACGCGTTATCAGTGGCTACTGACTCAAGAAGCATTATGTGGCTGGGGTGCCGAGAGACAGGTATGGCAGGGACGCCACAGGGCGAGGCGGTCGACGACCCCACGCTCCTCCCCGAACACAGCGTGTTGCCCCTCGAGGCCTACTTCGAGATGCAACGAGCGATCGGGAACGAACACCGCTTTCGCATCCTCAATACGCTACTCGAGCGCGGCGACCTGAGTGCGACCGAGCTCCGGGAGGCCCTCGACCTGCGCGGGAACACCTTGCACTATCACCTCGACGAACTGGTCGAGGTCGGCCTCGTCGAAAACCGCAAACGCTCGAGTCCCGATCACCGCGGCCTCCACTCGTACTACCGGGCCAGCGCGATGGGTGCGGCCATCCTCGAGCACGGCCTGCGCCGATTGCTCCGCCTGGAGTGGGAGTCACTCGAGGTGGACGAGGGCGGAGCGTGAACTAACCGGAACCTACAGCCGGGCCGCCACGTCCTCGGCGAAGTACGTCAGAATCAGGTCCGCTCCCGCGCGCTTGATCGAGACGAGCGACTCGAGGGCGACCGCCTCGAGGACACCTCCAGCGGGTGGTGCCGACAGGAACGGTCGGTGGGTGCCACCACCGCGATGCTGGATCGAGGCGTGTGTCTCGAGTGCCGCCGTATTTCGCCGTTTTCCGTCCGTATTCCCCCTTTCAGATCTGTGTCCTCCATTGCCAATGGACTGTTACACGGGCGCGGGTTCTTCGCTCGGCTCACCCGCGACGAGTTCGACGTCGAGGTGGATCCGCCGGTACGGAACGTACGGCCGCTTCGAGTGGCCTTCGTCGACGACGAAGAGCAGGCCGTAGTTCTCGAGCAGGGTGACGTCGTCGTGGACCGTCCGGTAGTCGCGCTCGAGGGCGTCGGCGAGGGCGGCAATGCTCTCGGCCGCGCCGTCGGTGTTCATCAGCGCCTGGAGGAGTTCGAGACGCCGATCGGTGAGGATCTTCCGGAGGTCGCCGACGGT
>LKND01000033.1 GCA_001564275.1 Natrialbaceae archaeon Tc-Br11_E2g14 | reverse complement strand
GTCGAGACCTACTCGAGCATCTCCTCGGTGATCGTCTTCGGCAGCAGTTCGCCGAGGGTGTACGTACTCGGGGGTTCCTCGGGGCCTTCGTCACAGATGACCTCGAGGTCGTCGTCGGCGAACTCAGCCAGCGTCTGCCGGCACATTCCACAGGGGGTGACGCCGTCCCGTCGGTCGGAGCTGACGGCGAGTCGGGTAAACTCGTGGTGGCCGTTTTTGACCGCCTCGGCGATGGCGACTTCCTCGGCGTGGAGGCTATTGCTGTAGTTCGCGTTCTCGAGGTTACAGCCCACGTAAACGGTCCCGTCGGCGGTCTCGAGGGCCGCACCGACGCGGTACTCGGAGTAGGGGACGTGGGCGGCCGACTGGATCTTGCGAGCGTCGCGGATGAGGTCGTCCATGCGATGTGTTTCGTGGGCTCCGCCAAGGGTCTATTGACACCAGCTATTCCGAATCAAAAACGTGCCTCTCGACGGTGCGAAGTGGGGGCGGTTCTCGTTCCGTCAGGGGATGAAGCTGCCACGACCGGAGACCGAACACCCATCACCGTGCCTGCCGAAGCCGGACGTATGACTCTCCTCGTCGATGCTGACCGTCTCCGCGCCGACCTCGAGACCAACGCCGAGTTCGGAGCGATCGAGACCGAGAACCCGGACGCCCGTGGCCGGACGGTGCTCACCGGCTCCAACGCTAACGAACGAGCCCGTACGTACCTCTGTTCCAGACTCGAGGACGCTGGCCTCACTGTCGAGGTCGACGCGGTGGGAAACATTACCGGGACGTGGACGCCACCGTCGGCTGACCCGGATGCGGCCCCAGTCGCCGCCGGCAGTCACCTCGATTCCGTTCCCGAGGGCGGCATCTTCGATGGCCCACTCGGTGTCTACGCCGCACTCGAGGCTGTGCGCACCATCCAGGAATCCGATCACGAAGTGGATCGACCACTCACGGTCGTCTCGTTCACCGAAGAGGAAGGCACGAGGTTTGGCGGCGGCCTCCTCGGCTCGAGCGTCGCCACGGGCCAGCGTTCAGTCGCGGATGCGCTGGCACTGACCCACGAGGGCACCACCCTCGAGGCGGCCCTCGAGTCGATGGGCTACCGTGGCGACGGGCGTCTCGATTGCAGCGAGTGGGAGGCGTATCTCGAACTCCACATCGAACAGGATACCACGCTCGAGGCGACCGGGGTCCCCATCGGAATCGTCACCGCTGTCACGGGGATTAGCCACTCGGCTGTCACCCTCGTCGGTGAGGCAAATCACGCCGGGGCGACGTCGATGGCCGAACGGCGAGATGCTCTCACGGCCGCCAGCGAGTTTGTCCTGGCCGTCGAGGAGAGCGGACAGCAGTGGGCCGAAGGGGAGGACGAGACGGCAGTAGCGACAGTCGGCCAGTGTGTCGTCTCGCCGAACGCGACCAACGTGATTCCGGGTGCGGTCGAGCTTGGCCTCGACATCCGTGCCGTCGACCGTGAGGCGATGTATGGCTTACTCGAGGAGGCCGAAGCCAGCCTCGAGGACATCGCCGACAGGCGTGGGATCGACGCCAGGTTCGACCGCCACACGGTCGTCGATCCGGCTCCGATGAGCGAGCGGTGTCAGGCCGCACTCGCTGGGGCTGCCGTCGAGTCACTGCCCCTCCACTCCGGGGCCGCCCACGATGCCATGCACGTCTCACGCGTGACCGACGCCGGGATGCTCTTTGCCCCGTCGCGAGACGGCATTTCACACAACCCGCTCGAGTGGACCGCGTGGGAAGACTGTGCGACAGCCGCGAGTGTACTCACGCGGGCACTCGTTGAATTGGGGACCGCGGAGTAGGCGGCCCGAGTGGACAGGTGCGGTACGTGGATAACAAATCGACCCAGGTCAGCCGAGTCGCTCGAGCGTCGGGGCCAGATCCAGTCCGATGTCGACGATCGTCTCGGCGGCGATGTGTTGATGGACGGGCAGGGCGATAACGTCCCTCGAGAGGCGATTTGCGGTTTCGTACGCCGTATTTCCGTCGACAGTGTCGGGAAGGCGAGGCCAGGTATGGCTGCCACCGACGCCGTAGCGCTCGAGGGCCCGCTGGAGTCGGTCGGGATCGGTCGTCCGAACGGGACAGACCTGCGGACAGACACCTCGTGGGAGGCTGTCGAAAAGCGGGGTCGTCGTTGGACAGTTCTCGAACACCGACACCCAGGCGCGGTAGTTCTCGCGTCGCTTGTCAGTGATCGTGACCGGATCGGCCTCGCCGACGACGTAGGCTGAGAGCCAGGACATGCGTGTTTTCGCGGCCTCATAGCGCTGTTCGGGCGGTGAGGTGGCCGCCGTCAGTCCGTTCTCCGTGACCAACGAGTGAATCGAGTGTTTGAGGGTCTGATTCGACTCGAGGACGTCAGCCAGCAGCGACCGGCACACGAACTGCACGTCGGCTGTCTGTAGGTGTCCATTGGTCCCCGCGAGAGAAGACGGGCGATAAGCGTCGACGAGCCTCGGTTCGTTGAGAAACAACACCGCCCCATCGGGGATCGGCAGTAGTTTCCAGAGGCTCGAGAAGCCAATCGCCCCACGGGTACCGAGTAACTGCCCGTCGACGAAACTCAGCCCACCGTGTGCGTTGTCCTCGATATGCACACAGTTGTATCGCTCGGCGAGGCACTCGAGGTCCTCGAACGCCCCCTGTGGAAACCCGAAGTAGTTCACCGACACCAGCGCAACGGTTTGGCTATCGACACGTGTCTCGAGATCGGTCAGATCGGGTTCGAGCGCCTCAGTGATCGCATACTGTCGTACCTCGAGCCCACAGTCACGGACCGGTTCGAGGACGGCATCCGGGAGATACGACGGCAACAGGACGTTGCCACCTGCCGTGTTGGCGCTGGACTCGAGCGCCAGACGCAAGGCGTCACGAAGGGCCGCTTTACCGGAGCCGTAGTAGGTGTGCCAGTCGCTGTGTTCGGTGAACAGGGCCTCGATATCGGTTGGTTTCGAGGCCGGGGCCGACCAGTGAACGAGCGAGGGTCGAGTCCCGATCATCCGTGCCATCGCAGCCTCCGCTGATTATGTCGAGCCCGTTCGGCCAACCTGTGACCGAGCCACGTCACTCCCTGCCGGGCTACTGCGCTGGCCGTCGAGCGCTCTCGAGGACGAACACCCCGTTCCCACGTATACATTCGTCTGACAGACACACGCGGTCGACCTTAGTGATGGACAGGATATCGTACACCTCGACAGATCAAGATCAGCCTACAGCCCCAGGGGCAGGATCCAATGGGTTCCCCTATCGGGCGATACGCCCGCCCTACAGCACCAAGCCCTCGCATAACAAAGCCGCCGATGTCGAACTGGAACACATGGATACCGACGGTGCAGGTTCGTCCTCGACGGACCGCCCCACACTCCTCGTTATCGGGCTCGATGCAGGCTGTTATCCCATCCTCAATCCACTCTTCGAAGACGGGATCACGCCGACGCTCGAGCGGCTCTTTGCAACCGGGGCTGACGGGCCACTCGAGTCACAACTCCCACCCTGGACGGCGAGCGCCTGGCCATCGATGTATACGGGCCAGAATCCGGGGAAACACGGCGTCTACGATTTCCTCAGTTTCGACGGCTACGACTGGGACGTCGTCAACGCAACGCACGTCCGCGCGCGCCCCGTCTGGGAACTCCTCAGTGAGTCGGGCCTCTCGAGTGTCGTCGTCAACGTACCCGTCACCCACCCACCCCGATCCTTCGACGGCGCGCTGATTCCGGGAATGACCGCCCCCGAATCGCCGCCGTGTCACCCGCAGGGAATCCTCGAGGAGGTCGAGGACGCGTGTGGCGAGTATCGCATTTACCCACAGAGCGGCGATGAACCCAACGAGTCCATCGCCAGTTACGAGCGCACGATCGCCTGCCGTGGCCGCGCGTTTAGATACCTGCTCGAGCGATTCGAGCCGGATTTTGGATTCGTGCAGTTCCAAGGGACTGATTCGGTCTTTCACGAGCGCCCGGGCGACAAACGGGCCATCGAAGCCGTCTATCGAGCCGTCGATGCCGAGATTACCGACACGATTCGGGAGTTCGATCCCGAAAACGTGCTCATCGTCAGCGACCACGGTATCGGCCCCGTCGAGGGCTGGGAGTTCCGGGTCAACGAGTTCCTCCGGGAACGGGGCGACGTCGTCACGAAGAGCGGCGGCGAAGGGATGCCGACCTGGTCACGCGCCTGGCAAAACCAGCTGCTCGAGGGTGAAACAGCCGGCAATCACGACGTCAGCGCCTTCGAACGGCTGATGAACGTCGCGGCCCGTTTCGGGGTGACGACCCAGCGTGTGGCCAGCACCCTCGAGTACGTCGGCCTGAAAGAGGCCATCGGCAAACGCGTGCCCAACGACGTCGCCCGCGCGGCCAGTGAACAGGTCGATTTCCCCAACTCGAACGCCTACCTCCGCTCGAAGAGCGAACTCGGCATCCGGATCAACCTCGATGGCCGGGAACCGAACGGGCAGGTTGGGGCCGATTCGTACGACGACTTCCGCGCGGCGTTGATCGACGACCTCAGGGCCGTCCGAACACCCGACGGAGACCCGATGTTCGAGGCCGTCGAGCCCCGGGAGGCGGTGTTCGATGGCCCAGCACTCGAGGACGCGCCGGATATCGTCACCGTTCCCGCCGACTTCGACAACGCCATCGTCGAAGGCCTCGAGGGTGACCAGTTCGCCGAGCCGTGGGAGCCCTGGAACCACAAACGAACGGGTGTCGTGGCGGCGGCCGGGGAGGATTTCGACGAGTCAGTCTCACTGACAGACGCCAGCATCTTCGATATCGCGCCGACGATCTGTTCGTTCTTCGACGTGCCGATCGACACGAAAATGGACGGCTCGGTCCTCCCGATCGTCGACCCGAGTGAGCGCCAGTCGTATCCCGACTACGAACCCGAACCGATCACGGCCACCAGCACCGAGACGGCAGAGGACCGACTGCGTGACCTGGGGTATCTCTCATGAGCATCGACATCAGTCGCCTCGATCCAGTCGAGGACGCCGACACCTGGAACCGCGACGTTGAACGCGCCGCTCGAGCCCATCCGTTCTACCGGGCGGAAGCCCTCTCGCTCCAGGCCGACGATACCGACACCACGCCCCACCTCCTGGCGGGGCACAAAGGCCAGGAGACCGTCGGCCTCTTTCCGGTCTTCGAGTACAGGAAAGGCCCACTGACAGCTGCGTTCTCACCCGCACCGTACTCCTGGGTTTCCTACCTCGGGCCAGTCCTCTGTAACGTCGAGAGGCTCAAACAACGAAAAGCCGACCGGCGAACCAACGACTTCATCGAGGCGACCCTCGAGTGGCTCGAGGCCGAACTCGCTCCGAAGTACACGAAGTTCGATGCGGTGACGATCGACGATATCCGGCCGTTCATCTGGCAGGGTTACCAGGCCGAACCAGAACACACCTACGTCGTTGACCTCGAGGGGACCCCCGAGGAGTTGCTGGGCCGCTTTAGCAGTGATGCCCGGCGCAACATTCGGAAGGCCGCTGATTTCGACGGCGAGTACACCGTCACGGAGGGAGGGATCGACGATATCGATCGGATCATCGACCAGGTCCGGGCGCGATACGCCAGTCAGGACCGTTCGTTCCAGCTGTCGACGGATTTCGTGCGGTCGCTGTACGAACGCCTGCCCGAGGGTGCGATCAGACCCTACGTCTGTCGCGTCGATGGCGACTTTCAGGGGGGGATCCTCGTTGCCGAGTCGGATACCACCCGCTATCGATGGCAAGGCGGCGTCAAAGTCGACCGCGACCTCGACCTCGCCGTCAACGACCTCCTCGACTGGCAGGTCATGCGCGACGGTCTCGAGGCCGGCCTCGAGGGGTACGACCTCGTGGGGGCCGGCGTGCCGAGCATCAATCGGTACAAGGCGAAATTCAATCCCCGCCTCGAGACCCACTACACTGTCACCTCGGGGGCCTTCGGCCTCGACCTGGTTATCGATCGGTATCGAAACCGGAAGTGATTGATTTACCGGGGTGACGACGGAGGACCGCCGTGAGTCCAGCAGCTGCAAGACGTTCCGACTCGCTCCCCTGGGTCGCTCGTGGGCTAGGACTTGCATGCTCGATCTCGGCTCAGCAGACATGCGGCTCACCTCGAATGCCGTTTAGGGCAGGCTCACCGGGCGCAGTTGCTTGTAGATGCAGATACAGTAAATTTAGAGTGGGACCGCCGAGAGTCGAACTCGAGTCCTACGGACCCCATCCGCAGAGGATACCACTACCCCACGGTCCCATGATCCAAACGACGAGCGTCCGGCGTTTAAGCGTGTCGTTTCGGTGACGGGGCCAGCTCAGTCACGCGGTGCCACCATCGGCCCCTCGTCGCGAACCGCCAGGCTCGCCACCGCATCGTTCTCGTACGTCACCGGCGATCGCCATCCAAGGACGTACCCGTCGTGGGGCGCCTCGAGCCCAGCCTGGGCGTCTCCGTGGGGCGAGACCACCCTCGCGATCTCGCGGCCCGACTCGAAGGGAACACCCGGCTCGATCGCCGGTCGACAAAAGCCCGCTACCGGGGCTCGGGGACCCACGAATCGGCGAACCTCGTAGTCCACGGGTGATTCGAACCCGGGGTCCGCATCCGCGATCCTCGTGGGCACGCCTGAGAGCATCTCGAGGTGGACCATCGCCCGATAGACCCCAGCCAGTCCGGCGGCCCGAACCCCCTCGTCGATCGTGTCGTGGCCACCCAGCTCGAGCGTCAGGGCTGGAATGCCGGCCTCGTTCAGGACCGCACCCGCGGTCGACCGATGGAGGTTCCGATCGGCGTACTCCTCGGCGGGGTACTCCGTGACGACGGGGATCCCGAGTGCTCCAGTAAGTGCCGCCAGCTCCTCGGCGAGAGCGGTTGCGGCCGCCTGCTCACGCCGCTCACCGTAGAGCACGCGATCCCGGATGACGAACGGCACCGAGCCAACCTGGGCGGTGTGGAGGTCGAGCAACGCATCCGCCGAGTCGACGATGGCGTCGTACACCCGTTCGTCGATCCGCTCCTGAACCCTGGTCCCCGTCGTATCCCCGGCGTCGCTCGCCGGGAAAAACCGATTCGGGTCGTCGTCGTGGTAGTACGAGGTTCGAACGCCACGTCGGATTCCCGCTGGATTGCACATCGGGGCACAGACGACCGTTCCGCGGAGCCCCGCTGGGACCCCGTCGGCGAGGACGTCCTGGGCGGTCGCGACGCCGGTCATCTCGTTGCCGTGAATCCCGCCCGTGACCCACAGTGTTGGACCCTCGCGGTCGCCTCGAGCGACGACGATCGGGATGCGTTCGGGACCACCCGTTGGAAGGTCGGTGACCTCGAGGAAGCCGGTGTCGCAGGTGCCAGGAGTTGCCCGTGCGGTGCCAACGGCGACGGCCTGGGAGTCGGTATCGTCCATGTGACGGGTGGACGGGCGGTGATCGAAAAAGCTGCCGACTCTCGAATTTGGCTGCTCGACCGACTGATAGATCGACGGGGCTCGCCCGGCCCTCGAGCTGGAACCGGTGGGGAACGCTTTTGCTGTCCGGGTGTGAGCCATCGTCCATGAGCGATTTCGACCTCGATTTACAGGCTGTCGAGGAACACATCGACGAGGAGGAGTCTTCGGGTTCGGGGTTCGAGGGAGCCATCGTACTCGACATCCTCGACGGCTCGAAGCCACCGGAGACGTGGATCGAGTCCATCGAGGCGGGGAACGTCCTCGTCTTGAACGTCGACGGCAACGTGAACGAACTGGCCGCGGGCTTCGCCCGTGATGTCAAGGAGGCGGGTGGAAGCTTGATCCACTTCCGGGGGTTCTTGATCGTCTCCCCACCAGGTATCGAAGTCGACAGTAGTCGGTTGTGAACCACGCCGAAATCGTCGAGGCACCGGTCCAAGGGTAACCCTTTTGCCACCGCCGCCCAGATCAAACCGTATGGACTGGCCACACGATCCCGACGGTGAGGAGGGCAGCGAGGGGATGCGGAAGTTCGACATGGCGGTCATCGCGAAGAAGGTCGACGAGGACGAGGACTTCCCCCTCGACCGAGAGGCGTTCGTGGCGGAGTACGGCGACGACCCGATCCGGATCAACCACCAGTCGGTCGTCGCCCTGCGAGAGATCTTCGAGTACGTCGAGCCGGACTCCTTCGAGACGATCGTCGACCTCCACAAGGCCGTCGGGGACGCGATGCGCGAGGGCGGTCTCTGGGAGTACCATCCAGTCGGTGCGGATCCGAAGACGAAATCGGCCTGATCGACGTCCCACCCCCGGCGGGAGGTGGGTGGTGGCCCCGTGAAGTGGTGTGTTTTTTCGAGAATATCGACCAGCGACTGCTACCCGAGTGGCGGTCAATCTGAGTGGGCACCGGTGTGTGATGGCCCCGTTCTGTGGCGACCAGCGAGTGATGTGTTCCACTTCAGGCATTGCCTGTCGGAAGTTATGAGAGTCACTACGCAGTGTCAGGGAGTCGTGACACATCGGCTAATCGTACAATAACCAAGGGTGAGAGGTCGAACCTGATACCAATGGCCGCCCCTCCAGTCAGCGTGATCGTCCCAACCTACGATCGCCCGACCATGCTCCTCGAGGCGCTCGAGAGCGTCGCCACCCAGACCCACCAGCCGTCGGAACTCCTGGTTGTCGACGACGCGTCCCCGGAACCGGTCGCGCCACTCCTCGAGGCCAACGCCCCCGGGAACCTCGAGTGGCGGTGCATCCGACACGAGGAAAACCAGGGGGCAAACGCTGCTCGAAACACCGGCATTCGACACGCCTCCGGATCGATCCTGGCGTTCCTCGACGACGACGACACCTGGCGACCGGCAAAGCTCGAGCGACAGGTAGAGCGCTTTCGCGAGGACCCGGAGGTTGGCGTCGTTCTGGTTGGCCAGCAGTTCGTCGACGGTGACGGCGTCGAAACGGGGGTCCGCCTGCCGTCGGTGGGCCGCCAGGCCACGAGCGGCCTCGTCGGGACGGAAGTCGGTGGGACCTTTTCGACCATCGCGGTTCGTCGATCGCTCGTCGACACCGCGGGCCTTCCGGACGAGCGATTTCCAGCCTGGCAGGATCGGGAGTGGCTCGTCAGACTCTCCCGGCACGCACCATTTGCCACCGTTCGGGAGCCACTGGTGGTGAGACGCCACGGAGAACACGAACAGATCGGGGATGCGTTCGAGGCCAAACGGGACATCTCCTATCCCCTCTTTCTCGAGAAACACGGCTCGCTCGCGAAGGAGTACGGCTGTGAACGACTGTTTCGAGCGCGTCTCGCGGCCGCGATCGCAGGGGCGGGCCTGGCGAACGGTCACTACGGGGACGCGCGTCGATTCGCGCTGAAGGCCATCCGAACGCAGCCGGTGCTCTCGACGCCATACCTGTATCTGGCCGTCGCACTCGGCGGTCCGTACGGCCACTGGGGTGCCCGCAAGTTGAACCGAGCGCTCGGCTCGCTGACGGGACGCTCGGCCCCGAACCCCGCGCGGGCGCTCGCCCGGTTGCTGGCCCCTGACTCGCGGTCTCGCTCCGAAAAGTAGGCGAGTTCGAGCTCGAGGTTCCTGAAACCCCGACAGGCGGTTCGACCAGGCAGCGTTTCTGTCGCGGGGAGACGACACGCGCCCAATACGATCACGGCATCAGATACAGACGGGATCACACCATTCGGTAGCAGCTTCATAACAAGGGTCACCCACCGGTTGGCTTCGGTTGATTTCATGGGTACTGACCTGACGCTCCGAGAGAAGGGACAGGCGCTCTACACGGTCGCCACGTTTCGCCCGCTGTTGACAGTCGCAATCGTCGCCTGTAGCGGGATCGTGGCGGTTCTCGAGGGAATCGGTGTGAGCTTTATTTTGCCAATCGTCGAGGTCGTCCAGGGCCAGGATTCCGCCGATGCTGACGGAATGGTCGCCTACTTCATCACCGCGTTCGAGGTGTTCAACATCCCGTTCACCCTGGGATACATCGTTCTAGTGATCGGGGCGGTGATGACCGTCCGCTTCGGAACCTCGATTCTCCTCGGCTGGCTCCGCATCATGCTCCAGACGTGGTACGTTCGCGAGTTACAACAGCGTGCGTTTCGCGGTGCGCTGGACGCACACACGGCCTACTACGACCAGGAAGGGTCGGACGACATTCTCAATGCCATCGTCACGCAGGCCGAGTACGCCGGCAAGGTGATTCGAGACGGTGTCCGCCTCTTCAGTTCCCTCCTCATGATCACCGTCTACCTCTCGATCGCGTTCGTCATCTCCCCGTGGTTGACGATCCTCGCCGGGGTCGCAATCGGTGGGCTCACTGTCGCCGTCCGGAGCATCACCGAGGCTGGATACACCGTCGGTGATCGGGTTGCCGACGCCAACGAGGCTATTCAATCGAGCGCCCAGGCGGGCACCCAGGGCATCCGGGAGGTGAAAATGGTCGGGCTCGGCGACGAACTCTACGAGAACTTCCGAGAGCACCTCGAGCAGTTCACCGATGCCACGATCACCCTCGGCCGAAACGAGGAGATCATCAACAACGTCTACAACCTCGCCATCGCCCTGCTCGTCTTCGGGCTGATTTACATCTCGCTTACCATCGCCAACCTCTCACTCGCGGCGATGAGCGTCTTCCTCTACGCCATGTTCCAGGTCGGTCCCCGCGTCAGCCAGGCCAACAAGTACTTCTACAAGATGGAGGGGCGACTGCCACACCTCGTGCGCACCCAGCAGTTCATCGGGGATCTCGAGGCCAACCGCGATCTCGAGGGGGGTGATCGATCGGTGCCCGTCCCCGTCACGCCAGTCGAGTTCGAGGATGTCTCGTTCAGCTACGACGACGAGACGCCAGTCCTCGAGGGGATCTCCTTCGAGGTCGGCACGGACGAGTTCGTCGCGTTCGTCGGCCAGTCCGGGGCCGGAAAGTCGACGATCGCCGCCCTGTTCGCTCGGCTCTACGCCCCCGATAGCGGCACGATCACTGCCGCGGGGACCCCGATCGAGGAATACGATATCGACGCCTGGCGGGCTCGCATCGCCTACGTTCGCCAGGATCCGTTCATCTTCAACGACACGCTCCGGCGGAACGTCGCCGTCGCCAACCCGTCGGCCACACAGGCCGAGATCGAGCGCGCCTGCGCCATCGCGCAGGTGACCGAGTTCGTCGACGAGTTGCCGAAAGGGTACGACACCACGCTCGGTGACAACGGCGTTCGCCTCTCGGGTGGACAGCGCCAGCGGGTCGCCCTCGCCCGCGGATTGCTCGAGGACGCCGACATCCTCGTGCTCGATGAGGCCACGAGCGATCTCGACACCTCGATCGAACAGGAGGTCCAGACGGCTCTCCAACGAGCCGGCGAGGATCGAACCATCGTCGCCATCGCCCACCGTCTCTCGACGGTGCGCGACGCCGACCGCATCTACGCCCTCGAGGGTGGGCAGATCCGAGAGCGGGGAACCCACGATCAGTTGCTCGAGCGCGAGGGGACCTACGCGGAGCTATACGCCTCCCACTGATCGAGGTCTGCAGTCGACATGTCGGGTTCACCCCGCGAGTGAGACCAGAATCGCCCCCACCACGACGACGATGGCCGCCACCACGAGCGGCCAGGTGACCCGCTCGAGACGGCGGGGCAAAAACAGCGCGGAGATGACGATGACGGCGAGCGGTGCGGTCTGGACGAGTGGGATGACGATCACGACCGGTGCCAGCGCCAGTGCGGCGAAGTAACTGCAGAGACCCACCGTACTCGTCAGCCCGGCCCCGAGATACCACCGAGCATGGGGGTTTTGCCGGAGCGAGGGCGCGGGTCGACCGGTTCCCAGCCGATAGCCGAGGTAACTGACGAACGCCGCCCCCATCATGACTGCTAGCCCGACGAGCACGGGCGTGCCCTCGTCGAGCCCTGTCCGAATCAGGATGGGTTCGACGCCGAGAAACACCGCGGCAGCGATCGGGAACGTCAGCGAGTACCAGACGTCCCGGAGAGCGGACTCGGGGGCATCGGCGGCAGTGAGCCAGGACAGCACGGCGACGCCGGCGACGATGCAACAGATGCCGATCACGTGGGGGACGGTGAGTGACTCCCCGAACAGCCAGACGGCGAGGATCGCCGAGATGAGCGTGGATGCCGAGACGATCGGTGTGGTCCGGCTGGCTCCGATCAGTTCGATACCGGCGTAGAGACAGATGCGACCGAAGACCAGTCCGAGGATGCCTGCGGTGGCGAACGCCCCGGCCGACCGCCAGGTCAGGCCGGAGACAGGGTAGTGAACGACGAGCGCGAGGGGGACGACGAGGCCCACGTTGACCGCCATGACGACGACGACGGCGTCGCTGACCCGTCCGCCGTCGGTCGCGAGTCGGACACAGACGTTCTGTATCGCCAGCAGCGTCGCGGCGACGGCGGCCAGCACGACGCCACCGACGGCGTCGATCACGAAAGCCACCCGAGGCCGTCGACCCCGTGTGATCGAACGCCATCGCGGTGGTCGTCTCTGGCCGGGTCGTGAGACTCCCCGTTCGGGAACCTGAATCCAATTGCTGAGACGAGATGCGCGAGACCCACGGAGGTCCTTTCGAGGGGAGAATTATAAACGCTCGACTACGCGAGTGGATCCGCAGTCATCTCCCTGTCGTCGTGGTGCCAACGCGATCACCTCGATCTGTTGGGACCCGATCGCCTCTCGAGAAACGCTCGAGGGCACGCCCGGCAATCCGGGACAATCGTACGAGGTGACCGACGGCGTAAACGCCGAGTCGTTCCCGGTATCGGAGCCCTCCCCAGGCGTCCCCGAACAGTGCCGGGAAGCGACCGGGGTGTGGCGGGCAGAGGCCGATCGGATGCCAGAGCGCCCGGGGCTCGTAGCGGTCGGGATATCGACGCGCCCGTTGTTCGACCCCGCGGCCGACTCGTCGATGCTTGCCGAGCAGGGAGCGGAGGCCGGTACGAGCCGGGTGGTCGACGGCGACGTCGTCGGTGTACGCCAGTGCCCAACCGGCCGCGGCGACCCGCTGGCCGAACTCAACGTCGCCGCCCGACACGAGCGTGGCGTCGAACGCCCCCACGTCCTCGAAGACGGCTCGAGCGACGAACAGCGCACACGTCGGGGCGAACCGGTTTTCGGTGACGTATCGCTCGACGGGGAAACCAACGTGGGCGTCGTACAGGCCTGGGAGAGTCCGGGCCTCGAGGCTGAGGTCGACGCGACAGCCGACGTAGCCTGCCCCGCTTGCGGTCATGGTTTCGAGGCCGGCCGAAAGCCAGTCATTCGGGACCCACACGTCGGCGTCGACGAACGCGATGACGTCACCCGCGGCGTGCTCGAGGCCGGTGTTTCGGGCGGCGTAGGACCCCTGGACGTCGGTCTCGCGGACGATCATGAAGTGATCGATGTCGCGTTCCCACTCGCGCGCGCGGGCCAGCGTCCTATCGGTGGAGTCGTTGTCGACGACGATCACCTCGTAGTCGTCGTGCGATTGTGCGGCAAGCGACGAGAGGGTTCGCTCGAGGCCCTCGGCGTCGTTGTACACCGGGACGACGACGGAGACGAGGGCCGTGGTCGGGTCGAGATCAGGAGGTCGGGTAGCCGCGGTGGTCGATGCTGCCCCCGCCTCGCCATCGGATCGACCGTCGTCCTCGACAGGCGTCTGCATGGGTGCGTCGACGCCGCGGGGGAAAAAAGGTAAGCACCGGTTTCCAACGAACCGCGACCGTTTTGAGCCTTGCGTCGGTAACTCGAGCGATGACCGTAGTGCTGGCCGGCGTCGGCGCAGACACGACGAATCTCGGTGCGCTGGCCCCGCTGTACGCAGACGGACGGTTCGAGTACGTTCCCATCCCCGAGAAGACCGACGAGACGAGCGAGTCGGCGACCCTCGGGTCGTGGTCCTTTCGATACCGGGATCGACGAGCCGCCGACCTGACGACTCGGATCACGCCCCAGCCCGTTCAGGAGGCATCACGTACGCTCACCGGCGAGGATCTCGCCGCGTGGCCTTTGCATCACGACCCGAATTTTACGGCGCTAACCTACGGCGAACATCGCTCGAGTGGCTACGTCTCCAGACTCCGCGAACTCGAGGAGGGCGACGTCGTTGGCTTTTACGCAGGTCTTCGGCGGGTGGACGACCCCGACAGCCGTGCGCACCGCTACGTGATCGGCTATTTCACCGTCGACCGGGTCGACGTCATCTCGCCGGAGACGCCACCCGAACAGGCGAGCGAGATGCTCGAGGTGCATTCGGAAAACGCTCACGCCAAGCGGGCCCGCGATGGTCGTCCGTACCTCGCCCAGAAGTCGATCGTGCTGATCGATGGTCAGGAGCCAGGTGGCCTGTTCGAACGGGATCCGATCAGGCTGAGCGACTATCGCGTTGCGCCCGGAAACGAACGGGCACAGTACTACCTCAGGGACGAAATCCGCGACGACTGGCAGGTCGTTGCGGGCGGCTCGAACATGATGTACAAGCCGGCCTATCGATGTGCCCTCGGGGGAGACGAGTTCCGAGCGCGTGTCGGAGAACCCGGGAATCACCCGGACACAGGACCGTGACCAGCCGTCGGCGGACGGACCGCAAACGGACTCGGGATCACCGCGCCAGTGTATCACAGATAGCGGCAACTTCGTCTGGTTGTGAGGCTGTCACAGATCGAAATGAACCGGCTCGAGTCCTCACGCCAGGACCGCTCGAGTTGGGTCGAAGAACTTCCGTCAAGTTTTGCCTCCGTCTCCGCCCAGTTCGGAGATTTGCCGCTTAGACGGTCTGAAACCCGTGTATTTTTGAGTGTCGAGGCCTCATCACGTACCATGACGAATCAATCAACGCGACGAACGTTTCTCGCCGGTGCGGCTGGAGCGGGCCTGACAGCAGCCGCCGGCTGCCTCGGCGACCTCGGTGTCGGCGGCGACGACGGGAGCTACGAAGTATGGGCACTCGATCAAGGTACCGACCAGATCTACGTGTACGAACCGGCCGGTGACGACGAGTTCGAGGAGACCACCGAACTGGACGTCAACGAGGACGTGGGCGAGAGCGGTCTCGTCCCACACATGATCGACTTCAGCGCCGACGGGGAGTACGCCGCCGTCGCCTGCACCGCCGGGGCCCGGACCCTGGTTTACCGCGTCGAAGACCACGAACTGGTCGCGGATATCCCGACCGGCGCTGGGTCGCACTTCTCCGGGTTCACCCCCGACGACGAGTACATCCAGGTCGACGCGATCGGCGAAGGCGCGATCGTGCGCGTCGACGCCGACCTCGAGGACGAGGAGTTCGAGATCGTCGACGAGATCACGATCGACGACGACGACACCTTCCAGGAATACGAGGATGCGTTCCCCGAGAACGACGACGGTGTCCGCGCCCAGCCAATCTGTCACGACTACGCGAACGGTCACTCGTATCACACGCTCGGCCCGGCCGTCGACTTCGCTGGCGTTGTCGTCGTGGATTACGACGCCTTCGAGATCGACCACGTCATCACGCCCGACGCCGTCCGTGCGAACTGTGGGACGATGGCCAGCCCCGACGAGGAAACGATGTACCTCACCGCGGGTGCCCCAAGCAATCACGAGCCAACCGGCGGCGTCGGCGAGTGGTACGCCATCGACACCGATGCAGTCGCGCCGATCGATCCCGACTCCGGCGACACAGTTGCAGAAGCGAGTCACGACGAGGTGGCCCAGAGCAGCGACGGGTACGACGCCCATGGCTTCTGGTTCACGGCGGGCGGCGACGAGCTCTGGGTCCTGAACCGCGAGACCGACGACGGCGTCATCGTCGATCCCGAGACGAACGAGGTCGTCGAAGAGATCGAGGACTACGGTCCCGCACCGGACATCATGTGGGCAGACCCCGACGACGAGTACATGTTCGTCAGCCTGCGCGGTCCCGAACCGCTCTCGGGTGACCCGCACGCGGCCGAAGGCGAGACACCAGGGTTCTCCGTCCTCAGCGTCGAGGATCGAGAAATCGTGACCGTCATCGAGCCGGACGAGGGGAACGACGACAGCGACTTCCACGGTATCGGCGTCGTCGCGACGTAGGGCGTCGGCCGAGCCTCACCACCCGTTCTCTCGTCCCCTCGAGCGGGCACCCGATGGGACTGGCGAGTGTTCACACGCTCGAGGGGCCCATTCTCATCGCCTGGCTGCGATCCCCTGCCGGAACCCGGACGTTTAGACAGGGTGGGTTCGTGGGGCCGGGTATGACCGACACACCCACCCTCCTGCTTCCACACGACCTCGGGCCAGAACGACTTGTACAACTCGAGGAGACACTCTCGACACCTCTCCCGGCGGACGCACTGGCCGTTGCCAGGACGCCGGAGGAAACCCACGAGTTGGTCCAGACGGCCGAGGGCATCGTCGCCGGTCGACTCGCCCAGGAGACCCTCGAGATCGCAGAGCGTCTCCGGTGGGTCCAGGCCCTGAGCGCGGGCGTCGATCACTACGACGTCGAGACCCTCGAGGCACGGGACATCGCCCTCACCAACGCCTCAGGGGTCCACGCTGAACCGATTGCAGAGCAGGTCCTCGGATACATACTGGCGTTCGAACGACGACTCCACGAATCGATGGACCAGCAACGGCGGGGCGTCTGGGAGCGCGTGGAGGGCGGTGAAGTTCGAGGGAAGACCATGGGAATCATCGGCGTGGGTGCCATCGGAACGCGGACAGCCGAACTCGCCGACGCACTGGGGATGCGGGTCATCGGCACGAAGCGCGACCTCGAGGGTGCCCCAGAGGTGCTCGAGACCTGCTATCGCGCCGATGACCACCACACGGTCTGTCGGCAGGCGGACTATCTCGTGCTCGCCTGTCCGCTCACCGACGAAACCGAGGGGCTCATCTCGAGCGACGAGTTCAGGCTGCTCCCCTCCGAGGCGGTGCTTGTAAACATCGCCCGCGGCGGGGTGGTCGACCAGGCAGCCCTGATCCGGGCACTCCAGTACGGACAGATTCGTGGCGCTGGTCTGGACGTGTTCGAGACCGAGCCACTCCCAGCGGCGTCGCCGCTGTGGGACCTCTCGAACGTCATCATCACGCCGCACATGGCGGGCTCGACGCCGAAGAAACTCGAGCGCTGGCGCGAGATCATCGTGGACAATTACGAGGCACTGGCGATGGACTCGCTCGAGGAGATGCGAAATCGTCTCGTCTGATAGGGAGTGGGGTCCCAATGTGTCACAGAGCACCGACTCCGTGACGGGTTCTCGGCGGTAGATGAGAGGATCCAGCACCCCATACTGATTAGCGCCCGGCTCGCCGATGATCGCCGACCACTGGGCTATCACGGAAAAAGGCCAGCAGGCCGTATCAGTCCCGCGTCAATCGTGGGTTCGTCACTGCACCGTTTGCCGCGGAGTCGAAATCACGACCGTACTTGGCGAGGACACCACCCGGGTAGGGGGGGTCGGGTTGCTCCCAGTCCTCGCGACGGGCCGCGAGTTCGTCGGCCGTGAGATCCACCGCGAGCGTCCGATCGGGAATGTCGACCGTGATCACGTCGCCGTCCTCGAGCAGGCCGATCGGTCCACCGACGAACGCCTCGGGGGCGACGTGACCGATCATCGGGCCGCGAGTCCCACCCGAGAAGCGTCCGTCGGTGATGAGCGCCACGTCGTCCTCGTGGCCCGCACCGACTACTGCCGCCGTGACGCCGAGCATCTCGCGCATCCCTGGCCCGCCACGGGGACCTTCGTTGCGGATGACGATGACATCGCCACTCTCGAGGTGGCCCTCCTGGACGTAGGCCATCGCCGCCTCCTCGTGTTCGAAGACGCGGGCGGGCCCCTCGTGGTGGAAGGCATCGTCCCCGGTCACCTTGAGCACCGCACCGTCGGGAGCGAGGTTCCCCTCGAGGATCTTGATCGCCCCCTCGGCCTGCTTCGGTTCGTCGACGGCGTAGAGGAAGTCCGCCTCGAGCTCCGCGTCAGGGGGGAGCTCCCCGGTATCCTCGAGCCGGCCGAGCTCTTCGGCGATGGTTCGGCCGGTGACCGTCATCGCGTCGCCGTGGAACAGGTTGGCCTCGAGCAAGCGTCGGATGACGACGGGGACGCCGCCGAGGTCGTGGAGGTCGTTCATGACGCGGGTGCCTCCGGGCTGCAGGTCCGCGATTTTGGGGGTGCGCTTCGAAACCGCGTCGAAGTCCTCGATCTCGAGGTCGACACCCGCCTCGCGGGCGAGCGCGAGGAGGTGAAGCACGCCGTTGGTCGATCCACCGATGGCCGTCTGGAGGGCGATAGCGTTTTCGAACGATTCTCGGGAAAGGACGTCGGAGGGACGACGATCGGCCTCGATGCACTCGAGGGCGAGTTCCCCGGCGCGTTCGGCAACCGCGTAGCGTTCCTCGTCTTCCGCCGGTGGCGAGGCGCTACCCAGCGGCGCCAGCCCCAGCGCTTCGGAAATCGAAGCCATGGTGTTGGCGGTGAACATCCCCCCACACGAGCCAGCACCGGGGCAGGCGTGACGCTCGAGATCGTCGAGTTCGTCGGCGCTCATCTCGCCGGTCCCGTAGGAGCCCACCCCCTCGAAGACCTGGACGATGGTGACGTCCCGACCCTCGTGGTTGCCGGGCATGATCGAGCCGCCGTAACAGAAGACGCTGGGCAGGTCGGTCCTGATCGCGGCCATCATCATCCCCGGCAGGTTCTTGTCACAGCCGGCGACGGTGACGAGGCCGTCCATGCGCTCGCCGAAACTCACGAGTTCGACGCTGTCGGCGATGACCTCCCGCGAGATGAGTGAGGCCTTCATCCCCTCGGTGCCCATCGAGATGGCGTCGGAGATCGTGATCGTCCCGAACTCGATCGGCATGCCACCGGCTTCGTCGACGCCCGTGATCGCCGCGTCGGCGACGTCGTCGAGGTGAACGTTACACGGCGTGATGTCCGCGGCGGGGTTCGCCACGCCGATCATGGGGGAGCCCAAATCCTCGTCGTCGAAGCCCATCGCCCGAAACATCGCCCGGTGTGGGGCGCGATCCGGTCCCTCCGTAACGTCCCGACTCCGCAACCGTTCAGCTTTCCCGTGGTCGAACGCATCGTCGCTCATACTCGGACGTTGACTCGAGCGTGCATAAGTCACCCCACTTGATCACGCGTTGCAGTCGCCCCACGGTGACGCCCGATGGACTGGCCGACAGGTGGCTCAGCATGCCACCCTTCGTCGATCCCGCGGGATCAGTCCTGGCACTCGAGGGACCGCCCACCGCTCGAATCGGTGGCTCGAGGCGTCCGCGAACCGCCATCCAAGACCGTCCGTACGCTCACTGCCAACGAGAGTTACACAGTCGTCAGACAATTGTATGACACGTATCAGCCCACAATCAACGGGATTTTTATTCGACCTCGTGGCCGCCTCGCTCATGGAACCAGAGTCGCAAATCGGATATCGCATCGTCACCGCTATCGCCCACGAGGAGTGTACGGATCCGCTCGAACTGGACCCACCCCTCCACGACGCCGTCGACGTCGACGCCCTCGAGGCCCTGTTCGCTCACGATGGGTCGCCAGTTGAGGTGCGTTTCGAGTACCGGGAGTATCAGGTTCGTGTTCGTGGGCCGAACGATGTGGAGGTCGCCCCCAACCCTGCTGTGAGTGGGGGCGACTCCGAGGACTGCTCGGACCGTGGCGGACTCGGCCTGTCTGTTGGTGGCTCACGGTAAGGACCGAACCGCCTCGATTCTCGTCCTCGGTCGATGAGTGGAACCCGATCGAACGAGTGGTGAATCGGGCGACGGCCTGGAGACCCAACCGTTCTTGCTCGAGTCGCCTTGGACGGTCTCGGTTCGCCGTCAGGCCACCCCTCGGGGACCGCGCTGGAGTCTGGGGACACTGTACCCCCCTCGAGGTGCCATCGATGCACGCAAGGACTCGACGTCAGTCCTCGACGATCCGACTGCCACCCGGCGGGAGGAAGTGCGCGATCTGGTCCGGGCTGGCGATCTTCCGGACGAACGACTCGTCGGTGAATCGCGAGCGCAGGTCCCGGTAGATCCGCTTTGCAGCATCGGCCTGGGCGTAGCGCCCCGGCTCGACCTCGATCGTCGTCACGGCCCGATCCGCGATCGCGGTCGGTGGGCCGCCGATGACGCGGGTGTACGGTTCACACTGGATGCCCACGGCCACGCCGACCGGCGTATCGTCGAGGTACGTCCGCTCGCCCCGAACGGCGAACCCGCCCTTCTCGAGGTACTCGCCACTCTCGGGAGTCTTGGTCACCTGGTCGGCGTCGACGATGTAGACGTCGCCGGCGTACCGGCCGTCTTTCCACACCGAAGAGTAGGAGACGGCGAACTGGGCGGCCTCCTCGATCGTCGATTCGGGAATCTCGATGTCGGCCGAAGACGCCTCGCTCGGTGCCGTTGCCTTGATCACCGTCACGGGGCCCCCGTGGGCTTGCGTGTGGAGCACTCGATCGCCAGGCTCGAGGTACTTCTTGACGAGTTCCTCGTTCTGGTCGGCGTTACGTCCCCCGATCACGAGGAAGTCGTCGCTGGTCTCGACCCAGCGGAAGCGTTCGTACCACTGCTCGTCCTTCCGAACCGGGACCGAGGACTCGGCTAACCAGTTCCGTTCTTGGCGTCCGTCATCGTCCTCGCTCGCTTTATCCTCGCCAGTGTCGTCGTCAGCATTCCAGGCATCTCGACGGGCCTTGATCGCCTCGAGTTCCTCCCGCGTGTCCTCGATGGCCGCGAGTGCGCCCGCTTTTTTTTCGGCGATCCGCTTGGCTTCCGTGTAGAGTCGATCGGCGTTCTTCTCCACGCCGTCCTCGACGGCCAGCGTGATCGGCTGGCCCTCGAGGCGGATGGTCACCGTTGCCTCGCGACTGTTGACGTCGACGAACGGCTGGGCTGGCTCCATCCCCTGGTCTTTGGCCTCGTCGAGTCGGCCAGCGATCTCCCCCCACGGGACGCCGTCGGCCCGTGCCGACTGGATCGTCGACAGGAGGTCGTCGACGGTCCCGTAGTGTGCGTAGAGGAGTTCCGCCTTCTCGCGTTCTGCATCGGCCTGCTCGTCGAACCCCTCGATCGCCCCCTCCTGCTGGTCGATGATCCGCTCGTGTTTGGCGATCTGCTCCTCGAAATCTGGTCGCTGGCTTCGCGGGTCGGGCTCGTCAGCCTCGAGGTCAAGCCGGACGAAGTACGCCTCGAGGGCCTCGAGGAACGTGTCGTGGGGTTCACTGCGCAGGTGCGCCCGCTCCTCGAGCGGAAATGGGGTGACGTCGACGACGCGGTTTGAGCCCGACCCAGTGCCGTCATCGCCGGCCCCGTTCTCAGCCTCGTCTTCGTCCTCGAGATAGACCCGCGGCTCGAGATTCGCAGTTCGAAGATCCAGCGCGAGTCGCTCGATCGACTCGTAGAGGTCCCCGTAGGCCCCCTCGTCGGCCTCGGCGATGTCCAGGGTCTTCTCGACGCCAGCACGGGCACAGAGCTCCTCGGCGTAGAGCCCTCCGAAATTCAACTGCGTCGCGAGCGTCCGGACCACGTCCGTATCGGAGTCGTTCATTTGGTGGTCGAACGCCTCCCTGGAGACTGTCAGGGGGTTCGTCCGCGAATCGGGGAACTCGTATCGGGAACCCGGGACGACGGTCCGGGACTTCAACCGAACCGTCCGCAGGCAGTCGATCACCTCGTACTCGCCGTTGGTGACCGCCACGTTTCCCTGGCCGAACAGTTCGACGATGATCCGGGTCGTGCCGTCCTCGCGCTCGAAGGTGAACTCGAGGATGCGATCGAACTCGAATTGCTCGACACCGGCGAAGTCCGCCCCGGAGAGTCGGTTGCGCAGCATCATCGCGAACTGTGGGGGTCGCCCCGGCGCGTCGGGGACGCGTTCCGGCGAGAGGGTGTGCGCCCGTTTGACGTCACCAACCTCGAGGATGAGCTCGAGTCGGCCACGATCGAAGTCGCGCATCTTGAGCCGGACGAGATCGTCACCGTAGAGATACGCCTTGTCGACCTTTGCCCCCTCGTAGGCCGCGAGTTCTCCCTCGAGAGCAGCGAGGTCGACGCTGGTGAGTTCCTGCTTCGGCTCGATGGTCATACGTCACAGTGGCCGTCCCGACAGGAAAGACGTGTCGCATCGTGGTGAGTACCCAGGCCCCCGGAGACCGCCCCGTCTCAGGAGTCGGACGCCGTTGGCGACTCACTGCCCTCGCCCGAGCGGTCGGTGTCCGTCGACTCGTTATCGCTCGCCTCAGACAGCTCGGATTCGGCCGCAGTCACGGACTCGGCAACGCCGCCGTCCGGTGTCGCTTGGGATCGCTCGTCCTCGAGCGTGTCGATCTCGGCCTCGACGACCTCGAGTTCGTCGTCGTTGATCTCCTCGGCGAGCAACGAGACCGCCTCGACGAACACCGCCACGATCAGCGGGCCGACGACGATGCCGATCGCGCCGAGGGTGAACAGCCCGCCGGTGAACCCGATGAAGTAGAGACTCCCTGGCAGGTTCGCGGAGCGACGGGCCAACCGGGGTCGAATCGTGACGTCCGGGCCCCAGGCGATCAACAGGATGCCCAGCACCCCGACGAGTATCCCCGCGGCGAGGTCCCCGACGATGACCACCTCGTAGAGGGCGAGTGGCACCACCAGCAAGCTGGGGCCGATGATCGGGACGAATTGCAGGATTGCGGCGATCAACGCGAGGGTAAACGGCGCATCGTATCCGAGCCCCCAGAACAGCGGATAGCCGACCGCGAGCGTCATCACGGCCGTCGCCAGTTGCAACACGTATATGGCGTACAGGGTCTCACGCGCCCGCAGGCCGAGTGCGTAGGCAATGTCCCGGTACTCGTGGGGGACCGGGGCGATGGCCGCCCGGATGACCGAATCCGCCTTCAACAGCAGCGCGAACAGGAGGAGAATAAACAGCGCGAATTTGACCGCGAGTTCCGGAGCCGAGGTTGCCAGTGACACGGCGATTGCTTGCACCTGATCGATCGCCCACGCCTGGACCACCGACGCTTCGATGACGACTGCCTCG
The DNA here is from genome assembly GCA_001564275.1 of Natrialbaceae archaeon Tc-Br11_E2g14. Classification (GTDB taxonomy): domain Archaea; phylum Halobacteriota; class Halobacteria; order Halobacteriales; family Natrialbaceae; genus Natronosalvus. Next base: position 9,709 of record LKND01000033.1, on the reverse strand, counting down.
CCGGCGACGACGAACGCGAACTCTTCGGGCACCGCCTCGAGCACCGCGATGAATTCGTCCCGGCGGACGTAGAGTGTATAGACGATCGGCGCAACCACCGCAACCGCCCCCAGAAACCCGATCACCGTGGCGACGACCCCAGCCGTCCACTCCGAGAGGCCGCGCCTCGAGAGCCACGCCTGCACGGGCAACAGCACGTAGGCCACCGTCACCGCAAAGAGCACCGTGCCCAGTACCTCGAGCATGATGAGCCCCGTCACGACGGCGAGTGCCCCGACGACGCCGGCCAGGACATAGCGCCTCTCTCTTGTCACAGATGTCGGTCGAACCCGAAGGACAAAACTGTTCGCCTCGAGTGAGCGTCCCGTTTTGAGTGATGCCAGCTGAGACGGTTGACTGCACCGTTTATCAGTGAATGCCGGCCCGAGACGGGCTCATTCGGTCACGGACTGTCGGTCCACCGGCGGCCGGCAGGGAACCAGTCGGCGGGAGACAGCGACGACATCGATACCCAGGCACCGGCGGAAGGGGCGAGTGAGCAGTTCCTCCGGGACAACGGACCAGCGCCTCGCTGGGGGTGGCCTGTCCGCCGGCTCCGGCGAGATCCACATCACCACACGACATAGTTTACTCCTCCCTCGAGTTGAGCTGTCTGCGAACAGTGGATACACTTATTTCTTGATGTTCCTATTCAGGTGGTGTTAAGTTAGGAACGAGGCGGTCGAAGCTTCGGATGCTCATGGCCGAAACTGACCGCCTCACCGAATCTACTGAGTGGATTGACTTGGAGTTTGTGCAGCGAGAACGGACACCCCGCGAGATCATTGAAAAGGGTATTCGACACCATCTGGCCGGACTATCACTTTCGAATACAGTTATTCTCCTCGAGGAGTTGGGTGTCGAACGCAGTCGGACAGCAGTTCATAACTGGGTGCAGAAGGCTGATCTACAGCCGAACGGTGGTGAGGATCCGGATCGAGTTGCGGTCGATCAGAAGACGATCCGGATCAACGACGAGCAGTACTGGCTGTACGCCGCAGTCGATCCAGAAACCAATCGAATTCTGCATTCACGGCTATTTCCGACGTATACGATTGCAATTGCGCGAGAATTTCTCACTGAGCTGGCTGAGAAACACGACGTCAGAGACGCCGTGTTTCTCATCGATGACGCCGACGATCTCATCGGTGGACTCCGTCAAGAGGGCCTGAGCTACCGTATCCAACCACATGGCTATAGAAATCAGGTCGAACGTGTCTTTCGTGAGGTAGAACGACGAACCTCTTCGTTTTCAAATTGTTTCAGCCACGTCAATCCAGCCACCGCAGAAACGTGGCTGCAAGCCTACGCCGTCTGGTGGAATCATGTCTAAGTTAACACGGCCCCTATTCACGGAATACCCACGGAAGGGGGATAGTCACCCATGACATACAATCGACGAACGGTGCTACGTGGAATCGGAGCAGCAGGGGCAACACTCGTTTTCAGCGGCCTGGCGTCGGCAAGCGACGACCGCGCCCAGTACGTGTTGCAGACGTCCGGCAACGGTGTCGCCGATAGGCTCAGTGACGCCGGTTACGAGGTCCGGCACGAACTGGCCGATGGGGCGGTTCTGGTCGTCGTCGGTCCGGACGCTGCCGACGAGGACCTCGAGGGAATTCGGGGCGTCACCGAGGCGACACGTGACGTCAGGCTCGAACTCGCCCTACCGGATATCGAGGCCGCTGACGCTGCAGACTCATTGAGCGAGGAGCCCGCGTTACGGGATCTGCAGTGGGACAAGGACGTTACCGACGTCACCCCCGCTCACGAGATCGCGACAGGTGAGGGCGCTCGGATAGCCATCGTGGACACCGGGATCGACCTCGAGCATCCCGACCTCGGGAACGTCAACGAGGACCTGGGGGAGGTCTTCGTCCTTGACGACGACGTTCCCGAGATCGGGCCAGACGATTCTGGATTCCACGGGACGCACGTCGCTGGGACGGCAGCCGCAACCGGTGAGCAAGGGGTTGTCGGGACGGCTCCGGACGCTGAACTCATCCCGGTTCGGGTCTTTCCGGCGGACGGTGGAGCCACGTTCGGGGACATTCTCGCGGGGATAGATTACGCAGCAGAGATCGGTGCTGACGTGGCAAATTTCAGCCTCGGGATTCCGGGAGTACAGGAGCCAGAAGCAGCCCTCAACCAACTCCGTGCAGAAGTGCAGACGGTATTTCAGCGTGCCAGACAGCGCGGCACGGTCATCACTGGTTCAGCGGGGAACGATTCCGGGAACCTCCAGCAGGGCGGTGGCTTTACCCTCCCGAACAGCGTCCCAGCCGTGATAACGACCAGTGCCACCTCGCCAGCAGACACCCTCTCGTTTTACTCGAACTTCGGGACGAGCGATATCGACGTTGGCGCACCTGGTGGGTGGTATGAAACCGTCGAGCGAACACTCGGCGAAGAGGGTGAAGCGGACGATATCCCGTTCCCGTTCAACGGAGTTCTCTCCACGTGGCCGACTGACTTAGAGTCGAGCGTTGACCTTCCTGGATACGACTTTATTTCGGGAACGTCGATGGCCGCCCCACAGGTCGCTGGCCTCGTGGGACTGGTACGAGGCCTCGATCCCGACCTGAACGCAGCCCAGGTCGAGAGCGTGATCAAGCAGGGTGCAGAGGGAACCAACGGGAACAGCGATCCCGAGTTCGGTGCCGGACGGATCAACGCGAGGGCGACACTCGAGTTGGTCGGCGGGAACAGCGTCTAGACACCTCCCGAGCAACTCGCGTTCTCGACGGGCTCTGTTCGTTCTCGAGCGGCCTCGAGTTCCAGCGTCTCATGGATCCTCACTCCCCAGTCGCAACGATTACCGATCCGCACGCAACAGGACCTGCTGGGCGACGCTGCCGACGACCCACTCGCTCGGGGTCGTTGTTTTCGCCCCCGGCTTTCCCACAGTGCGAAACCCGCGGTGGGGATCACTCGGGTCAAAACACGGGGGTGGACGTTTTGCATCCAAGTGCACCAGTTGGACAGAACCGCTGGAGTGCCGACCAACGGAACAGTTCGATGCGTGCCAACAGCGTGACGGTCTCACCGGATTTGAACCCGTGAGAAGACGGTCGGTCGGTCCGCTCCCGCTGTGACGTCCAGGGCTTCAAATCCCGACTTCGACGACCATTCGCAAGACTCGCGGAGTTGCTCGCCGCGCAAAATAGTGGACTCGCCGGGACTGAGCAAACCCGAAGGGTTTGCGATGTACGGCGAGTCCACTGACCGACGCGAGCGAAGCGAGCGGAGGGAAGTGGACTCGCCGGGATTTGAACCCGGGGCCTCTTCCTTGCGAAGGAAGCGATCTGCCACTGATCTACGAGCCCTCGAGAGGTCGTATCCGTGGTTCGTACTTGTGTCTTCTGTTTCGCGCGTCGAAACGGCCCGGCGCTCCCCGTCGGGCGACGTCACAACCCTCTCGAGGACCGCCCTCGCGGCTCACTGCCAACCTCGAGTACTCCCAGTCGGCCCGCACCCAGTCCGACCAGGAACCCGGTGAAGTGGGCGATCAGCGCCACCTGCGGGGCCGCCGTCAGGATCGTGATCGTCGCCGCCAGAACCACGAAGATCACGACCGTGACCCACAGCGGTGGATCGAACCGGGCCGCGAGCCCGTCGGAGAGCCGATTGCCGGCCAGCAGATACCCCATCAGGGCGAACACCGCACCGCTGGCACCCAGCACCCCTGCCGCGCTCGCATCCGTGCTGATCGCCGCGATGGCACCGGTGATCGACACCTGCGCGATTCCCGCCAGCGCCCCCGTAGTCACGAAGAAGGCGTGAAATCGCAACCGTGTCGTCGCGCGAGCGATTGGCCAGCCAAAGAGTACCAGGGCGATGCTGTTCGAGAGAAGGTGATCCAGACTGCCGTGGGCGTAGACGCTCGTGACGATCGTCCAGGGCTGGCTCTCGATCGGCATCTCGAGAACGAACAGCGTGGTCATGGTAGCCATGCCGACTATCGCCGCGATCACCTGGGCGAGATAGACGACGACGAAGAGGGCGAGGATCTCGAGGACTGGGTTGGAGCCCCCGTTGGGACGGGACATACCACGCAGTAGGTGGACGGGAACCAAAAGTATGCGCCGCGCTCAGAGGCCATGGCTGGCTCTCGACAGTGCGTGGCTTCGACGGCACCATCGTGCGTCGCCTCCAGCGCTCGAGTCTCGGGGGCACTGCCGGCGCTCGAGCGGGCGGAAAAACGGTGGAAAACGGGCGTCGGTCGATCAGTCCTCGAGGACGATCTCGATCGACACGTCGTTTGGCACCTGAATGCGCATGAGCTGTCGGAGTGCGCGTTCGTCGGCGTCCAGATCGATCAGGCGCTTGTGGACGCGCATCTCCCAGTGCTCCCACGTCGCGGTGCCTTCGCCGTCGGGGGACTTTCGCGCTGGCACCTCGAGCGTCTTCGTCGGCAGCGGAATCGGACCGCTGAGATTGACGCCGGTGTTGTTCGCGATCTCGCGGACGTCGTCACAGATGTTATCGAGGTCCTGTGGGCTGGTGCCCGCGAGTCGAACGCGTGCTTGCTGCATTTATTTCTCGTTGACGCTGAGGACCTTGCCGGCTGCGATGGTCTGACCCATGTCGCGGATGGCGAAGCTCCCGAGTTCTGGGATCTCGCTTGCTGGCTCGATGCTGAGTGGCTTCTGTGGACGGATCGTGACCACAGCAGCGTCACCCGACTGGATGAAGTCGGGGTTCTCCTCGGCGACCTCGCCGCTTGCGGGGTCCATCTTCTTGTCGATGGATTCGATCGTACACGCGACCTGGCTGGTGTGGGCGTGGAAGACCGGGGTGTAGCCGGCGGTGATGACCGACGGGTGCTGCATGACGATGATCTGGGCCTGGAACGTCTCGGCGACGCTCGGTGGGTCGTCGGCGGGGCCACAGACGTCACCACGGCGGATGTCGTCCTTGCCGATGCCGCGGACGTTGAACCCGACGTTGTCACCGGGGCCGGCGCTTGGGACCTCCTCGTGGTGCATCTCGATCGTCTTCACTTCACCGCCGACGTCGCTGGGCTGGAAGGAGACGTTGTCGCCGACGTTCATCGTCCCGGTCTCGAGTCGCCCGACGGGGACGGTCCCGATGCCGGAGATGGTGTAAACGTCCTGAATGGGGAGACGGAGGGGCGCGTCGGACGGCTCCTCGGTCTCTGGCAGGTCGTTCAGGGACTCGAGCAGGGTACGGCCGTCGTACCACGGCGTGTTGTCGGAGGTCTCGGCGATGTTGTCGCCCTCGAACGCCGAGATCGGGATGAACGAGTCGTCCGAAACCTGGAACTGGACCTGGTTGAGGAGCTGGTTGACCTCCTCGACGACTTCATTGTAGGTGTCCTCGGCGTAGTCGACGACGTCCATCTTGTTGATGCCGACGAGCAGCTCGTTGATGCCGAGTGTTCGGGCCAGGAAGACGTGCTCCTGGGTCTGGGGTGCGACACCGTCGTCTGCAGCGACGACGAGGACGGCGTTGTCCGCCTGGGACGCGCCCGTGATCATGTTCTTGACGAAGTCACGGTGGCCAGGGCAGTCAACGATGGTAAAGTAGTATTTGTCCGTGTCGAACTCTTGATGCGCGATGTCGATGGTGACACCACGCTCTCGCTCTTCGGCGAGGTTGTCCATGACGTAGGCGAACTCGAAACCGCCTTTACCCTTCTCTTCTGCTTCCTCGCGGTGCTGTTCGATGACGTGTTCCGGTACGCTCCCCGTTTCGTAGAGGAGGCGCCCGACCAGCGTACTCTTTCCGTGGTCGACGTGGCCGATGATGGCCAGGTTCTGGTGTGGTTTGTCGCTCATTGTTATAGCTCACGCGCAAAGGCGCTTATATCGGTCTCTTTTGCCCGATGCGGTTAAAACCATTTCGAAAGCGTATTCCTGCCGCCCTGGCGCTTGCTTGCGGTTTGTGTCGCAGGCACACGGTTTTCTCCCCCGTCGCTCCGGTGGCAGGGGTGTCGGGAGTGCTCGAGAGTGGGCGCTGAGGGGATCAGTGTGGATACGGGTTGCCAAACGCGGACCCAGGGTGGGCGCCCACCGGCACACTGTGGCAACCGCCCTCCGGGGTCAGCCCTCGCTCCGTCCCGGGGGGGCAGCGTCAGGCGATGGGATGTGGGAGGACAGTGTGTCGCTATTCGCCGTGCTGGGTGATATTGCCCAGCTATAGTAACAACTGAAACGATTCATACGGTTTAGTGTCACTATTTATCCGTGAGTGCCGGACCCGGGTTCGGCACTCACCGGTAAGAGACGACACTAATCCGTATCACACACTGATCGCCGACTCGTCTGGCGATCAGGTGTGCAAGGCTTCAGTGGCTACTATACTGCAGGTACGGTTCGCGGTACCGGGTTACCGGTGGTTGCCCGTTTCGAGTCAGAATCGTCGAGAAGCGACCACAGTGACCCGCCTGATGCCCGGATTCGCGACCGTGAGTTTGACCCAGGAGTGGCCGGTGTCAGCCGATCGGCGGTAGTCGACCGACATCCGAGAGCACGGCCGTCGCCGTCTCGGGACCACCGGCCCCGCGCCCGCTCGAGTACAGGTCGCCCGCGTGTCTCGTCTGAATCTGGACGATGTTCTGGGTGCCCGAGACGGCCATTGCCCCGTTTTCGGGGACGAGTCGGGGACCGACACGGACGCCGTCACGGGTTGCTTCGCCCACGAGACGGATGGTCTTGCCGTCCTCGGCAGCGAGATCGAGTGCACTCGGGGGGACGTTCCGGATACCGACGACGTCGGCGTCCGAGAGCGAAACCCCGCCCTCCGAGAGGACGTTAGCCAGGATGACACACTTTAACGCGGCGTCGGTGCCGTCGACGTCGAACGTCGGATCGGCCTCGGCAACCCCGAGGTCCTGGGCCTCGGCGAGAACGTGCTCGTAGTCCAGCCCTTCCGCCGCCATGCGCGTCAGGATGAAATTCGCCGTCCCGTTGAGGACGCCCCTGACGGCACGCACGGCAGCGGGCGTGCAATCCTCGATCGTCGACAGGATGGGAATCGCCCCGCCGACGGCGGCCTCAAAGCGCACTGATCCAGCGCTCTCGCGCTCGAGCATCCGAAGGTCGTCGTAGCGTTCGGCCACCGGCCCCTTGTTGGCGAGGACGACGTGTCGATCGGCCTCGAGGGCCCGCCTGACGTGTGTAAAGCCGGGTTCGGCATCGCCGAGCGTCGTTGGGGTGGCCTCCACGAGGACGTCGTACTCGGTCTCGAAGACGTCAGCAGGATGGGCGGATCCAAGCGGGTCGCCGGCGGCTTTGGCTTCGAGCGCCGGTGCAGCGTCCAGTCCGTGCTCGTCGATGGCCGCGTGCGTCGAGTCCGCGATGGCGACGACGTCGTGGCCGTACTCTTCAGCAAGCTCGGTCACGGCCACGCCAACGGCGCCAGCCCCGAGGACGGCGAGACGCATCAAGCGTCACCTCCGACGAGTGGCTCGACCAGACAGAGATCCTTGGCGTCGGCGAGCTCCCGAAGGCTCTCGAGGACAGCCGCTGCGTTACCCGAGTCGATCGCCAGCCGTACACGGGCACTCGATGGCTCTGCCATCCCGTCCGGCGCAGCCAGCGAGAGGTCGACCACGGATGCGTTGACGTCGTGGCCGATGGTCGAGAGGGTATCCGAGAGATCGGTCTCCACGAGGTGGCCCACGAGCACGACGGACAGTTCCTCCCCATAGCGTTCCGGGCCGGCCTGAATCACGTTGATACCGGCGTCGCGAAGCGCCTGAACGATGTCGTCGAAACGGGCGGGCGCACACTCGAGGTCGACCTCGACGGGGATGTGTCCACGCGGGGTGATGTTGCCCCGTTCGTGGTGAATGCTCAACAGGTTCCCGCCGTTCTCGCCGATTGGGGTGAGCGCTCGGAGCAACTCGCCGGGTTCGTCGACGAGTTCGAGTCGAACGGTGTAGGCCTGGATCCCGCCGTCCGTTTCGACCCCCTCGGCGTCGGGAGCTGGTGTCGACGAGCCGGAAGCGCACTCGTCAGTCATCGACGATCCCTCCCGGTGGTCGTCCACGCGTCGTCATGGCTACGAGTGGGCAATGGGCACTAAAAAGGCTATAGGCCACGCCAAAACTCACCGGCCGTGTCAGCAGACCACATGCCCATGCCAGGAACGGACGAGGACGCACGTCCACGAGGTGGGGCCGTCATCCCAATTGCAGATCCAGATCCGAGATCACGACCCAACACCTAAATCGACTCGTGCGCTACCTGCTAGCACAATGCGGCCCCTACTCGCGTTCGTGGTCTCGGCACAGTCACTTTCCGATCCCGCGACCATCGTGGCGGCATTCGTCGTGGTGGCGCTCGTCGCGGTCAGCGCCGCGTTGCTGTTCCTGGCGTTTGGGATCGAGGACAGAGAAACCGGCGACACGACGGGGGACGACGGCGACACGGAAGCCCCCGAAAACGACCTCGGGGATGCCGAGGCTGGAGCCAGTTGAGGTCTTAGTGGTCCTGGTGTCGACTCGCGCCGAACGACGTGTTTCCCACCGGCACCAACGAGTACCGTCGACGGCCCACTCGCCCCACGTCGCTGACTCTCGCGTCCCCGACGGCCCGCAGGCCACCGCGCTGGGAGCGTCGGCGATCCGTCACGCACAAGACGGCCCCGCGTGAACCCCGGGTATGCAACTGAAAGACCGGGAGCCACTCGAGGGTGGTCGCGAACGGGTGACGGTCGTCCCCGAGAGTGTCGACGACCTCTGGCACCTCCAGTACGTCCTCGAGCCCGGCGACCGCGTCGCGGGGGACACGACCCGTCGCATCCAGCGCAACGACGAGCAGATGCGCGATACGGGCGGTGAGCGCGAGCACATGTGGGTGGCGCTGGCCGTCGACGACATCGAGTTCCATCGGTTCGCCAACCGACTCCGCGTCGGCGGCGAGATCGTCGCCTGCTCCCGAGACGACCAACTCGGCTTTCACCACACGCTCAACGTCGAGGCCCGTGAGGAAATCTCGATCGACAAGCGATTCAAGCCGGACCAGGAGCGTCGCCTCGAGGAGGCCGTCGAGGCCAGCGAAAACCCCGACGTCGTCATCGCCACCGTCGAGGAGGGGCGAGCCCACGTCCACGACGTCGCCCAGTACGGCGCCGAGGAACGGGCCACCATCAGCGGCCCAACCGGCAAGGGTGAGTTCGCCCGGGATCGCTCGGAACTGTTCGCGGAACTCGGAACCGTCCTCGCGAGGCTCGACGTCGACGCCATCATCCTCGCCGGCCCGGGATTCACCAAACAGGACGCACTAAAGTACCTCGAGCGCGAGTACCCCGACGTCGCCGAACAGGTGACCATGGTCGACACTGCGGCCGTCGGGGACCGCGGCGTCCACGAGGTACTCAAACGAGGGGCGGTGGCCGACGTCCAGGAGGAAACCCGCATCGAGGCCGAGGCCGCGGCCATCGACGAACTCACGGCGCGGATCGCCCAGGGCGCGAAGGCGGCCTACGGCCCCGAAAGCGTCGCCCAGGCCGCCGAATACGGGGCGATCGAGGAACTCCTGATTCTCGACGAGAAACTCCGCCAGGAGCGTGGCCCCGACGGGGAGTGGGCGATCAGCGTCGACGACGTGGTGCGGACCACGGAACAAAAAGGCGGAGAGGTGACGGTGTTCTCGAGTGAGTTCCCCCCTGGCGCACAGCTGTCGAACCTCGGGGGAATCGC
>LKND01000032.1 GCA_001564275.1 Natrialbaceae archaeon Tc-Br11_E2g14 | reverse complement strand
GGCGGCCGACGCTGTGGCGGCCCTGCCGGGGGCGAACGACCCCGCTCTCTCCGCCACGTTCGAGCGAGGTCATTATTCGGCAAGCTGGTGGTGAGCGCCACCGGAAACGCCCCGGTGGCGGGACGCCCTCGATCTCCTATCGAGGTCATCAATCAACATCCTGGGAGTAACCGCGACCACTACCGCTGACCGCCGGCAGCCAAAGTGCTTCACACGCGTTCTCGCCCTCTCCGCCACATTCGGTCGATTCATCGCGTGCGGAGGTTCCGACGGTTTGATCGCGCGTCGGGGTCGCGCGGATACCGGACCATACCGCGACAGGACAGCTACCGAACCCTACGACTCGGCCTCTCCGCCACGTTCGTCCGAGCTTTCGCAGACACCACCAGCAACGCCTTCCCGGTGCGCGTCTCTCTCCGCCGGTCGAGCCGCTGTGCGCCTTCGGCAACACTGCATCACCATCACCCCCTTTCAGCACCGCCCGTGGTAGGATCGGACGTCGACGTTTTCGGGCTGTAGTCTGCATCTATACCGCTCGGCCGACCGCTCCCGTCAGTCTCGCCGTCGACAGAGAACCCGCCTCTGCAGTTAGAGCTCGAACCGTGGGCGTTCCCGGAGGTGCGATTGCTTCTGCTTCCGTTCCCGTTCCCGTTTCTGTTGGCCTTGCCTTTGTCTCGGTCGTAACCGTAACCGTGGCCGTGGCCGTGGACGTGGACGTAACCGTAACCGTAACCGTAACCGTAACCGCAGGAGTCGCTGTGGTGTTGACCGCGAAAGCCCCTCGACCGCTCGCGGCCGCTCGTCAACATATCCGCTTCGCGGATAGGGGCCGACGAGTCGCCTTCGGCGATCTGCGAGCAGACGACCAAGCAAGCGCGAGACGGTCGAGCCCCTTTCATTCCCACCCTGCTACCGCACTGCTCCCGCTACCGCACCGCTACCGCACACCAACGGACGGGCTGTTCGAAGCAGGAATTTATCACCTCAAATAGGTGAGATGTACTCAAACATCAACTACGGAGACAGCTCGCTCGAAATCGACTACACCGAAGAAATCGACACCAGCGTTCTTGCAGAGGCCCCCGAAGGCATCTTCCTCGAGGACGACGACGACCTACACAACCACGACGTTGGCCCGGCTCCACGTCCACCTCGGTACATGGATCTCTGAACGAGCGGCCCACACTCCTTTTCCGCACCGAAAATACAGCCGCGCGTTCTCGGCCTTTTCCGCACCGACCGCAGGCCGATTCATCACACGCAGTTACCGGGTTCTGGCCGACACAACGATTCACGACAACCGCCGTCGAGAATCTTGGCCGGCCACCGGTTACCGATCGGGCCGTCGACGAGCCACTCACCCACCGCTATACTTGTCCTGGATTGTTCTTCCAGCGTCGGTTCTGTCGACCACCCCCTAAACGATTTCAGCCCACCGTTTCCTCGGATACCCGTTTCCGCAACGCAACGGGGTCGCTCACTTTGCGGCACTGTACCGGACGTCTACGGTCGGACCCTTCCCGCGCCTTTTCCGCAACGACCGCAGGCGCGGGACCCTTCCACCCGTAGTCGACCGGTATCAGCACGCACGTTCACGACTGGCTTCGCCGGGGAATGCAAGATTCCCGGCTTCCTTTACCTCCGCTGCGACCCTCCGCTACGGCCGAACGACATCGAATACCGAACCGCCTCGATGTCGCCGCGCCTGGCGGCGCGGTCGTACCCCCGATTCGGCCGCTGCGGGGGTCTCGCAAAGTCGGTAAAGTCGCCATATCCGAGCCCAGATTCCGACTCGACCTTAGAATCCAGACTCGAAGCCGACACCGACCGACTTAGAGCCGCCAGTCGACCACGCAGCGAGCTGCGCGGCCGCCTGTCGACTCACGACCGGTCGCTGACGGCACTCGTTGGATCCAGCGTCTCACGGAACTACGGTGTCCCCAACGACCCACCTCCCTCCAGTCTTCTTTCGCCGCGCCCGGACTCCGTGGCATACCTTCGGCGGCCGACTACCCCACGCCGAGAACGCCCCGGCGTGGGCTCCGGTCGGCCACCTGCCAGGCATGTCACTCCGACCGAGCCGCTGGCGAAGACGGCTCGCACGACGAATCCCGTGACTCCGACCCCGAACCCAGCGGTTCGTAGCCGACGAACCGCCGCGTTCGAGATCTCCGTTGACGGGATTCGTCCGCTGCGCCGCCCTCACGGGTTTCCCACAACGTCTGTCGACGTACGATCATGTACCTTCAACTAATTTTCCAAGAGGGTGAACCGCACCGACCTACCGTTTACCTTCAATCGCGGCACCGCTCTCGCGCCGAGAAACGCCCCCGGCGCGAGAGCGGCGCACGCTCAATCAGTTTGCCGGTAGGTACACCGGGCTACGCCTGGCTTCAAGCAACGCAAGCCAGTCGGCCCGGACGGTGGATTCAACCCCTTGACGGTCTTGCTGGCCCGTCTCGCAACCGCGCGAGCAAACCTACAGCGAGTCTTTCCGCACCGACCGCAGACTCGCTGTAGGCGGACCAGCAAGCCCTGAAAATCATAGACCGGGTGAACTTCGTCAGAAGTCGGCCGCGAGCGGCCGTCCGCCCAGCAGGTGGGTGGTCGGTTGTTCGTTGCTTTCCGATTTTTGTACATGTGTACGATTGGAATTTGTCGTCTTCGATTGGTGAAGTTTGCAGTAAACAAGGTGTTAAGCAATCATGGAAGAAGCACAAGACAACACAGCAGGCGTTGGCGTCGATGAACAAGCATACAGCGTTCCCGGTCTGAAAGGCGGCGTCACCAAGAACGGCGACCGACTCATGCCCGAAGCCCAGCGAGAGAGCGACACTAAGACGAACGTCAATCCGATGTCGGCTGAATTCGGATACTACGGCGAAATCGACGCGGTTGACTCGGGCATCGACCCCACGGCTGATATGCGCGATTACGTGTTCGACGATGACGACTACTTCTCGGACGGCTTCCGACGGCGTGGTCAGACCCTCGAAGCACAAGAGCGGGCTGAAGGGCTGAACGCGGAGTTGCAGGCCCAGCACGAATCGAACCTGCAAGAAACTGATCTCCCAAGTGGTCGGGCCGTCTGGCAACCGAAAGAGCGCGAATCGCGTGAAAGCGACATCCGAGCGGCAATCGTCGAAGATCACTCTAACACGGATGGTCTCGTCTCCAGTCGTGCCAATGATGTCGAACCACGTACGCTCATTGATTCGAGCACCCTCGGTGAGGTCAACCAGTTCGCAGCCCGGCTGTCAGATGAACTCGATTACCCACGACACATCATCGCCAAGCGGATTGCATGGAAAGTCGCACCAGCCCTCGAACTCTCGGATGACGACCCACTCCCCCTGAAGTTCAACGACCGACCAAAGGACGCATTCGCAAACCCGATCAGTGCATTCACGGCTGCTCAGTTGGTTCGTGAAGAACTCCTCTACGAACTCCCACGGACGGTCGAAGGCGTCAAACCGTGGCACAAGTCCTGTTCGATCCGGGCCCGTGTGGATCAGTTGTGGACTCCCCACAGTGCGAGCCAGCGTCAGGCTGGTATGCTCGAAGACGAAGAGGGGAACAAAGTGAAATTCGTCGTGTGGGAACGTGCAGACGCAGAGATGTACGGACGGGGTGACTTCGGACTGGGTGTGACTGCATACACGTACCACAACCAGCTTCCAATGCTCTGTGAAGGTGATCTGATCGAAATCCACGGTGGTAAGCCGTCGAAGTACCGTGACATCATCTCGATTGCGTGCAACCAACAGACGGATATCCACGTCCTCGAGCACGGTGAGGGGCCAGCGCGGGGTCGCCACACGACTGATTACGAGAACGCGGCTCCCCAGAACGTTCGCTACTACGAACAAGCGAAGAAAGTGAGCGATGACCACTCAGATGGCGTTCCAACGCTTGCCCAGAAACGATACCGTCCACAGTGGGAGGTCATGGCCCGTCACGGTGACTTCGATAAAAGCGACCCACAAAACCAGCCACCAGCGAACCCGGCAAAACAAAGTGGCGAATCCGACAAAGGATGGCAGTTCTGCAACGAGTGGACATTCCCAATCACGAGTTGGACTCCAGAGTGGTTCCTCGCTCGTGAGGATGTTGAAGTGGTTGGCGAAGAGGATGATGAAGAGGACGAAGACGACTCGGTTGCCGAGTTAGCGCACATCCTGACCGAGATGGCTGCCGCAGCAGGCATGTTCGACCTCATGGAACAGGACCTCATGGACAGACTCAACGAATAAGCCACTCTCTCCCCCTTTTGCTACGCCATCTCCTCTTCTACTCATACCGCAGAGGGGGTGACCACCGCCGTCACCCCCTGGACGACGTCGCAAACCGCGCGACGTCATCACCTGCCCACTGTGTTTGTTCCCCCGTCGACGATCCGCCAAGCCAGCGAGCTGGCTGGACGTGCCGGGCCTTCGGCCCGACCCATCGACCGCTACGAATGTACCCCACGATTTTGTGTTGTTGGCTCTTTTGTGGGGTACATTCACCCACTCCACCCCGTCGACCGCTCCGCTGGCGGTTAGTTCGGGTAGTCGGGATCGGAATTTATCACCTCAGATAGGTGAGATGTCTGTAAATTCCCAGACTCGACAGGATGTTGGTATCGATTCGACGACCGAAAACGGACTCATTGGTTCGCTTCTGAGCGACCTTATGGTTGCAGAGAACTGCTCACTCAACGATGATCGGCTGGTTCGCATCTTCAGTTCCCCTATTCTCGACTCGCCCGGCTACGTCTTCGGCGACCAGCAGCACCAAAAAGACATTTTCTTCGAAGCGGTAGCCGAACTCGAAAGCGAGTGCGGCAACTTCGTCAACACGCGAGTATTGCTACAGACGCCATACGAAGCGAGGATGGCGATCGGATCGACGTGGGACTGTGACTGCTTCCCGATTTTCGACGAACAGTGGCACTTCGAAGCCAGCGGCAGCGAAGCCTTCATCGAGCGTATGCTCGAACGCGGCTTCAACGTTGTCGGCCCGTTCAACCTGCTTGCCAGTTTGATCGACTTCGACCTTCCAGCAACGCACCTCTCCGCACCGGGGATTGGGACGATTCCAACGCCCGAGACGCTTGCAGCCGGATACGACCACACCCACCCACGGACGGTCACCGACTACGATTCCAGTTCGCTGCGGATTAAGACCGGCCACTGTCCGGTCTGTGGCTACGATGCCGGTGATTTCGGTTCGCTCCGTGGCCATATCGGCGGCAAAATCGCCCACGGATGTTCCGAACACGAACACCTCAACATCCGGCTGGACGACTACCGCTGATCGGCTGGCCAGTTTCCGTACCGCTACCGCTACCGCCCCGCCTTCAGCACCGCGCACACGATCTCGGCGCGACCGCCGCGCCGATTCACCGTGCGCGTTCAGCACCGTTACCGCAAAGCACGCTTCCCGCACAGCCCAGCACAGAACCGCTCCGTCCAGCTTTCCAAAGCCCTTGTTTCGGTGCGATCCATCGAGCGGATCGGCGTCTCGAAACATCGGGTCCTTGCTTCTATCGTCGACTGTGAGGAACCGGCACGCGGTGCCAATTCCTTGTGTGTCTCGGTCAATCTCTCTTTGACCGCTTCGAGATAGGCTATCCAGGGAGAGCTCGAAAATGCACTCTCGTTGCGCGGCGAGGAGAGCCGTTCGGTCGTTCAGCGGTCGGTGCGGCACGGGGAGAGCAGAGCCGTCCTGTGCTGTGTGCCGGACGTGGAGAGCCGGACACAGAGAGCCAAACGTGGGGAGCAGAGAGCAGAGAGCAGAGTGCAGAGTGTAGAGAGCAGAGAGCCCCACGTTGGGCTTTCGTCGCCCGAATTTATCAACCCAGATGGGTGAGGAGTTCAAAATGTCGCAAGCACACACACCTGCCGAAACTGAGACTGAGACTGAGACTGAGACCGAACCAGAGACACGATCCAGCCAAGCAGATCCAACATCCCGCCCAACCAAGAAGCTCGGCCTGTTGATGGGCCTCGACGGTGCCGTCCACCGTGACCGCCACTTCGATACCAACGCTTTGGTCACCTACCTCACGCACGTTGTTCGCGAGGAAGCAGACCTCGGCGACGAAGCCGACGCTGTTGCCTACAGCGAGGCCGCCGACTCGATTGTCGACGCGCTCGAAGCCCGCTTCGAACCGCTGGTCGATATCCAGTACGCTCGTCGCGAACTCGACGAAACACACAGCGACCACGAGATCTCCTTGGACGACCTGCGGACTGCCTTCGATGACGACGACGGCCGGGCCGCTCCTGGATCGGTCGAGCTGTACAACGACGTGGTTCTGACTATGCTTTCCGAGTTCGCTCACCGATTCTCGGCGCAGATGGTGGCTGACCAGAAAAAAATCCGCGAAAACGCACGACAGCGCATCATTTCCTGCATCGTCGCTCGCACGGATATGCACGACCTGACGCCGACCGACGTCGACTTCGCCGTCGCTGAAGCGAAACGACAACTCGAATCCCACGAGGTGTGGTAGTCAGTTAACTCGGGAAAACCGCTGTCTGTTCGGCCGGTCGACGCGGGAATTTATCGCTCTCGATGGGCGAGATGAGTGTTACTACTCAACCGACGACCGCAGAAGCACAGCCAGCAACCACCGTTCTCGTGTGCGGTGCTCGTACTATGTTCGACCGCTACGACGGCGGCGACCTCACCGACCGACAGCGTGGCCGCATCCTTGCCCGTGCCCTGTTCGCTGCCGGTGTTCCCCAGGAGACCGTCGGCGAGGTTGTCCACGGGGCCAACCGAGGCTCGCCGGACGGCTGGGGCGAGGCGTGGGCCACCGAGACCGATACGCCGCACCGACCGTTCGAGCCCGACTGGAACGACATCAGCCACCCCGACGCAATCGTCCGTGAGGGCCGCTACGGAAAATACGACAAGCGGGCCGGCATCCGCCGCAACGAGCAGATGGCCGACTACCTCGAAGCCCAGCCGGGGCCGTCGCTCGTGATCGCCTTCTGGGACGGCGACTCGCGTGGCACGAGCCACATGATCGACGAGGCCCGTTCTCGTGACATCCCTGTCGAGGTCTTCCGGCTTGACCGAGCCGGGGAAGCAGCCGCCATCGCCGGGGGCTTGTAGCCCAAAGCACCGCCTCTCTCAGCGGCTCAGAATCGCTCTACAAGCGACTTTCCGATTTCCGAGACCAAATATGCACACCAACACCAACAACGAACCAGAGGAACACTACGAAGCCCACGAACTGACGCCAGCCGACAGCGGTTACTGGGTTCACGATGAAGAAGCCGGGACTGTGACGATCAACCCGACAAGCATCGATCACCGCACCGTCGACGCCGAGAAATTCTTTGCCGCCCGAGGAGGTGGCCAGTGAGTCTCCTGGCCGTTCTCGGCGTGGCTGCATTGGCGATCTTGTATCTGCTGTTGTTCGGGTTCTTTCTCGCCATCGCCGTCCGGCCTCGCGTCGACGCCCGTTTCCCGATGAAACACTAACCGCCGACTTTGTCGGGCAGTCGACGCGGGAATTTATCTTCCCCAGATGGGTGCGATGAGCGCAAACACAACTACGTCCGTTACCGAGACCCGATTCGACGACCCAGTCGCCAACAGCGCCTACCTCATGTCAATCACTCACGACTCGCCGTGGTCGCACGAGGTCATCGAACGCGACATCATTCCTTACCCGGCGATCCGCTTCCAGACGGACGAACTCGACGAAGATCGTACGTACACTGTCCTCGTTCGTCCCCAGTACAACCTTCCGACGCGCGAATTCCACGGCTACAGGGTTGAGGCGTTCCACTCGGACATGGTCTGCGACCCCGAGCCGCTCTGCACCTTCGAGTCCCGGCCAGACGCCATCGACATCGCCGTCGAAAAGATGGACGAACTCGCGAAACTGGCCTAACCCGGTCAGTCGCCCCCCTTTTGGCACGTCTGTCTCGCACAGCTGAGGGGGCGACCACCACCGTCGCCCCCTGGACGTTCCGGGCCTCCGGCCCGACCCATCAACCGCTCGCTTTTCCAGCACCGAAAACACAGCGCACACGTTCTCGGCCTTCTCTGCACCGGCCGCAGGCCGATTCATCGTGCGCGATTCTTGATGTCGACCGACACAACGATTCCCGACAACCGCCGTCGAAAATCTTGGTCGGCCGCCGGTTTCTCGGACGGGCCTGTCGGAGCAGGAATTTATCGTCCCAGATTGGTGAGGAAGTCAGATATGCAGACAAAAACCCGGTCACAGCGGTACGTTCGCGAGCTTGAGATCAACCACCGATACGACCTCGACGAGTTCACTCCCGAGTGGTTGGACGGGCACGTCAACTACAACAACTACGAGGAGTTCGAGGAGTTCCACGGGGCCGTCCACCGTGGTCACACCATCGACATCGACCGGACGTTGTCGTACCTTGGTGCGGCACTCGAACTCAAAGCCGACTACAGCGACGGTGTCGCCAAACCCCTACCAGAGACGGAAGCCGTCCACGCCGTCATCGACGCCCTGCAGAAACGCTTCCCGGCGTGGTTTGGCAAACCGGAAGCTCTCAGCGATCTCGATCTCCCCTGCTCCAAGTACCACTTGGTGGGGTCAGAACTCAACGAGATGTATTTCGCAGGCGAGATCTTCGTCAATACGACACCTGTGAAAGGGACGTGGACCGACCACCTCCGTGTGACCGTTCCAATGCTCGCACTCGTCCTCGAGGAAGTCGAACGGCAGATGGACGCTGACCGCACAACGCAGATCGAATGCGCCCAACGCGAGATCAAGTGTGCCGTGATCGCGGCAGCCGCAAAGTACGATCTCGACGACGAGCGGCTTGCCGAGTCTCTCGACGAGTGCGAGTCGCTTTGGGCCGATCGATAGGGCAGCCAACAGCCGCAGCCCCTACGACTCGGCCTCTCCGCCACGTTCGTCCGAGCTTTCGCAGACACCACCAGCAACGCCTTCCCGGTGCGCTCGCTCCGCTCGCTGTGCGCCTTCGGCAACACTGCATGTCCACCACCCCCTTTCGGCACCGACAACCGCACAGCCACCGTCGACCGCTGCCGCAGCGAGGTTTGCCAGTCCAGATATCGAGGGAATTTGTCTCACTGCATTAATCGGCGAATGTCTCCAAACATTCCTGTAGTCGGCGGTCAGCAGGCATCGTCCAGCAAGAAAGGTTGCTTCCTCGTGTACAACGGCGAGTTGGGCCAGTTCGTACTCAGCCAGCTCCCAATCGCAGATCCTAACGTGGATCTCCACGAGCTCTCGTCCGAGGTCAAACGCCAACTCGGCCTCGATCTCCACTACCTTCCAGCCGACACCGATACGCTGTACAACAACCTCGGTGGCCTCATCGACGCGATGGAGTACCGCTCGCCCGGTTGGGAAGCCGAAATCCAGTTCCTCGAGCAGTACACCTAACGCCGCGCCGCTCCCGTTTTCCGCACAGAAAGTACAGTCGCGTGTCCTCGGCCTCTCAGCCAGTCGGCCGATTCCTCACGCGCTTTGAGTGGATTCTGGCCGACACAACGATTCACGACTAACCGCCACGTACGTCGAGAATCTTGGCCGGCCACCGATTTCTCGGACGGGCCGGTCGACGAGAGAATTTGTCTGCCCTGATAGGTGAGATGAGCTTCGAAAACTCACGACCGACCTGCACCGACGGCTGCAACGACGACATCGAACTCTCAGCAACGAAATTCCAGTGCAGCGAGTGCGGCCAAATCAGCGACGTTTCGGCCCCCGTCTACGACGGCATGGTCTCCAGCGCCGCCCGACCAATCGACCGAGGTCGCAAGCAGATTTTCTGAGCAGCCAGTACCGTTTTTCAGCACGGAAAAACGACCGCACGCGTTCTCGGCGCCACGACCGCCGTGGCGTCGATTCAGCACGCGCGATGGGCAGCAGTCGACCGACACAACGATACCCGGCTGAACGCCACGTACGCCGGGAATCTTGGCCGGTCGCCGGTTTCCCGGACGGGCCTGTCGGCGAGGGAATTTATCTCCCCAGATTGGCGAGGAACTCGAAAATGAGCACGCAAGACGCAAACACAGAGCCGTACTCGGAGACCGTCGACCGAACACCCGCAGGCCACGCACAACAGGCCGCACTCCCCAGCGGCGAAGTTATGCAGGAGTACGGCGTCGTCGACCTGAACAGCAGTTTCCCGTCCGAGCGATACGAGTGGGAACCGGAGTTCCCGAATCCGCCAATCCGCGAACAGCACGTTGTTGTTCCGTTCCGTGTCGTCGTACGGGGCTTCCGCACACGTCGAGCTGCAGAAGCCAGCGCCGAACGCCGCAACGAAGAAGGCGGCTCGTTCAAGGCCGTCTTGTTGAGCGACATGCGGGGAATGTAATGCAGCGATTCGTCGGTTTCGCCATCTCTGGTAGCATGTTCTTCTTGGCGGCCGTGTTCGTCGTCGCGATGTTCGTCTCGTTCTTCTAGACGAGCGGCCGCGTCCCTTCCGTTTTCATACCGACACAACGCTTTCCCTCCCGCCGAAGCCTCACGGGCCGCCGCTCCTCACCGGGTCGTCGCTCCTGCCCCGCTCCCCTCCCTCGCTCTCAGCCAGTCGCTCGGGCTGCGCCACAGCATGTTTTGTTGAACCAGCAATACTGAGTCCTCGGTTTGTAATGCGATATCACCGCAGCCTCCAATTGCCAGCAGGCGTGCCGCCTTCCCTCTTCGGGCCCAGGAGGTAAGTGCTCGCCCTGCGGGTTCGGCTTCGCCGAATCGACTCAATGAGTCGACGAACACATACACCCCTGGACGGCGGCACTGGCTGGCTGCAATACGGCTGCTTGTTTGTTCCTCTCCTTTTCATCCTCTTCTCGGCAGTTCGCCCCAGTGGGGGCGAGGGCGAACTGCCCACGAAGAGAGCAGTTGCCTTCAAATATCTATGAATTCTGATAACAATAAAGTAGTCTCCACAAAGGAGGTGAAAAACGGAAGTATCGTAATTGAACTAACATTCGACAATCTGTTCGATGTGCTGTTTTACACATTGTTGTTTACAGGAGCAATCGTAATGGCGATGGACGGAACGCTCGTCTCCGAACTCGTGAATGCGGCCGTCGTCGCTTACATCATCAGTCAGGCTCGGTCGTAAACAATCGGCTGTCTCTTTTTGCGCTCCCTCCCGCCGAGGCCGGAGTCTGGAGCCTCAAACCGCTTCGGCTCCAACCTCCCCCTCCCTTCGTCGGCACGACCGCCGTGCCTCCTTCGGGCTGCGCCGGGTGTTTTTTCGGTGGCCGTCGTCGACCTGCCACGATCGGACGGACTAGACGCTTCGGAATTTCTCTTTTTTGATGAGTGAGGTTAGAGATCATGAGACACGACTACGACCTTCCAGGCGACTGGAACGCGATGGACAGTGAGGAGAAGAATGTTTGGCTGACCCAAGAGCGATGCCGTCGACAAGCGATGCAGCAAGGAACTGCAACGGCCAACCACGTTGAGAAGGCCGAAGCCCGGCTTGCCCGACGCACAGCCGCCCGACCCGGTACGGTGACGTTGGCAGATTTCGTTTGAGAACGGAGCGAACAGCCGGAATTTGTCTACAATGATTCGCGATGTCCGAGAATGTACAACAGGCGAGCGTTGGAACTGTTAACGGCGACCAGACGCCCGAATACCACCAGACGACGACCACCGTCCGGTCGTACTTGAGCGAGACACCCGGACACTGGGAAGTCTCTCTCAAATCGTCGACCGATGGTGTTCCGACTGTCGTCTTGCAGACTGCCGTCGGCGTGCTCAAACACACGGTGCGTGTTGAGCCTCGACAGGCTGCCAGTGTCGAGACTGTCTTCGCGGTCGATGAGACTCACTCGGCGACTCCCGAGTACACCCCGATCGGGACGTACCGCGTCCTGCAGAACGCACTCCGCGAAGCGCGAGATCGGCTTGCGTACCTTGAGTCGGACGACTACTGAACAGCGTGGCGGTTGGTTGAGCTGCCATCGGGGGAATTTGGTTACCCTGGATGGGTGAGGAGTCTGAAAATACTGACTTCTTCGCGAAACATGTTCGAATACACAGACACAGACGTTGGCGTCAACAGCACAGACAGCGATGAACACTCCGCGATGCGGTGCGGTTTTTGCGGCGACCTCGGTTGTGCGGTTCACGAGGAACGCGGCACGGAGTTGGAGTTAATCGAGCAAGGTCTCGATCCGGTTCCGACCACACCGTCCTTCCGGTGAACGTCGACGTGCTTCTCAGCCTTCTTGTGGTTGGTTGGGCGAGCGTCGTTCAGAATTTAATTGCCCTGATGGGTGAGGAGTATCGAGAAAGAAAAACGCAGAGCAGAGCGGTTTGAGAAATCGTGTGTATGTTCACCTTCAACTTCACCTTCAAAATCCGTCCAGCGTCGACTGGCTTGGTTGTAGTCCTGAGTTGGGACTGCGACAGCACAGCCGGCGGTTGGTTGGGCGGCCATCGAGGGAATTTGGGTTCTCAGATGGGTGAGGAAAAAGAGTGAGTAAGCACGTACGAGAGGCGTACAGTTGTCAAAACAAACGGTTGCGGTTGCGGTCAAACAAACATAACAATGAGTGAAAACATCACTGAAGCGGTTGCACAGCTTGCAGAAGAATTCGAAGGCGCAGATGTCGAGATCGACACGGATGACGCACACGAGCAGGTCGAAGAACTGGTCAACTTCCAGGTTGCACTGGACGACGCGGTCGATACCGTTCGGAACTCTCTGATGGACACCCACGATGTCTCGTATGGTCAACTTCAGAGCTCCGACAGCAACGACCTCGTTGCTCTCGCTGACGTTCCATCCCTTGTCGAAGCGGCTGACGAAGATGATATCTGGGTCGATGTCGAGATGAAGATCCTCGACCCGTGGGAGCCACGTTCGGACTCCATCGCACAGGTCGGCCTCGGCGGTGACTCCTCGGGGACGATCAAGTACACCATGTTCGCCGTCTCGGATCTTCCCGAAGTCGAACAGGGTGAGTCCTACGCGTTCGACAACGTCATCGCTTCGAGTTACACCAACAACGACGGTCGAACCACCTACGAAGTCAAACCCAACAAGGCCAGCACGATCCGCCCGTTGGACGAGGACATCGAAGTTCCCGACCGCGAAGAGCAGGGCGGCGAAGCCATCAGCGGCACGGTTGTTCAGATCAAACAGGGAAGCGGCCTGATCGAGCGGTGCTCTGAGGAAGGCTGCACGCGCGTTCTCCAGAACGGCAAATGCCCAGTCCACGGCGAAGTCGATGGTGAACACGACCTGCGAATCAAAGCCGTCGTCGATGATGGCGAAGACTGCTACGATGTCTTCTTCGGAACTGAAGAGACTGAGGAAATCCTCGGCATGAGCGTCGATCAGGCTGTCGCAGCCGCCAAAGACGCACTCGACATGTCCGTTGCAGAGCGGTCGCTTCGATCCTCGCTGGTCGGCCGAGCGGTCGATCTGGATGCCGGACACATCGCAAGCTCCGACATGTACATCGTCAACGACTTCGAGGTCGGTGCGCCGGTCGAAGACGACGAAATTTCTGATGTGGCCATGCGTGCCCAGAACTTGATTGAAGCCTGAAGTGGCCTGAATCGGGTTCGTTGCAGTGAATCGACTGACGAACACCCTTGCAGTGCGGTGCGGAAAACCTAAACTTACAACAATGAGCGTAGCAACAGCAGCAGACGCAGAAGCACAGACCAACGACAACAGCGGCGACAACGACTTCACCCGGCAGGTGGCGGCTCGCGTCCTCGGCAGCGAGATCAACGCCATCGAACGCACCTTCAAATCGGGAGACGCCGACCGCGCCCCACGGCTGGCCGCACTCCCATCCGGCGCACTGGCCGGGCGTGTCCTGATTGTTGGCACACTCATCGCCAACGAACTCCGCGAGACGAAAAACAGCACCTACCGAAGTGCGAAAATCGTCGCTCCCGACGAAGCAGTCTATGTGAACGCTGGCGAGTATCAGAAAGAAGCACAGCAGGCTCTTGCCGACATCGACGCTCCCGCGTACGTTGCCGTGATCGGTAAGGTCGAAACCTACGACCGAGACGACGGCAGTGTCGGCGTCAACATCCGGCCTGAGTCGATCACCGAAGTCGATGGCGATACCCGCGACCGCTGGGTTGTGGATGCCATCGACAAGACCCTCGACC
Organism: Natrialbaceae archaeon Tc-Br11_E2g14; assembly: GCA_001564275.1. Lineage (GTDB taxonomy): Archaea > Halobacteriota > Halobacteria > Halobacteriales > Natrialbaceae > Natronosalvus. Next base: position 18,757 of record LKND01000032.1, on the reverse strand, counting down.
GAGCCGAGCACTTCCAAGCGGCTGACTCATCGGCCAGCGATGACCGTGATGTTGTTCTGACCCGGCAGTTCTACGGTCAGAACCACGACGCGACTCCGTTCATCCAGAACGCACTCGACGCCGCTGAAGAACTCCAAGCCTAACCCGGCTGACCGGGCTTCTTTTGACACATGAATTTTTTACTCCTGATAGCTGAGGTGATCTGAACGTATCTGACAAATCCTGTCTACCGAAACCGTGCCAGAGGACCACGAGATGTCCTCGATCTCGGCGTCGAGTAGCGACGGGCTGGCCAACGTGACCGCCGCGTTTGCCTTGCGCTACTCTGTGCCGATCCCACCAGCTTGTGTTTGCTCTCTAACGATGATCCGTTCTGGAGGGGCGGCCACCTCTCCAGTGCTGGATCTGCGGGCAATCCTGTAGACCGTTGTCTGCAGGCCCACACACCTTGCGGTCAACTCAAAACGCGTCGATAGTGTAGCCGGAAACACGCCTGCAATTCCGCGCAGGAGCGCGAGGTTCGAATCCTCGTCGTCGCATCCAGTCGTCCCAGTCCCATTCCAGGGGCGGCGAGGCGGTTTTGCCCAACCGTCGCATGTGCTTGGTCAGCACACGGTTCCACCCGCCGTGGAACCCTTCTTCCATTCACACCACACTTTGACCGAAAACAGCTCTAACAGCAACACCAACAGCAACGCGAGCGGCCCACCAGCCGCTTCCGCGTTCAGCTTTTTGAATACTGGCCTCTCCCTCCCCAACCGACTCACCCGACCGTCGACGCTTCGGACACCGACTCGCGTCGACGGCCGAGTTCGCCCCTCGCGTGCGTCCTGCCTTGCGGCATCCTCACACGCGCCACCGCTCCGACCGTTTGTGGGTAGGTCGGTATGGTCGGCACACACCACCCTGCAAGTGTTCCGATGCCACTTCCGACACACCGGATACCAAGTGTATCTCCTCGAAATCTACCCGTAGAGGGGCGTACGCGACCGCTTGAATTTTCTGCCCGTGATGGGCGATGTCCGAAAAAGAAAGCACGCACAACAGTCCAGAGACTCAATACACCGTCCGACTGGGAACGGCTAACTACGTCGAGATTACGACCAACCAACTCGACGCTCGGTATGGCGCAGCCGCTCGCCACAAAGCATCCATGCGAGGTCCCGATATTGGCGAGTTCGTCAGTGATATTGCCGACGTCGCCGAGATCGTCGCCGAGAAGCCAGCCACAGTACTTCCCGCAGCGACAGACGAGCTGCTATCGTTTTTCGACGTGATCCTCCTTGATCAGGAAGATCTCGACGCATTCGTTGAGTCATCTGACGGTGGCTTCGAGCAGATCGCTGAAGCCGTCGATGTATTCACTGACGACGATTTCACTGCCGGGAAAGTGAAATTCAACCTCATACTGGGAGCCGACCCCCACGCCGACGTCGAGTACGGCATTGCTACCCAACTCAGCGACCCCTTCTTTCCCGAAGATCGTGTGGCCGACCTTCGGCGTCGACGAAACAGCAACAGTTTCGCCGACTGGGTGGTCGGATTGACAGCCTGACAGCACCGACACCGCTCCGCAGAATTTGTCTTCTCGGATGACCGAGATGGTTTGGAAACACCTACACAACGAGGAGGCCCCGCACGTTGGCGACCACTTCGATTCGGCCGCCGAGATGCACGGCGAAGCCCCGCTGTGCGAACGCTGTGGCGACGAACAGGCAGCACGCAAAGTTGACCACCGCGACCTGTGCAGTAACTGCATCGAGGGGCTTCAGCCATGAGTGAACCGCAAGAAGTCACTGCTACCGACCCAGAGGTGATGGAGGTTTTCGACCGCTTCAACGGCATGGCCAGCAAAGAAACCGCAATCGAAATCGTCCGTAAACGCCGCAATCCAACCCGTGAATGGTTAGATGTGCAGCGTGGGGCTCCCGCCGAGTTCGTGATCGGTGTTCCCGACGAAGCAACAGTCTGGTACTGCCTGGTCCACCACACCCACACAGCATCGATCACTGTGTACTGGGTGGCCGATACCGACGAAGCGTACGTCACTGCCTCCGGCGATGACTTCGCCATGCCGGTTGAGCACTTCGAAGATGTTGATCACGCCGTCGTGTACGCCCAAGACGTCAGAGACGAACTCGAGATCAACCCCTAACCGGCACAATCTTTTTTCTCGCTGACCCATTTCTCAGGCTGGGCCTATCCGTATGCTAGGTCCAGAGGGCGGCGGTCCCGTGTGGGGGCACGGGGTCCACGGGGGACCGGGCGACTAACCACTGTCGCCCGGGTGGACGACCGTCGCTCTCCGAGCGAGGTCATCGGCAGCTCCTGGAACCGGCCGCCACGAATGTACCCCACGATTTTGAGTTGTTGGCTCTTTTGTGGGGTACATTCGCACCGGGACCCGCCTCTGCTGCTGGTCTCTTTCCGCCTACCGCCACCGCAACAGCGCCGCAGACCGGACACGCGAGATCGGCCTCTCCAGTTCGGCCGGATCTTCACGCGCGGTCTGCGACGGGATCAGCCGCGACCGTACCGGACCGCTACCGAACCGCTTCCCGCACCGGGGATGCAATCCACCCGCATCCCCAAACCGAACGTACCATTCACTCTGTTCATTCTCGGAAGCTATCCGATTTTCTGGTCTGAAAATCAAATACCTTTCCTCGGGTCTCGAAAAAGCAAATCATTGCTTTTCGAGGGGAAGCAAACCACGATTCACTGTTTGAGGGGTCAAACCAGTGTCTCGTAGGCGGGAAACCAACTGTACGATTGAGTTGAAAAACTCCCGAATCTGGATTCGACCATCGAAATGTGCGGACTGGCTCGACGATTGAGTATCGTAGCCAGTCCTCGATAGAGAGCTAAGAGAGCGCGGCGGGCGGGGAGAGCCGTTCGTTCGACGGTCAGTTGTACGTCAGCGGCGGACAGGGAGAGCCGTTCGTTCGACGGTCAGTTGTACGTCAACGGCGGACAGGGAGAGCCGTTCAGTCGACCGCACAGCCGATTTGTCTTTGTTGATGTGTGATATGGAGAACGGAGTCCAACAAGCCGTATACGACAGCAGTTACGCCGAACAACGGTCCCTGTGCCGTCAGGAACTGTTCGCGAAGGTCGCCCGCATTGTCCACAAAACCCGAACTGAGCGACTCGTTGACGACTTTGGCCTCGTTCCATCGGTCGTCGACTGCGAGAGTTGGCCACACGAAGACCCGCTCAGTGGATATTGCCACGAGAACGCAGAGCTGCTTGCCCGACGTCTCTCCGAGGCCGGCTACGAACCTGACATCATCTGGGGGGCGATCACGGAACCACGCTTCGACCCACCGGAGACGGTTGAAGAAGCAGAAGCAGATGGTGTTGTCCACTTCTGGGTCGAACTGACTGTCGACGGTATCATCGAGACGCCGATCGTGGCTGACCTCTCGAAAGAGGTCGAAGGCTGGCCGCTCGTTTCCAGCTCACTCCCGGAGAACTACATCCGGCTACCACATAGTCGCGTTCCGTACACTTCCGAGATATCGTCTCGCAACCTTCGGAGCTACGATGGCTACGTCGACCTGCTCGAGCGGGGGTTCGTCCAACGAGCAAAATCAACTTAGTACAACATCTCTGGTGCCGTATCTCATTTGTGGGGCTGTGACTCCAACAATATGTTTAACTACCTGTGAAGGGGTTTATACGTATATTCATGACTCGCGAAAAGTATCAGGAATACCCACTTAGCTACGATGAAGTGATGAATATTATTGAATCGACTATTGATGATTTTCTCACCGAATACGCTGCTTCTCCCAAAGATGCCTCCCCGAAACAGTACTTTGCTGCTTTCCAGAAGGTGGATCAGTTCATCAGAGATGAACAACCCGATGTTGGCACATTAGAGGAGTATCTGTACGACGATAACCACCTGTCATCTGAATTCTTTGCGATTAAACGGTCGGGGAGACGCGTACAGTCAACCTTTGAGGATGGGTTACCCCAACTAATTTCGTTAGTGAAACCGATGGCAGTTACTGGTGAAATGGAAGTTGTTGATGAATCCCAAGAATACTATTATTTGGCCGACAAGACCGGGAGAATAAGGGATACACTGTCGAAATCATCGAAACGCCTTCCAAAAACTCTACTCCGAATACACACACTGAGTGTGTTATTACATCTTGGTAAGCCAGACGAGTGGTATCTTAATACAAACAATGAAGAGATAGATTTTTGGATTATTGAGAAACCAACAGACTGGTATCAAGCTCAATGGACAACCATCCTGTCGATCACCGGACTTCTCGAAAGGGGATTGACTGCAAATGAAGCGTTAGTATATTATTTTTGTATAATGATGGGTGGCGAAGTCAATCACATTGCCAAACTAAAGGGGACAACAAAAGCGGCTGTTTATAATGCCTTGAGCTCTGGGGGAGAAAAGATAAACGAGAGTAAGAAACCCGCAAATTCCCACACATACGATACCGATTATTTGGATTCGATTTCTAAGGGAGGATACTTTGATACAGTGTTCCAAGGATTCGATCAGGAAGATTATCAATTCGTCACAAAAAACGGTGGGGTATTGGACCCTCACCACGAGGTAGCATACTATGCGGAAAAGTGTCGTCTAAACGGAGAAAGTCATGCTAGCACGAAACAATTGGCCGTGGCTATTTTGACGGTGACTCACGGGCCTGAAAAAGCTGTAGAACACGCCGAAGCCCTAGCAAAGGAGCTTGGCTCACTGGTTACTGAGACGGACTACGGTTGGTTTGTGTCCCGGAGTAAGATCGTAGGTGGGATAGCTAACATCGAAACCCCACAGGAAGTCATATTGAAAGAAAAACAAGAGATGTTTGAAATGCTCGTAGAGACATCTGACAAATCCCGTGAAGAAATGATAGAGGAATACGGAGAACAATTCTACGTTTCTGAATAGCGAAGGTTCGTTCGAAAGTCTCGTTGGGGTGCTCTCCGAGGCAATTTCTCTTGACTGATCTGTGAATCATGGATTCTATCAAAGGAATACTGTCCACACTCGGTTATGAATCGGCACTCGATCTTGACGTCAACGAAGCAATCACCATCGAAGTAGAAGCAATGATGGATCTGACCATCGAGCGGGTCGGTAAGACGCAACTGTCGGTTGCCCACCATTACATTCAGATGGGCGATCTAATGTGCGACCCAGAAATCGTCTTCGACGTCGACGCCGAAACCGGCCAGTGGACGGCCGTCGAGTACACCCAGCACCCACACCTCTACCAGCACAACGAGTCAGGACTACCTGATGTCCAGTCATTCGCAGACGGGACGTGGGATCGCAATCTCCAGGCCCAGGGCTTCGTCGACGCAGCCAATCAACTGGCAGAGGCGACAGCATGATGACCGATTCAACGAGCGAACGCGAACAGAAAATCGAGGAGGATGTCGAAAAACTCCGAGCTGAAGGACTGAACGTGTGTTCCCGACGTGAAGGCGAAGACGGACCACTCTTTTTGATCCTCTCGCAGCGTGCAGGCGACTTCCACATCGAAGACGAATTCGTCTCGTGGGTGTGTGACGAGGGCTACGAACCCTGTTATGTCGACTACAAAGAACGCGAGACTGCATTTAAGCCAACGTCTGCCCACACCTCCAGTGAATCGTCAACGCCGGCCACTGACTACCGGGACGGACTTTCACGACGCCTGATCGAACTTGACAGTAAAGGCCCGATCTACCGGCTGGAAGAACTCGCCGATATCGCCTACGAAGAGGTCCAAGAGCGCAAAATGTACGACCCCGACGAAATCAAGGCGTTTTGTGCTGACTTCGGCGCTCGCGAAGTCGTCGGCTGTACCATAGGGGCAATGCCAATGCACAAAGTGCTACGACATCTCTCCGAGTACGCCTTCGTTATCGATAGTTTCGACCCGTCCGAATTTGGCGGCTCAGAAGACGTCGAAGATCAACTCACGCTCCCGCGCAGCGGAATGGGATTCACACACTACGTCTACTGGGCACTCCAGGAGTTCTACAGCGATGCGATCTTCGCGGTCGTCATCATGCGGATGGATATCTTCGACGAAGATGTCGTATTGGATACTCCAGTGAGCAAGGCCATCTGGAAAGAAGTCTACGGGGGATAGATAAGCAGAAATTCAATAGCCATGATGACAATATACAAATGATTTGGCTCCATAGAACTAAAAAATGACAGACATCCAAATGACGGACGAAGAGATAAGAAGCATCGAATTTGAGATCAAAGGTGAGACATTCCGCTCTGGAACCTCCAAAGGCAGAAGGCTAGTCCCAGAAGTCACTCCTCCAAGCGAAGAAGCCCAGCACTGGGTCGACATTGCTGGAACAGTGATCAAACTACTCCGAACCGGTGCCGGAATCCAACACAGACTCGACAACGAAGGCGACAAGATGACTCTCGGTGAGCTGTTAGACCGAAACGACCTGTCGGTCGACGACCTGCGCCGCGAATCGCGCCTCAGTAACATTGATCCACTCGAGTATTTCAGTGTCGGGGATGTCGTAACGCTCCAAGAAGAGCTCAACGGTGAACCCCAACCGCCTAAACGAGGCGTAGTATCCGAACTCCGATCGGACGATATCCTTTCCGACGTTGCGAAAGTGAAGTGGCTTGGTGGCGGTGTCGGTTATTACGAATCGAATATTGAGAACAAAGACGGTAAAGTTCGCGTTGGCAGAGTACCTATGATGGGCCGCGTCTATGATGTCAAAATAGAAGATCTCGATTCGGTCACAGACGAGGAGATACTGGAGCTTCGAGAAAGCATTTTCGAGTCAATCGATGTTGATGAGAAAGCAGCCACACTGACTGTCGAAATCGAAAAGAAATGGGAAAGCTCGGCTGCTATTGAAGATAGCAACGCGAAAGATCACCATGCAGAACTAACGGTATCTGGCGATCTGCTTGAAGAATCAGTTACAGTCTCTTGTCGGAATATTTTCGATGCGGGGTGGGTGGCTAACGTTGAAGCCAATCTCGATGATGATCTCGAAGCAGTTGTCCTCCGTGCTGCCCGAAATAACAGTCCTATTCCAACAGGTATTCGGCTGTAGATGGTTGATACAAATATATGACAACTGAAAACGATGCACGGTCTGGGAGAGGAGTAAAGCAACAATGAGCGAACCAGACTACGACCGTGATAAGTTGTCTGAAGCCTACTTTGAACACGCAGACCCATACGAAGACCCATTTTGTTCGTGGACGCAATTCAAGAACTCTTACGGTGAGAACGCACGCCAACACTTCCTACAAGCGTTAGACGCTGGTGACATTGAAGTGGTTGAGATAAAACACGGTATCCGTGCAAGCGGCCACTGGCCGAATCTCAACAAAGGCAATGCGCGGTTGGAGTTCAATTACTGATTATGACTTCTGAACGATACAAAGACGGAGAACAGTAATGACAAAAGACAGAAAGAGGGAAATTATCTCTGGATTTTTGACGGTCTTGCTTGGCATTTTCGTCACTATCTTTTTCGCTTGGGCAGGTGGGTTCTAATGGATAACCGACCCAGCAGCGACAGACAGCAGAAAACGGTAAGTGAGACAAGAACGCAATCAGACGTATGTCAGAACACGAACCCATCCCTGACGAAGCCGAAAGAATATCAAAAAGAAAACGGATTCCAGATCTCGAAGCAAAGCGGTCAAGCTGCGAAAACTGTAGCAGCACCTCTCTGCGATACATTCGAGACCGGGTCAAATGTATCGACTGCGGAGAGTTCCAAACATAAACTAATTACTGACGGCGGTTCTGTTCGATCTGGAGACGAAGCCGGGGAAATCAGCGTATGGGGGCGGGCCATCTTGGATACAACGGTCGATATCTTGTCTCTGCAGGAATGATATTCATCGGGATTCCCGTCTACTTCATTATATAGCGACTATTTTGATGCCCCTTGACAAAAGACTCGTTATCGAAAAAGAATTTGAACGCTGTCTGTTCAAATCTTCCACCTTCGTTATTTTTCGGTTCTAAATGTGTGCAGATGCGTTCTGGGAAAGTTGACAGACTCCCAGATCGAAATCAAGATACAAACGGTTTAACTCTCTGAAAAGAGATAGAATTTCAATGAGTCAAGAAGACGACCAAACCACCGACAGCAGAGTACAGCGGCTTTTGAATCACGACAACCTTCCTCGCTTCCTCGGCATCAGGATACTCGGCTTGCTTCTCCTTGCCGTCATTGTTTGGATAGCACGACCGATCTTTCACGGTGTTATCTACAACGCGGTGTACTCACCGGGTGTGCTAATTCTCACGCTCGGCCTTCTCATTGCAGGTCTAATCTTACTGTTCACACCACCGGATACCGAGAACTCTGTCGGTCATGCCGACCCAATATTCAGGCTTCAACAGAAAGCCGCGATTCTCGGAACTGTGTTTGTGGTCCTCTTTATTATCTCGGCAATGTATGCCATTCCCGCATCTCTCGTCGAACAGCGATCATTAGCACAAGATACAATGGAGGATGCCGACATCCTCGGAGAATTCCCCGAGGTAAACGAAGAAAACGCTCGGATCACTCCCCGTGCCGTTGCTGACACGCAAACCCGTGGTAGTGTCTCTTATCGTCAACACCGGTTAGGTGACTCTGACATCGCTCGTATGTCCGATGGGCGATTAGCGTGGTCGTATGCCATCGAACCCGATCCGTTTCGTGTACAGTTGACCGGCAACCAACGTGGCGTTTTGCTCTCGGATATGACTCGGATGGAGAATCGAGAAATGCAGGCGTTCGACGATAATCATTTCCGCTACGGTGAGAACATGCTCCTGCATCGTAGTGCCGACTGGAATCTGAAAACCTCTGATTACTGGAGTGCCTACGTCGACGATCCAATTGAGTTCGTCCACGACGATTCTGCCTACATGGCGTACACGAAAACGGGCCACGAATGGAGACTAAGCCCTATACCTCACACAGTCCCTGTCTGGAACGGCGTTGCACTCGTCCATGAGGACGGGACTATTGACCACCTATCCCCTGAAGAAGCACAACAGTCGGAGATCCTTGCTGGGCAGCGACTCTACCCCCTCGATGTCGCAGAACGGCAGATGAGCAGCCTTGGCTACCGTAACGGAATCATCAATCAGCTCTCTGTTGTCGGTAGTTTCGAGGGCGTCATCGAACCTGCGACACTTCCATCCGGTGCTGGAAATGACCAACCGTTCGTGATCGACCTCGCTGGTGAGCAAATGACCTACGTCATGGCAATGGAACCTCACGGAACGTCGACAGCTGGACTTGATGAAGTCTGGTTCGTCGATGCGACCACTGGTGAGTTGTCCTACTACGCGACTGGTGCTGAATCTCTCCGTGGCCCCGACCGAGCAATGGGTATTGCCCGAGGGACAGATACTCAGACCTCGTGGGGTCCAGACGGTGATGCGCTCGTCGTCGAGCCTGTTCCCGTTTCGGTCGACGGCCAACTCTGGTGGCACTCAAAAGTCGTCACCCCTGACCAGACCGATGTGGTTCGAAACATATTCGTGAACGCTCACACCGACGAGGCAGTCATTCTGTTCGATACCGAGGAGGTCTACGAGTTCATCGGCGGCACAGACGTCGACGATCTTGACTCTGCAGAGGCTATCGACGAGACAGGCGACGAGATCGACACTGAACCTGCACCAGATGATGATGCCGTCGACTACTACATCGTCATTTACGACGAAGACGGCCAAGAAATCGACCGAATCCCGATTGAGCCCGGCCAAGACGTCGCCTTTGAGTCGGAACGGAAATAACCGTTTAGAACAAGCCAGCTGTATACCCGGTCAAGAATTGTCGACCGTCGACCGACCACTGTCCCACCGATATTCTCACTCTCAACGTGTGGTTGGTGGTACTCTCACGTCAAATCCCATTCGTCGTACAATAGTATTACCATTCCTACGATCAGCATTACACCTCCGCCATTAATGTATAAGCTACCGCTATCGTTTGGATTCTCTAAATTGTCAATATAATCACACCGACTCCAATCAAACGTCCCTTGTATGCACTGGCTTTTCATCGCAGATCGGTCGTCTTCCCATTCTTGGTAGTCTTGTTCGATGCTGAATCCGATGCTGAACAACAAAGCACCAAAAACGAGCAAAACCATCGCCCCTGTTTTAAGTGACATGGCACCTAATTCAAACAACACCCAATAAACGTTTTCTTTTTAACCCAATAATATTTTTATCCTACACTTATGAGTGGTAAACACGACTGATAATTATAATCTTATGTTTCATGTGCTGGGACAAGTCGGGAAAAGTAGACTTGAAGAACTAGCCGGAGCGGAATTAATCACGTAGCCACCTGGGCGGCCTTTGACGGCCTGTGTTGGACGATCAACTCACGCTATTTGCAGTCTCCGATAGGTGGACTATGAGCGTTTCAGACCAAGCCAGCTGCATACCTGGTCAGCAATCGTCGACCGATCAGTGTTCTGCCGGGGGTCCGGTCGTCGACCGCATGGCCGCTGCTACCGGCGAAATTCGACCGTACCACTTCCGACTCACCCATCCCAAAAACTACCTGGGCGTCCCGCTTGCAGCCGCCGCAGATGCACCGACTGAGATCCTCGTCCCACAGCACCTCGTCAAGATGGCCGGCGAGGCCGCCTTCGGGGCCCAAGACCTCGGACTTGTCACGAGCCACAACGCGCTTACCGAACGGGGTCAGATTATCGTCGACGAAGCAGCCACTCACTATAGCACTCCTGAAGACGCTCTCATCAGCCTCAGTGAGAACGCCCGATCGCGATTCATCAACGCCAATCCAGTATTCGCAGATGTCGCACAGGCCGTCTTTGCTACGTACCACCCAGTCGAACCAATTATTGCTGTTCTCGCTGGTCGTGGCCCACTCGCCCTCCCACAGTTGGCCGTCGCACTGGCAGACGCTCACCCAGAGACGCTCTCGGAGACGCTGTTGAGTCTTGATCGAATCCCTGACGAATCCCCTGTCAAAACACTCCAATCGTCTGAGCGTCCATCCTGGCTTTCTGAGACCGACTCCTATCACAGCCTGTCGACCTATCAACTCAAATCTCTCCTCTGCCACGTCGGTATTCTCACGACCCCCGGTGCAGACTCGACGCACCACGATCCGTCAACAGACATCTGGGCGCTCAGTCCCCACCTCTCGACGGCCGTTCGTGATCGCATCGTCGACGACGTCGGAGGTGACCGCCAATGATGAAACAGTTCGAGGGTCAAATGAGTATCATCCGGCAGGCCGCCTCTCGCTGCAAGATCTACGCAGCCTCGTACAACGCTCACTACTGGTATCCATGGAAATTGAGTAAAGCCGGGAAGGGTTGGGACGCTCTCGATCGGAGCTGCATAGAGATGATTCTCGACTCTAACGTTCAAGACGAGAGTGTGACCAACAAGGAAGTTCTTGCAGAAGCGATCAAACGCCGGCCAGCCAAAGTAATCCCCAAGGACTACGTCGACGACCCAGAAGCGACCCGTGAATCACTCCTTGAGTTCGAAGAGCTCGCAAGCAACGAATCAGAATTCCGTTCAGAGATTATCCCTGTCATCCAGCGCGACCATGTCGACCATCTCGAGAAACACGCCGAATTCTATGAGCGATACTCCTATCTCGCTATCGGTGGGATGTTGGGTATCGAACCGCTTGAGCAGGTCAAGATCATCAAAGCCGTCCGCGATCACGTCGGGGACAATACGTATCTACACGGCTTTGGCATGGGGACAAGCCTGCATCTCATCAAAGCCCTTCGGCACAATCCTCAACTACTCGATTCGGTCGATATGAGCACGGCCGAGCAGATGGTTATGAACGCGAAAACGACAGACTGGACGTTCAAACAACGGGAACCAGAATTCCCGTTAGCAGATCGTAGTGGAGAAGTCGACATGCGTGTGCTGCCGATGCCGTATGGCGATGAAAAGTCCGTTGTCAATGCGGGGTTCAGCATGTCTACGTTGGTCATGCTCAATTACATGCTCACCGATTTGGTGAATGAGTCAAAACTCGAAGAGATGTTCTATGAGCAACTCGGATTCGATGAACTCGAACAACTCTTAGCTAATGCAGACCCACGAGAACAAAGCGAAGTCGACTTCAGTGATATGGCTTCCGCCGGGAATACGTCTGGATCTGCTACGCTCGACTCGTTCTCGTAGGGCGAATCGACACCTTAAATACCAATCCAAACGATATTCCAATTGGAAATACAATGTTCGATTTAACTTCTTTCCAAATGCACGTCCTCGCCACCGTTTCCAGTGCCGACAAACCACACGGACTCGGTATCAAAAACACACTGCAGGAGGAATACAATCACCACATCGGCGAGGAGGGTGACGAAGTGCCGATTGAAATTAACCACGGGCGCATCTACCCGAACCTCGACGAACTGGTCGAAATGGGACTGCTCGAAAAGGGTGACCTCGATAAACGGACGAACTACTACAGCCTAACCGACGTCGGCTCCGAGCTGCTTAATGGCTACGCTGACTGGCTCAACTACCAGATCGATACGGATACCATCGGCGAGCGATAAGCAGCCACACACTTCTCAACCCGCTATTTTTCGGTGCTGATGGGCGACCATGTACGACGACTTCAAGTGCCCCTGTGGCCGGTCTGAGTCCTGCCTGTCAGCCACTTCCTCACAAGAACACAGTGCAACGCCTGTCAGCACACCCGGGATCAGTTCTCCCGGTCAGTCCCCATCCGCGCCCTCGATTGGACCGGGACAGTCTGATTCCGACGATATTCCCCGCTCTTGGGGCGATCTTACCGAGGACACTGGCGAGACGAACTCACCTGAAGAAATCCTCGAAGATGCCCAAGCCCACGACTGGGATCACTGTTTCGCACTGATGTCCGGCGGCTACGATTCGCTCGTCGCGACCCACTACACATACCACAATGCCGGGTTCCCGATTGACGGAATCATTCACGTCGATACGTCCGTAGGTCTCCGTGAGACCACCGAGTACGTCAAAGAACGCGCTGATGATCTGGGGCTTCCTGTCTATATTGCTGATACCAGGCGTCACGAAGACGAATACACAACACGGGTCGAAACGTATGGATTTCCGGGCTCGACTCGTGAGGCTCACAAATGGGAATTCATCAACAATAAAGACAAACCACTTCAGAAGCTCTTGCAGCAGTTTGACGGTAATTCGCTGCTCATCTCTGGTGCGTCCCGCATGGAAAGTAAGGCCCGCTGGGACTCTGTTTCAGCCGATGGCATTGAACTCAAAGACAGCGGGGATCTCTATGCATCTCCAATAGCGAGTTGGACCAAAAAAGACGTCCGTGAATACATCGACGATCACGGTATTCCACGTTCGGGCGTCGTCGACGCACTTACTCACTCGGGAGATTGTCTGTGCGGTGCGTTTGCGACACGGTGGTTCGAACTCGAAATGCTGCACGAAAACTACCCGTATATGTGGCAGTACATCCAGTCGTTGGAAGCCCGTGTCATCGATTCAGCCCGCAATGGCAATATGAAAAAGGACTCTTACACCGATTATGTTCTGTGGGGCCACGGCTCAACGACCGAACGGGAGCTCGACCAACGACTTGGTCGTCGAGAAAAAACGCTTTCACAATGGGCCTGTGGTAGTTCCTGCGAGCCATTCGATCCAGGAGTGACCTCTGGAAATACCTACCAGACGCTCACTGAAGCGGCTCTCCAGTTCGTCGACGATGAAGACCTGCCCGACTCAGAAACACTATTCAGAGACGCCTTCGATGTCACACAGGCCATTCCAGACGACTGTGATGAACACGACCTCGACGTTCTCAAGCGCGGCTACGAAGCTCTCGACGCAGTCGCCGAGCGGCTTGGATACGAAGATCACAAAGAAATGGTCGAAGATCGGGCCGAATCCAAAGTCGAGTAGACGCTGTTCAGGAGTTGAACCCGATTGCCACCCTCAGTCCTTCATGAGTTTTGTTCTTTTTTCAGGTGGGGAGCCTTTCCTAGGGCACAGCGTTGGTAGCAGACACGTCACTACATCGTTCTGCGCTGCTACTCTAATCTACTCAGATTAGCTATATAACCGTTTGGGCGACCTCAAACGTCCCAATTCACCGTTTCGCTGGGTTAGCAGTCACCACACCGTCACAGTTATTATATCCTCCATAGTACCAATTGGTAGATCAGCAATGAATGCAACCCCATTATTCATACCTGTAGGCCCAGAACTCATCATTATTGTCGCCGTGCTCACGCTCTTGTTTGGAGCAACCCGAATCCCCAAGCTGGCTCGAGCAATGGGTCAGTCCACTGGATCGTTCCAAAAGGGCCGTGCAGAAGTCGAACGGGAGATTGAGGAGATGAAGAATGAAGCGACAGAAGTGAAAACCGAAATCGAGACTGAAACCAACCAAGCCGTCGAAGATATGAACAACGAAGCCAACGACGCAGTCAAAGAGACCGTTGGAAATTGATCAAAGACCATTAGCGTTGAATAAGATACGATTTTTAGGGTTTCTTTTCTCGGTTGCTGTTGGCCAGGATATACGTCGACATCTCTGAGCCTGTGCTGGCTTCGAACAGCCATTTCTCGTTTTTTATGTGTGGCGTATGAACGCGAATACCGATGCCGACACCGGCACTGATGGCGAAGAACCACTGAAACTCTACGAAGTCACCGTGACAGTTGAGTACACTGAGACGTTCGATCGTGAATCTCAGTATAAAGAGGCGGCTGAAGAGTTCGGTGAGCATATCGTCAGTGAAGATCTGGCTCAGGGGGATATCCCTGTCGACGCTATGGACATCTCAGCACAGGCAATGGAGGTCCACTGATGGGGAGCCTCAGCCGACAGAACGCTCGCAACCGCCTGTTCGACGTTCTCGATGAACGTTTGGACGCTGTCGACCAGATGGACGTCGACCGCCGAGAACACATTCTCAACTCGTGTATCGATGCTCTTGCTCACATTGCTATCGATACAGAAGAACTCGACCGCGTTTCTCAGGAGCTTGCGACCGACGACTCCAACGTGGAGTTCCCGTCCGAAGCTCCGTCGGGTCAGGAGGCGCACTAATGGGTGGAGCAGCTCTTGGGCATGCCCAGAACCGCTTTTTCGAGACTTTCGAAGAGCGAATCGAGCAAGCAAGCGATATCGAAGAAGTTGCATCAATCTACCATCAGTGCGTCGAGCGACTGACTATGATGTGTGCCGACGAGATCGCCCTGGACAACTTCTCGAAGAAGATCGCTGTCGAGGATTCGTCTGTCGAGTTCCCCGGTGACGGCCCTCTCGATCAGGAGGCCCACTGACAATGACCCAAAACCTGCACGTCGTCTCAACGGGCACCGATCGTGTCTGGTTAGTCGACGCAGAAGACTGGAAACAGGCACAAAAGATTGTGCAAGCCCAGTACGATGACGACCAGCGGCTCTACGACGAGGGCACGCTCGACGAATACGTGAACGAAGCAAACAGAGACGGAATCGCACTGTTCAATCCCTGAGCAATCCAAAAAACCCGGTACAATACATATGCGGTTCTATTCGTGGTTTTATATCCACCGATTGGTGGTGAAGTATGGTATAAGATGAATAGAACTGATAAAATAGACCGTCAACCGAAATTCAAACTCCAACAACACTCGAACATGACCACTCAAAACCCGAATACACAAAAACGAAACTTGAAAGCAGATGCAGATACAACTAAACCAACCACAACTACCGAAACATCCAGATACATCGTTACCACAGAAAACGTCGAAACCGGAACAAAACTATTCGGAACATACACTTGTGAGTCACCAACAGATGCTGTACAAGCCGTAATCTCGGGCGATCACCAATCACCCCCAAGAGACCCCTCATACGATATTGCATCTGAAGACGCATCATCATTCACTGTTTTCAAAATCGACGGAGAACCCGAAACCATAACTCGCAAAAAAGTGACCCGAACCAAACCTCAATCAAACGGCGCATGGACAATCACCGAATCTAAAGGTTCAACTACAATAAAATACGACGAAGACCTCGTGATTACTTTACCAACCGATACTGTCGAACCGATATTATCAGCTATTGCGACAGCCTATCCTGGCCCAGGACAACTCGAAACTGATGCACCGATCCATCATCGAGCACCTATCCACGAATCTTTCATCAATCACGAAGTCGGTTCTATCCGAATCTACCCTGCCACACCTAGCGAAAACGCTTCAATGTGGGTAAGCTTCACGATGCAATTCAAAATCCCGAGCAGATCCGATGCAGAGGATCTTCTCAACTTGCTTCATAGGTTTTGTACGTCCCAAGAAGAATGTCCCGAGGCTTGACCCCGAGGCAATTTACGCCAATCTATATCCATCAAATCATGCACACCCTTATTTACGCACTCGTTCGGTCAACCGATGAGTTCGAAGAATCGCCCGAGGAGCTGGCTCTCGAAACCGCAAAACTCGCATTCGACAAACTAGTCGGGGTTGGTGTCGATAATACCCCTGTCTTCGATTACTACACGACTTTCGACGACTCTGATTCGCGAGTGTCTGGCCCAGCAAGGTACGGCGACATGCCTGCAGCACTCAAAGTCGACAGTGAGGAAGGTCAGCAGATGCTTGAAAAAGCATGGGAGTCGACTGTTAGCGCGTTCGAAAGCAATATGGAGCGTGTTCGCCGGCAACTCGATGAGCTAACCGATGAAGAAATTATGAACGACGTCTCCAATTCGAGATACCTACTTAACACCACCAGTCGGTGGAAAGGGTCGTCAGTGTATCTCTACAACTCGCACGGTCAAGGTATCACTACAGAGCGCGACCTCAATTACAATCTAAACAACACAGATGGTCTCTGGATCGTGCCTGCCGACGCCCACTTCTGAGTTCTTGATGAAGGCACAATTGCGAATCACCGCTGCATACAACGAGGCCGAGATTGCTGACCGGAAATCCGCCATTAACGAGCTGGAAGACCGGGCGCACCAACTGCACGAAGAGTGGTTTGACGTCTTCGGGTGGGACACTCCAGTCCCGATCGATGAAGCTCACCACAATCTGGTTTTCGCGATGACGAACATACAATCTGCTGATCGGTGCCGGCTACACATCGAAACTGCTCGGGAGCAACTCAACATGGCCGAGTGGGTCATCAACTGCGAACAGTCTGAAGGCAACCTAAAGCCCTCTGGCGAATAACACACGAAATCCACTCTCTCATTCAGAAAGTAATTCAGTCTTCGAGCGGCTAGCAGGGTCGTCAAGAACAATCCTTGACTGGAAGGCAACCAAACTCACTGGACGTGAGTTCGTCGACATGTGGTTCGTGCCCCAATCTGGCTTGGGCTTTATACGACTCACAAATCGAGTTTGATGTCGTACCTCGGATGCGTCTGTCACGATTTCTGCGGGGATCATCGTAGACGACAGAGAGCTACAGTGCGGCGAGAAGGGAGAGCAGCGGGGCGAAGAGAGCCACGGGACAGCGAAAGCGAAAGCCGTCCGTGGTTCTCCTCGAGGCGTTAGGGAGACGTCGCCGGCGTCTCGGTCTGATTGGCAGTCCCACCGCTTTCAGTTTCGGTGGATTCCAAATCTGCGTTGGCTTCAGCGGCTTCAGCGTCGACCGTGGGCTCCGAAGATGGATCGCTGCCAGCACTGTCTTCGATGTCGAGGCTTTCCAGAGCGGTCACGACTGCGTCTCTATACGAGGACAAATCGCCGCCGTACTGCTCTTTGGCCATTCGGACATACTCGTTTGATTCGTTGTCGAACGACTTGATCCGGTCGAGGGTCTTTTCTGCAGCATCCGCAACCCACTGGTTTCTCGTCGTGTTGTCGACGACGGTGATCGATTCAGGTCTCACAGACGTCAGAATCGAGCCATCATCTGTCTCGTAGGTTCGTGGCTTCCCGACGACAGCCACGTATGCAGGCGTATCGAGATCGCGAAGTTTCGCGGCCGGCCCTGGTTGGTACTGCCCTGCGTAGACGACGAACGTGCCAGTTGGTCCAGCAATTCGACCCTGCCAGTACTCGCTGTCCTCGCCAACATCGTCGGTCTCCGTGAGCGTGCCGACGAAGAAGATGCGGTTGGCCTTTTCGCCCGTTGGCAACAGCCCGTATGTTGGTGCTCGGTCGTCGTCGCTTTCCTTGAACGTGTAAGTCACGTCGTTGAACTCTGCGGCCAGTACGCGGCCTGCCACCTCACGACTTTGATATTCAGCTTGGCTCATTATAGCGCCCTCGCTTCTGCGAGTACCTCGTTCGCACCCGTTAGTTCGGTTATCTGTTCACACTCATTTGCGAGATAGTACCGGCCCAATTTCGGCCCTGTGATCCGGTAATACCGACCCACAATCTGCTCGCGGATCTCGTCGGCCACGACAGCCGTGTCGAGAGCGTCTTTTGCCATCTGTTGGGCCTCATTAAGTGAGATCCCGACGAGTTCTTCGGTTGCTTCTTTGTTGTAGATCACTTCACGAGTCTCCTTGCCGTCGTCAAGGACGCCTTTGATCCGTAAGTCGAATACTCCATCGACGTCTCCATGCTCAGAACAGCGGCCGTTCTGGAGAACACGCGTGCAGCCCTCTTCTGGACACCGCTTGATCAGACCGCTACCCGACTGTAAGTCGACGATGGCTCCTTCAATGGTCACGGCATCGTCTCCGACTTCGATATCCTCGTCGATCTTGTCTATCGAAGTCGTCTTGTTGAGCTTGATCGAGTACCGCCCTTGGTACTCATCGCTAACAACGTTTTTCAATTGGTAGGACT
>LKND01000103.1 GCA_001564275.1 Natrialbaceae archaeon Tc-Br11_E2g14 | reverse complement strand
GTCGAGCGAACGGGCACGAGCGCGACCGCGAGGTCACCCCACGTCGAGGAAGCCCCTGCACACGAGTGGGTCGGTCGACCGCTAGTCGTATTCGTAAAAACCGACCCCGGTCTTCTTCCCGAGATCCCCCGCCTCGACCTTGCGTTTGAGAAGGTAAGCCGGTTTGTACCGATCGCCCAGCTCCTCGTGCATCGTCTCGGAGGCGTGGAGACAGACGTCGAGGCCGATGTGGTCGGCGAGTTTCAGCGGCCCCATCGGAACGTTGGTCCCCAGTTCCATTCCAGCGTCGATGTCTTCCTTGCTCGCGACCCCCTCGTCGTAGGCCCGGATCCCCTCGTTGATCCAGGGCATCAGGATGCGGTTGGTGACGAAGCCGGGTTTGTCGTCGGACTCCCAGGTCGTCTTCCCGAGATCGTCGGCGATATCGTGGGCCAGTTTCGTGACCGCGTCGGTCGTCTTCTCGCCGACCACGACCTCGACACCCTCCATGATCGGGACGGGATTCATGAAGTGGAGGCCGACCACGCGCTCGGGATGCTCGAGCGCGGCCGCGATCGAGGTGATCGAGAGGGTGCTGGTGTTGGTCGCGAGCATCACGTCCGACGCACAGTGGTCCTCGAGGCCCTGGAAGACGTCCTGCTTGACGGCCATGTCCTCGAGGGCGGCCTCGACCACGAGATCACAGTCGCCGAGGTCCGCGAGGTCGGTGGTGCCCGCGATGCGGTCGCGGATGGTCTCCGGATCCGCGGGCAACGCGTCCTTGCTGGCGAGTCGCTCGAGGCTGTGCTCGATCGAATCGAACCCGTGCTCGACGAACTGGGGTTCGATGTCGCGCATGACCACCTCGTAACCGCTGGTGGCCGCGACCTGTGCGATCCCGCTCCCCATCGTGCCCGCACCGACGACGCCGACGCGGTCGATCTCTTGGCGTACCATGCTCCGCAATTCTTGCGAAATGCTGGTAAGTGTGCCGATCCGGGCGATCACGTTTCACTCCCAATCCTCGGCGCCGTGGTGTGTGGCTGCGGCGACCCCACAATCCTGACCGAGCGAACACGTCAGACGTCAAACCGGATTGCGATTTCGAGGAAAACGTTGAAGTTCCGTCCACGTGAGAATCCGATAATTCGGTGACGCTCGTGAGTAAGGAAAACGTGGTCAAACCGTCCGACGATAGGCCCCTGGAGCTTGAGGAGACCCACCGCGAGGCGCTCGAGGTGGCGGGCATCGAGCCGGCGGTCGTCTCCGGGAAAGACTGCTCGTATCGGATGCTCCTCGATGCTGACGTCCCCGAGGACGTCGCCGACGACCTCCGCCGGCGGTTCTCGTTGCCGTGGTCGTTCGAGACCGACGGTGACGGAGACCTCGACCGCCGCTCGAGTGAGGTCCGTGGCCTGGGCGAGGCCGAGCGCGAGTGGGTTGCGGCGAGCGCCGACGAGGGCTGGCAGGCCTTCGAATCCGTCGCGGCGCGGGCGGCCGACCAGGAGAGCGAGGAGGACGTAGAACGGCCCTGTCCACGCCCAACGCCGGTGACGAGCGTCACGGGCGTGAGTCCGGCAAACGCCGCCAAACTGGCCGAAGCCGGGATCAACTCCGCCGAGCGGTTGGCGACGATCAACGCCGGCGAGGTCGCCGCCGTCCTCCAGTTGAGCGTCCTTCACGTTCGGACCTGGCGACACAACGCCAGGGAAGTCCTCGAGTGATGCTGCGTGCTGGGCTCTTCGTGTAATCGTGCCGTTGGGAGCCTCGAGTGACAGAAGGCCAGCGCAAGCCCACTGTGTCTCAGGTACAGCGTTCGACGTGGGAACCAGTGAGATAGAACGGTTCGTGAGCCGATCGCAACCGAGGAGTGATACGGACCATCGTAGCGGCCAGGAACGAACCTACCGGATTAGATATACGTACGGCACTACTAAATTTGTGAAGAGCCCGTACATCGTCCGTTCACGCTCCTGAAAGCGTGCTATTTACTACTCGAGAAAGTATTTTTCAGCTGTTAGGACCGCCAAGGATATATGCGTCGCTGATGGACTATCTGACGAATGCGTCCCATCGACGACTCATCGATCGTTCGTGACGGAAACGTCTGTATTCTCGCGATGGACCACGGCCTCGAACACGGGCCAGTGGACTTCGAGGCGGTGCCGGAGAAGCTCGACCCAGCGACGGTGTTCGAGACGGCCACCCACGACGCCGTCACCTGCATCGCCGTCCAGAAAGGCATCGCCGAAGGCTACTACCCGAGTTACGAGGACGACGTCAACCTCCTCGTGAAGCTGAACGGCACCTCCAACATGTGGATGGGGGAGCCCGATTCGGCACTCAACTGCTCGGTCGAGTACGCCGCCGAGATCGGCGCCGACGCCGTCGGCTTCACGCTCTACGGCGGCTCGAACAACGAGGTCGAGATGGCCGAGGAGTTCCGCGAGGTCCACGAGGCCGCCCGCGAGCACGACCTACCCGTCGTCATGTGGTCATACCCGCGCGGTCAGGGGCTGAAAAACGACACCAAGCCCAGCACGATTTCCTATGCCTCCCGGATGGCCCTCGAGCTGGGTGCCGACGTTGCGAAGGTCAAGTACCCCGGCAGCGCCGAGGCGATGGCACACGCTGTCAAGAGCGCGGGCGAGATGAAGGTCGTCATGAGTGGCGGCTCGAAGACCGACGACCTCGAGTTCTGCTCGACCGTCGAGGCGGTCATCCGCGCCGGCGGCAACGGTCTTGCTGTCGGCCGAAACGTCTGGCAACGTGAGGACCCCGAGCGTATCCTCGATGCCCTCGAGGGCATCATCTACGGGGGCCAGACGGCCGACGCCGCGTTGGGTGAGTGAGATGTCGACGACGTTGCCGTCCGAGCCCGAGATCATCGAGGCGGTCATGAACACCGTCGCCTACACGGCGACGGAGGTTCGCCAGGGATTAATCGGCCGTCGCGGCACCGTCGATGCCGAAAACCCAAGTGGTGAAACCCAACTCGAGGCCGACGTCTGGGCCGACCGGTTGCTCCGCGAACGGCTGTCGAACGTCGACGGCGTCGCCGAGTACGCCAGCGAGGAGTCCGATCGAATCCTCGAGTGTGGCGACTCGGCCGGGCTATCGGTCGCCACCGATCCACTCGATGGCTCCTCGAACCTGCAATCGAACAACACGATGGGGACGATCGTCGGCGTCTACGACGAACCGCTGCCCGCACGGGGCACCCGACTCGTCGCCGCGGCTTACGTCCTCTACGGCCCGATCGTGACGATGATGATCGCCACCGACGAGGGCGTCAGCGAGTACGAACTGGGCGGCGGCGAGCGCTCGCTCATCGAGGACGACGTCACCCTCCCCGACGAACCCGTGGTCTACGGCGTCGGTGGCCGCGCCCAGCACTGGCCGGCGGCGATCGTGGACTACGTCCGGGAGATCGAAACCGAGCTCAAGCTGCGCTACGGCGGCGCGATGATCGGCGACGTCAACCAGGTCATGACCTACGGCGGCCTCTTCGCGTACCCCACACTCGAGCCCCACCCCGAGGGCAAACTCCGCCTCCAGTTCGAGGGGAACCCCATCGGCTACATCCTCGAGCAGGCTGGCGGGGCCTCGAGTAACGGCCACCGGTCGCTGCTCGAAGTCGAGCCCACGGAACTCCACCAGCGGACGCCAGTCTACATTGGCAACGAGGAATATATCGAGCGCCTCGAGGCCGCGCTGGCGGACTGATCGCCGTCGTCGTACTGAACCCAAAACTGGCGGATTGAACGCGATCTCCGTCGGGAAATCGGGGGCGGTGCCGCTCGAAACGAACCCGACACCCCTATACTCGAGCCCCGAAAACGGGGCGTATGTTCATTTCCCTTCGGACGGAGGTCGCAGAGGCCCTCGAGGGGGCCCTCGCCGCGCTCGACCTCCCCACCGACGACCTCGGCATCGAAGAGCCGCCGGAAGACGTCCCAGCGGTGCTCGCCTCGAGCGTCGCCTTCCGGCTGGCCGGCGAGGTCGGCGCGGCCCCGCCACAGGTCGCCGGCCAGCTTGCCGCCGAACTCGACGCCGACAACCTCGAGTACATCGGCCGTATCGAGACCCAGGGGCCGTACCTCAATTTCCTACCCAGTGAGACGTACTTCGCGGACACCCTCGCGGCCAGCAGCGCCGAGGAGTACGGCTCGCTCCCGGACCGCGACACGACCGTCGTCGTCGAGCACACGAGTGCCAATCCCACCGGACCGGTCCACGTCGGGCGCGCCCGCAATCCCATCACCGGCGACGCCGTCGCCACCCTCCTCGAGCTCGCGGGGTACGACGTCGACCGCCACTACTACGTCAACGACGCGGGCCGGCAACTGGCCGTGTTCACCTGGGCCTACGAGAGCTTCGACGAGGGGGATCTCGAGGACGAACCGGCCAGGGACCGCATCGAGTACGATCTCGTGCGCTACTACCGGAAGGGCAACGCCGTCCTCGAAGCGGGCGACGAGGAGACTGTCGCCGCGGCCGAAGCCGAGATCGAGTCGATCATGCAGGGCCTCGAGGCCGGCAACGAGGACACGTACGAGCGCGTGAGCGAAGTCGTCGATCAGGTGCTCGGCGGTATGCGCGAGTGTCTCGAGCGCCTGCCCGCCGAGTTCGACGCATTCGTCCGGGAGACGCGGTTCATGCGTGACGGGAGCACCCAGGACGTCGCCGAGCGACTGCGGGAGACCGACCACGCCGTCCTCGAGGAGGGGGCCTGGCAGCTCGAACTCGACGACTGGGGGATCGACAAGAACCTGGTCTTCCTCCGGTCTGACGGGACGTCCCTCTACACCACGCGTGACCTCGCCCACCACGAGTGGAAGTTCGACAACTACGACCGCGCCGTGACGGTCCTCGGGGAAGACCACAAACTGCAGGCACGCCAGCTCGAGGCGGCCCTCGACCTGCTCGGTAACGACACCGACGCGCTCGACTCGATCCACTACTCGTGGGTCAACCTACCCGGCGGCGAAGGGATGTCGACCCGTCGTGGCACCGGGATCATGCTCGACGACCTGCTCGACGAGGCCATCGCCCGTGCCCGCGATGAGGTCGAATCACGTCTCGACGACCGCATCCGTGACGACGACCTCGACGCGGACGACGTCGAGCGCATCGCCCGCCAGGTCGGCATCGGCGCCGTCCGCTACGACATCGTCTCGAAACAGCCGACGAAGGCGATTACCTTCGAGTGGGAGCAAGCCTTAGACTTCGAAGCCCAATCCGCCCCGTACGTCCAGTACGTCCACGCCCGCTGCTGTGGCATTCTCGAGGAGGCCGGCATTGGAGCCGATGGCACGGTCGAGACCGACGTGGACGCCAGCCACCTCGAGACCGACGCCGAGCGCGACCTGCTCGAGACCATCGCCCGGTTCCCCGCGGTGATCGAGGCGGCCGCCGACGACCTCGAGCCACACCAGGTCGCCACCTACACCCGTGAGTTCGCCGAGGCGTTCAACGCGTTCTACAGGGAGTGTCCGGTGCTCGCCGACGACGTCGACCCCGACCTGCGGGCAGCGCGGCTGGCACTGGTCGCCGCCTCGAGACACACCGTCGCGAACGCGCTGGGCGTCCTCGGAGTCGAACCGCCGACGTCGATGTGACCCTCGAGGCACGGTGGCGCTCCCTCGCCTCGCGTCTCGGCCGGGATCAACGCTGCCTCAGAACATCGACTCGCTCTCGCCGTAGACCGCGGCCACGACCACGCCGGCCCACACGCCACGCTCCCCCGTCACCGACTCGGTGCGCACCGAGGGCGCCTCGAAGTCCCACTCGCGTAGGGACTGCCCGGCCTCGAGTCCCCCGAGGGCGCGGCGCTGGGCCGTCTCACGGTCGACGGCATCGCCAAATTCGTAGAACAACCCCGGCCCGTCGCTGCCTTCCCGGGCCCACGAGAGGCTGGCAGCGGCCGTTCCCTGCCCCTCGAGACTGGCGTGAGCCTGTACGACCGTCAGTCGGTCGCCGATGGGGCCGAGATCGGGGGCGGTGCCGACCGTCTCGACGGTCGCACCTGCTGGGATCACCGACGAAACGGTCACGAGGTTGTAGTTCTCGATCCCGGCGTCGGCCAGCGCGGCGTCGTAAGCGGCCATCGCCGTCGGCCCGGTGGCCGATCCCCAGACGATCCGAATGACATCCATACACGATCTGGGCGACGACGAGCGTAAGGGCTTGCGGTTTCCCTCCAGAAACACACCGTCGCTCGAGCCCCTCAGTCGAAGAAGTAGTTCGCCGACGTGACGATTTCGGCGTCGCCAGCCTCGATCTTCTCGAGGGCGGCCCGGAAGTCGACCTGTTCGACGGTCGTCCGGCCGTCACGGATGGCGAACATCCCGGCTTCGGTACAGACCGACTCGATTTCGGCCCCGGAGAACCCCTGGGTCTCGGCAGCGAGGTCCTCGAATTCGACGCCCTCGGCGACGTTCATGCCACGGGAGTGAATCGCGAAGATTCGCTCGCGGCCCCCGGCATCGGGCTCTGGAACCTCGATGAGGCGGTCGAACCGACCCGGCCGGAGGATCGCCTGATCGAGCATGTCGAAGCGGTTGGTCGCGGCGATGATGCGGATATCCCCGCGTTCGTCGAACCCGTCCATCTCGCTGAGCAGTTGCATCATCGTCCGCTGGACCTCGGCGTCGCCGGAGGTTTTCGACTCCGTACGCCGGGCCGCGATGGCGTCGATCTCGTCGATGAAGATGACCGCTGGCTCGCGCTCGCGGGCCATTTCGAAGAGGTCCCGCACGAGGCGTGACCCCTCGCCGATGAACTTCCGGACCAGCTCCGAGCCGGCCATCTTGATGAAGGTGGCGTCGGTCTGGTTGGCGACGGCCTTCGCGAGCATCGTCTTCCCCGTCCCGGGCGGTCCGTAGAGCAAGACGCCGGCCGGGGGGTCGATCCCGACTTCGTCGAACAGTTCCGGTTGGGAAAGCGGTTGCTCGACGGCTTCTCGAACCTCCCGGATCTGGTCGTCGATACCCCCGATGTCATCATAGGTGACGTCGGGTTTGGCCGTGATCTCCATCGTCTGGGCCCGGGCGTCCGTCTCCGCCGAGAGCACCTGCTGGATGGCAAAGGAATCGTTGACCGCCACCCGATCGCCAGCCTCGAGGCGTTCGGCAAACTTCGGGGAGACCTCGGTGAGCACCTCCTGGTTGTTGCCGTGCTGTTTGACGATGATCTCGGTTTCGATCATATCCTCGACGGTCGCGAGGTACAGCGAGGAACGCTTGAGAACCTCGTTTTCGCGCTCGATGCGGTCGGCTTTCTCCCGCAGCTTACTCCGGCGCTCACGGGCAGCGTCGAGCTGATCGGCCAGCTGTTCGTTGGCGGCCGACAGCTCCTCGAAGTGCTCGCGGAGCGCCTCGAGTCGCTCGTCGTCGGGGAGATCGGGGTCGATCTCACGTGTCGGTGTGTCTGGGAGAGACGGGCTTCGAGACATCCTGTCGACCGTGCATAACTCCCGACGGTACATCTGCCTTTGGGTCGCGGACGGGCTTCCACCGGGAACCACAATCGCCGACCTGTCGGTGATCTCGACAACGACCGGCGACAGCAAAACCCAAACCGTGGGCCGACTTACAGCCGGTATGGAACGACAACTCACCGTCACCGGCATGAACTGTGGCGGCTGTGAATCGACCGTCGAGGACGCGCTCTCGGCCCTCGAGGGCGTCGAGGACGTTTCGGCCGACAACGAAGCGGACACCGTCACCGTCGAGGGGGACGCCGACGAAGGCGACCTCGTCGCGACGATCGAGGACGCCGGGTTCGAGGTGTCGGCCTGAACAGGGGGCCGAGAGATCTCGAACGCACCCCCCACTGGCCGCTCACCGCTCAGCAACCCGCCCGACCGTTTCGAGCAGCCCACGTCGTGAATCCCGCCAGGCTGTGACGATCGCGTCGTCATCCAGGGCATCCCAGGCATCGATCTCGCCTGCCGCCTCGAGACCGGCGACCGCACGCGCGACGCCCGTTTCGAAATCGACCGTGTACTCGAACCCGAGATCCCGCTTTGCTTTGCCGTTGTCGAATACCGTACTGTACCGGAGGTGGTTCTCGAGCAAGTCCGTGCGATCGGGAGCGATCTCCCTGAGTACCCCCGTCGGAATGTGCACCAGCGCTGGTTCGGGCGCCTCGAGCGCGCGGGCCACACGCTCGTGATACTGGTTCCACGTCATCGGTTCCTCGCTCGTGACGTGGTAGGCCTCGCCGTAGGCGTCAGGGTTCCCCACCGCGCCCAGGAACGCCCCGGCGACGTCGTCTCGATGGCAGGCTCCCCAGATCGACGTGCCGTCGCCGTGGACGACGATGGGCTTGCCCCGTCGGATCCGGTCGACGTACGTGGTATCCATCCCGAGCGTGTGGAGGATCGGCCCAGCGTCCCCGTAGGTGGACCAGGGCCTGATGATCGTCGTCTCGATGGCTGCCGTCTCCCGAACGACGTCCTCTGCGGCTGCCTTGTTCGCCGCGTACGCACTCACCGGCTCGCCCTCGTGGTCCGACTCCCGGAGCGCGGTTTCGGTCGCTGGCATCGTCTCGAGGGGGCGACGATAGACGTCGACAGTCGAGCAAAAGATGTACTGGTCCGGGCCCTGGCTCCCGGCGAACGCATCGACGGCCGCTCGAGCCTGCCCGGCGTCGAAACACACCATATCGATGACGACATCGGGGGCAACCCTGTCGGTGACCCCCTCGAGTGCATCCCGGTCGTTGCGATCTGCGTGCTCCATGGCCACGCCCTCGGGGAGGTCGGCGTCCGTCTCCCCCCGGGTGAGACACGTCACGTCGTGGCCGACAGCGTCGAGTTGTCGGGTGATCGCGGTGCTGATGAGGCCCGTTCCGCCGATGATGAGCACGTCCATGGCCATCCCACACAGTCCGGGGTCAAGAACGGTTGGATGTCCCACGGTGTGCAACGGCCAGTCACCCCCTCGAGTACCGAGCGCAACCGCGCCTATCGGTAGCGGTGTGTGCAGGCTCGAGGCCCGACCAGCGCTCGCCACTCGCTGTCCGACCTCAGCCCGCCACCGTCACGCGTCCCCCGATGCAGCGGCTCGACGGTCGCCCTCGAACGGCGTCGACGCCTGTCGCGTAATTTATACCCACAGGGCGTCCTTCCCCCTGTATGCCAACGGGTTTGCTCACCGACGACACCGCCTCGAAGATCGTCACCACCTGTCGCACCGCCGTCGGCGACAGCCTCCGCTCGGTGACCTACTTTACGCGCGACGACTACGAACAGCTGTACCTCCGGGAGGACTTAGCGCGCGACGCGGACCTCACGAGCTTCATCGGCCACGAGTGGCGCGGCTTCAAGACGACCCAGACCGCCTACGAGGGGTCCGAACTCGGCGACTACAATTACACGATCCGGGTCTTCGACAACGGCTTTCTGATTCGGGTGACGACCGACCGTGAGGGTGTCTTCGCGACGACCGACGGGCTCACGATCAAGGACTTCGAGGAGGTCGCGACCGCTCTCAAGTCGTTTCTCGGCGATCGCGACCTCGAGTGATCACCGGGAACGGTCGATCGAGGAATCGGTCGAGTCGCCGGGCTGGGGGCCAACCGGGAGCCCCATTCCGTGGTCCGCATCGAGACCGAGAAGGCGAGCAAAGCGGCGTTTTTCGACGGCATCTCTGTCGGGAGCCATGCCAGCCATCGACCACGGAGTGACCCGTAGTTATGATCTGCGTGCAATCGATAAGGGCGGCTTACTCGCGACGAAACGGTCCGCGGGTGGCCCATTAGTAATACCGTTCCGTCGATGGGGCCCTCAGGCCGCGAGCGTAACACCCATTTTCACCACGCCCCTCCACTCTGGCATGACCGACACCAATACCGAGTTGCCACCGCCCGTCGCCGACGCACTCGCGGCCCACGAGGCGTTCTCTCCCCGTCCCTCGAGCGACGGCGGAGCGGACGTCGACGACCCGGCCACCTACGCCCTCGAGACCACCGTCTTCGAGACCGACATCACCGCCGATCCCGGAACGGGCCCACGCGACGGGGCGTTTTCCATCACGATCACCCTCCCGACGCTCGACGCCGCGACCGTGGACCACGTCGCTGGCGTCGTCGAGGACGACTGGTTCGAGACCCTCGAGCGCCGCCTCGCGGATACCTACTCGGTGGCGCACACCGGCAGTTACGAGGGGCCAACTCTCGAGCGCGATCTCGAGGCCGGCACGGTGACGGTCACCCTCGAGTACGTCGCCTGGGACGCGAGAGAGGGCGTCGAGGACGCCAAAACCCTGATCGAGTACGTCGAGGGCACGTTCGCCCAGGGGATCATCCCCGGCTACGACTACCGCGGCCCCGCGGCGACGCTCCTGGCGAACGCCCAGGCGGCCGGTCGGGAGGCTGCCGAGGGGAACGACGCCGAGGACCCAGATCCCACCGGGACACCGCTGTGAAGTACCTCGGGGTCAAGCACCGGGGCACTCTCGCTGCATCTCTGTAGAGGCTCGAGGCGTCAGACGGAGCGGATCGAACGGCACAACGGAGTTGAGACGCCGCCTGTGTATCCACGGTTAAATGCTTCAAAACCCATAGTATATGCTTCACTACCTGTAGTGTATTGCTTCACTGCCTGTAGTATATTGCTTCACTACCTGTAGTATATTGCTTCACTACCTGTAGTGTATCGATTCACTATCTGTAGTGCACCGCTTCACTACCGGATGTGTACCACTTCACTCTTCGTAGCGATTGACGTCGGCCAGGAGTCCGCGGTCGTCGTCACCGACGAGCG
>LKND01000102.1 GCA_001564275.1 Natrialbaceae archaeon Tc-Br11_E2g14 | reverse complement strand
GAGGTGACCCCGAGGTTCTGGGCGGTCTGACTCGACTTCTGACCGATGGCCTCGCCGGTCACGATGGCGCTTGCACCCTCCGTTTCGGCGATCCGTTCGGCGACGCGATAGAAGAAGCGACGCAGCGAGAGCAT
This sequence comes from Natrialbaceae archaeon Tc-Br11_E2g14, assembly GCA_001564275.1. Taxonomy (GTDB): domain Archaea; phylum Halobacteriota; class Halobacteria; order Halobacteriales; family Natrialbaceae; genus Natronosalvus. The sequence goes on along the minus strand of LKND01000102.1, from coordinate 10,630 downwards.
CCGCCCTTCCTCCATGGTGTCGGCGAGGTGGGCAACCGTCTCCCCGCCAGGGACGCGGTAAACATCCAGGTCGCAATTGGGGGCGAACCGCGACAGCGAGCGAACGGTCTCGAACGCTCGAGCCTCGTGATCCGGGCCCCCATACTCGCCGAGGGAGACGTACACGGGAATGACGGGTGAGCCCCGACGCATGGTCTCGTAGACGGCGACGGGCGAGTCGATTCCCCCGCTGACGAGTGCGACCTGTGGGGCCTGTGATCTGAGCGGAAGCCCACCGGGTCCGGAACGTCGACTGCGGAAGATGTAGGCCGCTTCCTCGCGGACTTCGACGCCGAAGGTGTGGTCGGGGTCGTCGAGGTCGACCTCGGGTTCGAACCGATCCTCGACGGCGTCCCAAATCGCCTGCCCGCCCTCACGGGCGACGTCCTCGCTCGTGAACGGGAGTCGCTTGTCCGCACGGGAGGCATCGACGGCGAACGTGCCCGAGGCGTAGGTTCCCTCAGCGGTCGCGGCCAGCGCCCCACGGATCGACTCGAGGTCGGTGTCGACGGTGATTGCAGGGCTGGCGGAGACGATACCGAAGACGTCGGCAGCGGCGACGGTGGCGTCGTGGACGCAGGAGGGGTCGGTGTGTACTCGGGGGCGGTCCCAGTCGCGCTCGAGGGTTCCCGGAACCTCCCGGTCCTCGAGGACGGCCTCGAGGTTGTCACAGAGCAGATCCACCATGTACCGCTTGACGGTGTTGCTCTTGGTGTTGAGGTCCCCGTGTCGACAGAGCACGGTGTCGGCCCCGGGTGGATGCATGGGACAGGGTAGATGGCCTGAGATATAAGGGGGTTACGAGGTGGCCGTCCCGGTGTTGCGCCCAAACTCGGATCCGACAGGTGAGGCCGGAAACAGGCCCTTTATTCGCCCACAGGTCCTTTCTTCGCCGATGACAGACGGGGACCTCGCGGCGTTCACACACCTCGGCCCGAGCGTTCGGGAAGCCCTCTCCGAACGCGGGTTTTCCACGCCGACGGCCCCCCAGCGACTGGCGATTCCGCCGCTGACAGCGGGCGAGCACACCCTTGTGATTGCTCCCACGGGAAGCGGCAAGACCGAAACCGCGATGCTACCGGTCTTCGACGACCTCGTGGCCGGGTCCCCCGAGGGGTTCGGCGCGCTCTACGTCACCCCCCTGCGGGCGCTCAACCGCGACATGCGCGATCGCCTCGAGTGGTGGGGCGAGTACCTCGACCTCGCAGTCGACGTTCGACACGGCGACACCACTCAGTACCAACGAGGAAAGCAGGCAAAGAACCCGCCGGACGTCCTGATCACGACCCCCGAGACCCTCCAGGCGATGCTCACTGGCGAGCGGCTTCGCGAAGGGCTCGAGGACGTCTCCCACGTGATCGTCGACGAGGTCCACGAACTCGCCGCCTCGAAACGCGGTGCCCAGCTGGCGGTGGGCCTCGAGCGCCTCCGTGAGCTGTCGGGCCCGGTCCAGCGAATCGGCCTCTCGGCGACCGTCGGCGACCCGTCCGAAGTCGGGCAGTTCCTGACCGGAGGACGACCGTGTACGATCCGCGAAATCGACGTCGGGAGCCAGATCGACGTCCAGGTTCGACAGCCGGAGGTGACTGCCGAAGACGAGTCCCTCGCCGGCCAACTCGCCACCGATCCCGACATTGCCAGTCACGTGCGCCTAATTCGGGACCTCGTCGAGGAACACGAATCGACGCTCGTCTTCGTCAACACCCGCCAGACCGCCGAAGCCCTCGGCTCTCGATTCACCCAGCTGGAGTTGCCGATCGGCGTCCACCACGGCTCGCTCTCGAAGTCGGCTCGAATCGACGTCGAAGATCGGTTCAAGGCGGGCGATCTTGACGCTCTACTGTGTACGTCCTCGATGGAACTCGGCATCGACGTCGGGCGAATCGATCACGTCATTCAGTACCAGAGCCCGCGGCAGGTCTCGCGGCTCCTCCAGCGAATCGGGCGCGCCGGTCACCGCCGCGGCGAGGTCTCGCGGGGGACGATCGTTACGACGCATCCCGACGACACCCTCGAGGCGCTGGCAATCGCCAGACGGGCCGGTGCAGGCGAAGTCGAGCCCGCGTGGATTCACGAGGGGAGCCTGGACGTCGTGGCCAATCAGGTGCCAGGGATCGTCCAGTCGACGGGGTCACGGCACTTGACCGAACTCTTCGATCTCGTAACCAGGGCGTATCCGTTTCGTGATCTCGCGGCGGACACGCTTCGGGAGGTCCTCGGTGAACTCCACCGCAATCGGATCGTCTGGTTCGATGAAAGCACCGATCGGATCGAGACGACCGGCGGCACCTGGCAGTACGTCTACGCCAATCTCTCGATGATTCCCGACGAGGCGACTTATCAGGTCCACGACATCGCCTCGAGCAGCCAGGTCGGTACCCTCGACGAGCGGTTCGTCACGACCTTCGCCCAGCCAGGTGCGGTGTTCATCCAGCGCGGCGAGATGTGGCGCATCGTCGAGATCGACGACGACGAAGCGCGGGTGAACGTCTCCCCGATCGAAGATCCTGCCGGCGAGGTCCCTTCCTGGATCGGCCAGGAGATTCCCGTTCCCCAGCCCGTTGCCCAGGAGGTCGGGGAGATCCGGGCCGCCGCGGCTTCGCAACTCGAGAGCGGCGCCGACCCGGACGCCGTCGGTCGCGAACTATCGAGACGCTATCCCGGCGACAAGGCGACCCTCGAGGCGACCTGTACAGGACTCAACAGGCAACTCGAGGGGGAGACGCCGATGCCTGCCCACGACCGAATCGTGCTGGAGCGTCAGGGACGGACGGTCGTCATCAACGCCTGTTACGGTCATCGAACGAACGAAACCCTGGGCCGCGTCCTCTCCGCGCTACTGGGCCAGCAGTCGGGGTCGTCCATCGCCATGGAGACCGATCCCTACCGGATCGAACTCGAAGTTCCCCCCGGCGTTGCGACGAGTGACGTTCTCGCGGTACTCACCGAGACCGACCCCGACCACGTCGAGACCATCGTCGAACTCGGGCTCAAGGGATCGGACGCCCTCGCGTTCCGTCTCTCACAGGTCTCGGTGAAATTCGGCGCGCTCAAAAACTGGCACGGTTCCGGGCGACTGTCGAACGAACGCCTCCTGAAGGCACTCGAGGATACCCCAATGTACGACGAATCGATCCGCGAGGTGTTTCACGAAGACCTGGACGTCGACGGGGCGAGCCGGGTCCTCGATGGACTTCAGTCGGGCCGAATCGGCCTCGAGACCGTTCGCGGGCGGACCGCTATCGGCAGCGCGGGGCGCTCCGGCGGCAAGGAGCTGCTGGCTCCCGAAAACGCCGACGCGAGCGTGATCCAGACGGTGAAAGAGCGGCTGCAGGACGATCGGGTTGTCCTGTTGTGTACGCACTGTCGGGAGTGGTCCGCCCAAACGAAGGTCAAGCGGGTCGACGACCAGCCCACCTGTCCGGCCTGTGATTCGACCAGAATCGCCGCGGTGAGTCCCTGGGCAGACGAGCTTGTCCAGGCCGTCAAATCGAACGAGAAAGACGAGGATCAGCGAGCGTTGACCCAGCGGGCAGTCAAGAACGCCGGTCTGGTACAGAGCCACGGTAAACAGGCCGTTATCGCGATGGCCGCTCGAGGGGTCGGCCCCCACAACGCTGCCCAGATCATCAGCCGCCTGCGAGAGAGCGAGGACGACTTCTATCGGGACATCCTCGAGAAGGAACGCCAGTACGCACGGACGAAGGCGTTCTGGGACTGAGGAGAAGGAGGGTCGTGCCCATCCGTGCTACTCCTCGGGCTCGTCGACCGATACCCAGAGGTGCACGTGGTACGGCGCGTTCTCGGTCGAGGGGTCATCCGGGACCTCCCCATCGAGGTACAGCAACCACACGAGTCGAACATCATCACCGGTCATCGTCGGCTCGATGGCGTGTTCGTGCGTCCAGGTTTCGTCGTGGGCGAGTTCCGTCTGGAAGCGATCGAGCTCCCGCTGGTCGTCGACGACGGTTTCGTTAGTTGCCGTATCCACGGACTGTTCCACCACGACGACGGTGTACTGAGTCGTCCGCTGCTCGTGGTTATCTACCCCGACGACGATCGGTGCACGATCGCCAAGTTCGAATTCGCCCGGGTAGTCGGCGGCAACCAGTTCCCCGTCATCGTCCTCAGTCAGAAGGTAGATGGCCGAGAACTCCTCGCCCTGGGGCGGCGCTGCAACGGCGTACCCGACGCTCCCGACCGCGAGCAGCAGCGAGAGCACGAGGACCGCGTTGAGTGCCCCATCGGCACGGGACTCCGGCTCGAACAAGCCGGCCCGAATCGTCGTGAGCCACTCGCGATGGGGGACACGAAAGCGCTCGTCTTCGGGCAGGTTCCACCGTCGAACGGCGGCGACGGCGACCGTCAACAGCGTGACGGCGGTGAGCGCAATCATGACCGGGGGCAGCCTGATTCCCCAGGGCGTGAAATTCAATCCCAGCCCGATCAATGGAACCAGTGCGACGCTTAGCCCGAACGAGAGCGCCAACCGTTCGATTCCGTCGATACCCGACCGGCGGGGTGCTTCCCAGAATTCGGTCTCGGGTTCACCCGCACGATCGCCATCCGGCGGTGACCCTCCAGCCTCGGGAAAGAGCGCGGCGATGAACGCATATCCCGGCACGAAGAGGACGAAGACGAGACCAACCGGAACGCGCAACGGCGTCTCTCGAATCAGGGGAACGAAGACGGCCACGTTGACGAGAAGCGTCGCGATAACTACCGCGGCAAGATCTGCGGGCAACGCCCGTAACGGACGTGGCAAAAGCAACCGGACCGATCGACTCGTGCCCATTCGACACGGCGTACCACCGCCAGGAGTAAAAGACGGATTGACGGTACACTGGACACTCCCGAATGTGTGAACGACTGATACGGATTGCTGTAACTTTTTACCGGTGATTGCCGACCCGGTATGGGCAATCACCGGTAAGAGACTACAGTAAACCGTATGAGGGGAAGTAATCGTCGAGTTAGCCTATAGTAGCCACTGAACGTCATTGCACACCTGATCGCCAGACGAGTCGGCGATCAGTGTGTGAATCGTTTCAATTGTTACTATAGTCCTGGCAGACGTGAAGGGGCTCCGGACGGCGTATATCAGTCGGATTCCGAACATACATATCGAGCGAGATGGGCGAGACACCAGCCGTCCGATTACTCGGTTTCCGACTCGTCGTCAGTGTTTGCCCCTCGATTGAGGCGCTCGAGGCCATAGAGGGCACTTGCCCCACTAATCGTTGCCACAGCGGGCCCAAATCCAGGCGCCGGATCATCGGTTTGGGAACCTGATTCATCGGCCAGTCCGTCGTGCTGATCGTCCGTCGACTGGGGTTCCTCTCCAGATTGGTTTTCGTCTCGAGTCGTATCCCCGTCAGTCTGTGTTTCACTCGACTCATCATCGTCTCCCGCGGATTCGTTGTCACTTGAACCGTCGTCGTCTACAGCTTCGGCATCCGATCCGGCATCATCTGAATTCCCGTTTGGTTCAGTCGAGTCGTCATCCGATTCGGCACCATCTGAATCCTCGGCGGGTTCGGTTGGTTCGTCATCCGAATCAGCATCGGATTCGTCGTTCGATGCGTCATCCGAGCTCCCTTCGGATTCATCAGCATTGTCGTCGCTGGAAGTGCGCTCATCGTCCCCGTCCTCAGCTTCCCCATGATCATCATCGGGCGTGTCGTCACTGGCCGGTGGCTCCCCGGATCCACCATCGTCGTCATTTTCCTCGTCGCCAGTGTCGTCCTGGGTATCGTCTTCATCACGTTCCCCCTCACCACTGTCGTCTTCCTTTCCGTCTTCGTCACTCGATGAGTCGCTATCGTCCTCATCGTCATCGTCCGCAGAAGCCGTGGAGCCACCGTAGGTGCCGAAGCCGTATCCCCCCTCACCGTACCGCTGGTCGTCAGATTCATCGAGACTCGAGGAACCAGATCCACTGAGAACTGCGTGACTGCCGACTACGCTGACGCCGACCCCGGTGGCCAACAGTTCACGCCGATTGAGTTCCATAGACTACTGACTTTCTGGATGACGGTTACCGTCACGGATTACTATATTTCCGTCTTATAGGGTATTCGTGTACAATTGCACGTTAGGAGGGACGGGAGCAACCATCGTCGTTTTCTCGAATCCAACAGAGGCATCGTTTTAAGCCGGCATCTGTGCACCCGACCCAATTTAATCGATTATTACCCTCCCACACACGTGATCGACGGCACGCCCACGAAACCATCAGGGACTGAAGAGGATCGTGCGAGAAGAACTACCCCTACAACGTCCGCCGCCAAAGAGCACGGACTCATCGGTCGACGGTCAGCGCTCAAGCTGATTGGCGTTGTGACCGTTCCACTGGCAGCCCAGAGCGTACACGCGGAATCGACACGCGGCTACGGTGACGCTGGCTACGGGACAGGACCATACGGTGGCGAATCAGAGCGCGACGATGAGGAGAGGGGTGGCGTCCCACCGACCGTTGGGCCGTTCGACGCTGACGAAGAACGTCCACCTAATTGACACCCGGATATCCATGTGATGTAGGCTGTTTTTCGCCAATCGGGCGATCTCGAGGCGGCACCGATTGCCGTATTCGACGGTTGTGATCCGACGGACGTCGGCTCGGCATCCGCTCCACGCAGTGAAGCTTCGAACCCCGGGGAAAGGTCCGTCGAGGGAACCACGTCTCTGACAACGAGACCAAGCCTGGGTCTGAAAATGCATCTCGCGTCGAATTCACGGCCTGGACGGCGTTGTGATAAAACAGAGCCGAAATCAAGCGTAGACTGATTCAGAGCCCCTCGAGGCAGCCGTTCTAACTCTCACATCGGGCAGGAGACCATCGTGAGTGAACGAATGATACGACATTCAGTCGCCCGAAACGGGCTCGGATCCATCACCAACCGCACAGAGATCACTTGCGCACTCGAGAAGGGATTCAGCACCACGCCGTGAGAGCGACGCTTCGTCGAAGACCGCCCGCTCGTACCCCCGCGTGAGTTCCCGCAACAGCCGCTCTTCTGGCTCACCGAGACGTTCGGGTTGTCGCCGACGGATCCGATCGATGAACTCCCGGGGCGTTACACTGTCACTCCCCACCTCCGGTTCGAAGGCCCGGCGAACTGCAACGTACCCGTACTGAACAGCGCTGTCTGGATCATCGCTGTCGAGTTGCTGGTGTGCCTGCAAGAGGTACTCCGATGGTGTCGCTGTTCGATTCTCCGCCTCCGAGACAGGGGTTCGACTATCGGTGGAGATGCTGCCCTCTCCGGGGACCTGGCGCTGGCCGGACCGGCGAGACCACCATCCAGCGCCTACGACGATGAGTGCGCCGAGCATGCCAAGCCCGATCCAGGCCCAGGTGGGTACGTTCGTACCGACTCCCTCTGACGGGGTGTCCACAGTCAGTTCCGTCGTCGCCTCAGCTTCAGCGCTGGCGATATTCGTTCCTGGGGTATCGTACCTGACGGTTAGGAGGACCGTCCCCTCGAGATCCGATGGGGGCGCAACGGTGGCGTTGAACGCACCGTCACTCCCGGTCGTTGTCGAACCGATTGAGGTGTTTTCGAGAGCGATTTCGAGGGATTCGTTCTCGAGTCCGTCCCCGTTCTCGTCGACGAGATGACCAGCCAGTCGAAGTTCGTCGTTCTCACCCGAGACGTCGAGGAGGAGGTCGGACGCTGTCTCCCCGACCGTAAGCGAGCGGTTGTCGGTCGTTTGAGCGAGGGCCTGTTCCTCAAACTCGAGTGCAACACCGAGTTCCTGGTCACCAGCCGGTACCGTGCGGGGGAGGTCGAACGTCCCCTCGAACGATCCGTTCGACGCCTCGACCGTTCCAAGGGGCTGGCCAGCAAGTGTGACCGAAAGCGGAACGTCGTCGACCGGTTCATCAGTGACCGCGATCGCTCCCTGGACAGTGATCTCGTCACCGTAAGCCGCTTCGTCAGTCGCTGTGTGCACAGTTATCGTTGGATCGACTTGTTCGACCGAGACGTCGACCGTGGTTTCACTGCCGAGATACGTAGATTGGTTTTCTGGGACGAACTCGACCGTGAGGTCGTCTGCCTCGAGGGAAAGGTCACGTGGTCGATGCGTGAGTTCGAACTCACCGCTGTCGTTGGTCTCGACATATTCCGTCCGTCCGCCCACGTCGAGTCTGAGCTCTTCACTGTCGACTGGCACGCCGTCTGCAGTCCGCAACTGGCCCGTCGCGGTGAGTGGCTCGAGATACGAGATGGTCTCATCGTCGATCGTAAGCTCCAGATCCGTCTCGGAGAACTGTTGGGCGCTGACTTCCTCCTGATCGGCTTGCACTGACTGATTGAATTCGGCAACTAACTCCTGGCTTTCTGAGACGTCGCCGTCAGTACGCTCCGCAATTTCGTCGTAGCGTTCGTCAACGCGTTCGCTCCGCTCCTGGATCGCTTCGGCGAGTTCCTGCAGTTGTCGTGCGTGCTCTCGTGCCGTGCCATCGTCTCCTCGCTCTCTGGCTTCGTCGTACTCCGCTCGCACCGCCTCGTACTCCGCGACCGCATCGATCAGTTGATCCTGTTCCTCACCCAGTTCCTCGAACGAGTCGCCGTCGTCGGCGTCACCCGCCTCGGACGAGACAGTAGCGTACTGACTGGCGAGTTCACGGTATTCGTCATCGACGTGCTCTCGAGCCAGTTCCGACTGGCCTTCGCTCAGGGCAACCGTACTGCCCTGCAATCGGTCGGCGAGTTGGTCGCCTAACCAGCCTCGAAGATCGCCAGGATCGCTTGCTCCCTCGTACTCGTCTGGGTTTTCGTGTCGGACGGTCTCGTTGTCATCGTCGTGATCGATCTGTGCCGGTGTCGAATCGGTTACAGTGGGCCCTCCCGCCGCACTCGAATCGGTGTCGCCAGCTACGTCGGCTGAGACGGCGATTCCCGTGGAAACAGAGAGGAGAATCACTGCAGTGGCTACTCCCACGAGCACGACAATCGACTGGAATCGGCCTCGAGAGACGTCCACTCGGGGCGACTCTCGCGAGGGACCGATAAAAGCCGCTCACACGGATACACGAGGCAATATCCAGTTGTACAGGAGTGTCGGTTTCGATGGAACGAATCGCAGTCAGGCGTGGATCATAATCGGTCATTGATCCCTCCCTTTCAAACCCGAGAACGGCGTAGCGCCCAGGGATGCAGCTCACGCACCGTTCGCAGGGGCTCGTCGCCCTCGTCATCGTGTTGGCGATTCTCGGTGTGACCTTCGCCAGGCCCGTGCTACTGGCTGGCGGAGTCCTGATCGGTGCATGGATTCTGGGCGCGCAAACCCAGTTTCTCGCCACGCTGACCCGGCTAACCGAGGGGCTGGTCGTTCGACAGTGGCCCGAGCGCTCGAGTCTTCGACATGGTGAACAGACCAATGTGCGGATCGCCGTGAGACAGGAGGTGGCTGTGCCCCTCTCGTTGAATATCGAAGCGGGTGTTCCCACGGCCGCCGTCCCAAACCGACCCGTGACACTCGAGCTCGAGGCACACGAACGGGAGGCCACACACACTGTGTCAGTCTCCTGGCCAGTCACCGGCCGACACCAGTTCGAGGACGCGACCGTGACGGCGACCGATGGGCTATTCGTCGAAACCGTCACTACCGGCCAGCTTCCGACCGTCACCGTGGAGCCGCGTGGTCCGCGCCACATCCACGTTGGCGAAGGTGGGGATCGCTTCGCAATCGCCTCTGGCGAACACCGAACAGGTCGTCTGGGGGCGGGCCTCGAGCCTGCGGAACTTCGCGAATACGTTCCCGGTGAGACGGTCTCGCGGATCGACTGGAAGGCAACCGCACGGCTGGCCAAACCGTACGTCCGCGAGTACGAGGCCGAGAGTCACCGACGAACCCTGTTCGTCGTCGATCACCGATCGGCGCTGTCGATGGGTCCACCCGATGAAACGAAACTCGATTACCTTCGGGACGTCGCACTCGCGGTCGCGTCCAGTGCGCACCAGCTCAGCGATCCGCTTGGATTGATAACGGTTGGCGACCGGGGAGTCACCGAGCGTGGTAGTGTCTCCGCGAGTGCTGACCGGTATCCACTGATTCGACGAAGGCTCCTGGAGCTCGAACCGACGGCCCCTGGGGATGGGCCACTCATCCAGCAAACGAGGTCCACCCGACGCCGAACTCAGGCGTGGCTGGGGCGATCGACGACGCCGACCGACCGACACCAGCTACTGGGGGAGCCCAGTGAGGGCGACAGCGCCTTCGTGGCTTCACTCGAACCGTTCTACACCGCACAGCAACGCTATCGGGAACCGATCGAGGAGCAACCGCTGTACCGCGCACTTCGACGTGAACTCGCCGCAGAAACCGGTCAGCTTTGGGTCGTCATCTTCACCGACGACTCGAACCTCGAGGAACTCTACGAGGCCGTCACGGCAGCCCGATCACAGGGACACGACGTCCTGGTGGCCCTGACTCCAACCGTGCTATTCGAACCGAGTGGGGTCGATCAGGTCGAACACGTCTACGATCGCTACCACGCCTTCGAGGAAGACCGGCGAACCTTTGCACGCATGCATCGGGTCACCGCACTCGAGGTTGCCCCGAGGGATCGTCTCTCGGCTGT
>LKND01000101.1 GCA_001564275.1 Natrialbaceae archaeon Tc-Br11_E2g14 | reverse complement strand
GCGAGGGCGGCGACGTTCGATCAGATTCGGGCAGTATACGAATCCATGGAAGTCGACCTCGAGACTGTGGCCGCCGACCTCGGAACAGGGACGCTCCAGCCATTTTCTGCCGCCCAGACGCTGTTCCTCGCCGTGGTGCGCAACGCCCAGGATGATCTCGACGTCCCTGGTGGGCCACTCAACCAACCCAGATTGAACAGCATCCTCCATGACAGCTATACCATCGATGAACCGGGCGGGCCAGAACCACCGACGGAAACCGGTCATCCCGTCGTCGATCACCTCCGAACCGAACAGCCAACTGTCTACAAGTTCACCGCCCCGCCGGAGTACTGGCTGTCGTCGGTAGCGTATGGCTCAGTCTCTTTCGAGGATCGACACCGTAATCGGTGGAAGGAGATCGAAGAGGGCGACGTTGCCTTCCTCCACTCCCGTGTAGAACCGTCGATCGACGAGTTCGAGAAACAACGTGCCGGGCTGATCGGTGTCGGTATCCTCGGATCAAAGTTCGAAAAAGACGATCCCTGGTGGTTAGACGAACACGGTGCAGACAGGGCGTTTTCGATGATCGTCAGCTTCGACCGGCTGTTCCTCACCGGCGAGATCGACGGCATCGACACCAGCCTCGGTATCGACGAAAAGGACCGATCGACGATTAACCGTGAACTCGGTGCCCTCACTGCAAACTGTCTGCCGATCGAGAGAGCAAACGCGATCTGCTCGGCCATCGCTGGGGCCGCGTTCCCCACCCAAGGGATGTTCGCACGATTTCGGACTGACGACGACGGCGTTGACTACGATCGACCGCGGGCTCTGGTCGAGGCGATGGCCGACTCTCTCACCGAGGTCCCGACTATCAACGCCCACAAGCCCTTCGAAGGCGCCCTCACCAACCACGAAGACGATATCCTGAACGGCCTCCACTTCCCCGACGGCCAGGGTCACGACATCCTCGAGACCGTCGAAACGGCCCTCAACGCGGGCAAACACGTTCTGCTCACGGGCCCGCCGGGCACCGGCAAGACCGAAATCGCCGAACGCGTCTGTGAGCACCTCACTGCCCGCCATCCCTACCTCTTCTCGGACTCCGAGATGACGACCGCCACCGCGGACTGGTCGACGTTCGACACCGTGGGCGGTTACATGCCAACCGAATCCGACGGGACCGACGGCGACCTCTCGTTCACGCCCGGAATCGTGCTCAACCGGCTCAAGAACGTCCGGACGGGCGTCCAGTCGAACGAGCTCACCATCATCGACGAGCTCAATCGAGCAGACATCGATAAGGCGTTCGGCCAGCTGTTCACGTTGCTCTCGGGGCAGTCCGTTCAGTTGCCGTACACCGTCGAGGGCGAAGAGGTCGAACTGACCACCTACGAGGACGTCGACGGATCCGCGGAGCCACACCAGTACGTCGTCCCCAACTCCTGGCGGATCTTCGCGACGATGAACGCCTACGACAAGACCTCGCTCTACGAGATGAGCTACGCGTTCATGCGCCGGTTCGCCTTCGTTCGGGTGCCGGCACCAGCGCTCCCTGAAGACGCCGACGGCGACCGTACCGTCGAGGACGTCGTCTTCGAATACGCCGAGGCGTGGGACCTCGACATCTCGCGAAAGGAAGCGTGGGCTGTCGGTCGCGTCTGGCAGAAAACGAACCACGCCGTCGAGGAACGCGCTATCGGCCCAGCAATCGTCGAGGACGTCCTCCGGTACGTTAATCAGCACCCGGAGGAGCGCCTCGACTATCACCTCGCGCAGGCAGTCGTCAGCTACATCTTCCCGCAACTCGAGGGCGTTCCCAAACGAAAGCGCATCGTTCGGAAGATTATGGAGGTACGAGAGATCGAATCCGACTTGCTCGGGACAGCAGCCCGAGAGATGCTCCAGGTCACCCTCGCCGAAAATGAATAGAGAGCAACTCCTCGAACAACTCACGGAGGACGTCCTCGCGTACGTGATGCGAGGGACGTTCCCGGAGCGCGAGTTTGCCCGATCGATCAAACCCGAACAGTTGGACGAACGCTTCGATGAGTACGAACTCCTGCTCGACCTCCACTTTATCCTTCAGAGCGACGTCGTCGAGTTCGTTAGGGACCTCCCCGAGCACCTTCGGAGCATCCGGACGGAGACGAGAACCGTCTCTCGAACCCGGCGGGGAACTGTCGACGGACGGATAAACTGGGGGGCCACAGTGAAAAAACGCTACGCTGAGCATCCGCGAGATGCGTCGATCTTCGTTTGTGACAACCGCTCCGAGAACTACGACATTCCAGAGAACGTCGTTCTGAAGAAACTCATATCCGTCGTACACCGTACCGTTCGCGAGGCGTTGGACTACCTCCTCGAGGACTACGACTGGGTAAGCGAAACGTGGCGCGGTAATGAGGATCTGATCGACGAACTGCAACGGGTCGTCGAGCGGAATGTCCACGTTCGCAGGATTCGCGAACCGGACGCCTACGAACCGACCGAGCGGATGCTGACGACGGCCGCGGACTCGCGCCAACAGGTGTATCGGGAAGCGGCGAAATTGGTCCGATCCCGAAACCGGCTATTCGATGGCGACGAGCGCGAAATCCGCCGTCTGCTCGAAAAGACGGCCATCGCTCCAGACGACGAGAACGTGCTCTTCGAACTGTTCGTCCTGTTTCGCTTCGTCAGGACGCTCGAGAACTTGCGAGAGAGCCAGCCGACGTTTCAGACGATCGCGACAGATCGGCAGGAGATCGCGAGATTCGAGGGCGAGAAGGATCTGGTTCTCTATCACGACAACTCAGCGAACGACAAAGACCTGTCTTTCCTCGCCGTACCGGACGAAGATCAGGACCACCACTCGCGCTCCGACAAAGTCCAACTCGTTTCCCAAGCGGTCGCCGGGAACTATTTTGACAAAGACTACCAAAACCAAACGGGTCGGCCAGATGTTATCGTCCTCGAGATCATCTCGGAGGACGATACCCCGAACGAGTACCTAATCACGGAAGTGAAAAACAGCACAAACGAAGACACTATTCGGCGTGGTATCAAGGAGACGCTCGAGTACCTCGCGTTCCTCCGTGTCAACGAAGAGTACGTCTTCGGTACTAACAACCCTACTGACGAGGAGTACTTCGGATCGGGCTGGAACGGTCTCCTCGTCGTTCAGGATCTCGGTGACGAGACGGCTTCACTGAGCGAGCAGAAAGGCAGCGAAATCGCCATCCTGCAGGCCTCGGAGTTGGACCGAGAACTGCAGACAGTCCTTAGACATATACTCGAGATAGACACTACCGATTCGAGCCAATAGCGATCTTGAATAGCTTGACTAAAATCGCGTTTCAGACGCTGACCTCGAGCGTCCCTGTATCAGGGTTCATCTTATTCTGCGAACGCCACAATCTCCGCTTCGTACGTGTAACACTTGATGCCGTTCTCTTCACAGTGATCAGCCAACTCTCCGGGCCAGACGCCTGCTTCTTCGAAGTCGCCTAAGAACGCCACGGTGACCGCATCGCTATCCCCACCGCTCCCGCTTTCGATCACTAGGGCCGTATTTGGATCGTCGTGGCTCGTCTTGATCACACGATCTCCCGGAACGTACGGGTTTGGCGCGAACTCGAGGTTCTCGTGTTTGTACGTCCAGAGTTTGACGTCCGTATCGTGACAGTACGAGGCGAGAATAGCCGGGTGGTACTCGCGCCAGTCCCCAGGTCCTTTATCGAGCGAACTCGGGAAGGCCACCCTCACCGCCTCTCCGTCCATCTTCTGTCCAAACGCCCCCGTATTCTTTTCCGGCGGCATCACCTCGACGACGACCCCCACTGACGGGTCGTCGTCGCCGGCTTTCACCACGCGGTCGCCCGGCTGGAACGGATTCTCCGGTTTCTGGTTCATGTGGGCAGTGTTCGGACCGAGGTCGATCAGCTCGTTCATCGGTCGGGCCGCGAGGTGGTCGAGCTTCTCCGGTGCCTCTCCCGAGTACGTCGCTTCCGATTCGACCTTCGATTTCAACGTCTCGAGTCGCTCCCAGCCGAGCAACATCAAACTGTCCTCGTTGTCTCGATGCCAGACCATCACGACGATATCGTCCTCCGGGTCTCGATCCACGATTGATCCGGGTAGAAAGGCCGAGACGTCTCGTGACGACTTTACGTCCACTTTGTAGCCGAAGACTTCGAAATCGTGTCCGGAGAAACTTTCCGGGTTACACCGTCGAATCGCCTCTTCGTTCTTCCACTCCCACATTTCGACGGGGAGATATTCGCGACAGAACTCGTGGAATGCGAGTTCTCCGAGGTTGCCGATCCGTTTTACGTCCAGGTCGTCGACTCCCTGAATGACCGCCTGGTGGTGGGCTCGTTTCCGATCGATTTCGTCGGGTGTGTATCGGTACATCAACTGAATGTCATATTGATCCGAAATGAATCTTCGCGTCCGAATGGGAAACAGGTTATAGTAACAATTGAAACGATTTACACACTGATCGCCGACTCGTCTGGCGATCGGGTGTGCAATGACGTTCAGTGGCTACTATACTCGAAGACGCACAAATAATCCACAAGCAACGACCAATCTTACAGGAGAGGCTCGCTACCGCTACGCAACCGAGGTATGAGGCCTAGCTAAAGACGACAGGTAACAGCGGCAGGAAGTACTCGACGAGATATTGCACGAATCCTCGAGCGACCGCTGACCCGATCAGTTAGCGACAATCTGTTGACCGTCGACTGGCACGCTCAGTCACAGATACAGTCCTGGGTCCGGGTCAATTGAACGACCTCCTCGTGAAGCTGTACCACGAGCCCGAAAGTCGTCCGGGCGCGGTACTCGCCAGCGACACCGGTCCGGTAGTAGGACTCTGACCGGTTCTCGATCCAGCGCTCCTCGAGTCGTTCTGCGACATCTCGGGAGAATAGTCCCGCCCGCACTCCCAGTTCGTACACCTCGGTGTGGCGCTGGCCGGCGACGTCGTACTCCTCGACGTAAAACTGGATCGAGCGCTCGATTGCGACGAACGAACTCTCGATGATGACCGTGAAGTGGCCCTTCCTGGCGATGAGAAAGGAGGCCGCGTCGAGGAGGCGACACGCCTTCCGTAACTGGAGCCCGGCCGGATCGGAGACGTGCTCGAGTCCGACCTCCGGAATCTCGGGCTTTCGCTGGAACGCGTCCTCTGCGCCTCCGAGCGCCGCCTCGAGATCCTTCGAGGTCACTCGAGCACCCCGAAGACGTCACGTTTCAGGGAGATGGGGCGGCCGCTAACCTGGTGTGGCTGGACGCGCTCCCGACGGTTGCCTCCCCGAGGGGCGGGTCACTGGAGCCTTTCCTCACGCATAGCCGTTGCACTCGAGTCTACACCCTGTTCAAGCCGAATTTATTCCGCCGGAAGATACATATAAATAGACTCGGAATACAGTCTCGAGCGCCTATATGTATGGAGGGTCGAACGGGCACGGCGCGGGTGCAGGCAGCGACGGGGCAGCCACACCCGAAATTATCAGAGTTGGTAATCACAACGTGAATTTTTTCATGGCGGACCAAATGGAGGGCGTCAATGGCCACTGAGGAAGTCGACCACTCTTCACCCGACGAGGGGTCCCAGGCCGGCCCCACAGGTAAGGAGTCGACAGCGGGCGAGGACGCGGCGTCCGAATCGCCGTCGAACGCCAGTGTCGGGGACTACTCCTGGGCCGACTTCATGGCGGAGTACGGCTACGAACACGAGATCGACCTTCTCTACCCCCACGGCACGAGCGGCCCGGACGACCAGCTCGGCCTCGATACCGACGAGGAAGCCCGGTCGGTCGTTCCGTCCGGAGACGACTGGGAGCGCGTCGATTTCGACCCGACCCCGTTCGTGGGCTACGATCCGGATGCCCTCCCATCGCTGATCACCGAGGTCTTCGCGCCCAACGCGAAGTTCCTCGAGGACATTTTCCACACCTACGTCGACCCGGAGACGACGCCGGTGGTCAAGGGCTTTTACACTTGGGAACACTACAAGTGGGAGTTCTATTATACCGACGATGGCTCGAGACCCCGGGACTCGAGTGGCGAGATCGACCCCTTCGACAGCGAGGACGCACTCGGCTTCGAGCCGGCGAGCATCGAGGAGAAGCTCTATCACGGTGCCAATGCCGCAATGGAACTCGACGACGTGATCGAGGAGCGGACGGTCAACGTCAACGAGGAACTGGACGAGGACAAGTTCTTCTCGACGGCGGTTGGCGGGACGACCGTCGCGAACCGCTACGACCTCGAGAAGGCGGTGCCGATGGCGAAAAAGCGCCATTTCCGTGAGGTCGAACGCTACTGGGTGAACAAACCCTACGCGTTCGTCGTCATCTTCCACTCCAAGAAGGAAAACGAGAAAAAATACTACGCGGTCGAACCGTACCTGAACGAGATCGAAGAGGACATCCAGGAGTTCCTGTCGGGGAAACTCCGGACGGCGATCAAGTACTCCGACGACGGCATCAAACACACCGCCGACGAGGCGGGCCGCCGGGAGGTCATCGAGGAGGAGACCCGAAGACTGCTCAAGCGGTATGACCTCTTCGAGAAGACGAGCGGGGAGACCAAAGAGGGGATCATCCAGGCGCTGCGGACGCTCCTCGACGACGACGAGTCCGATCCCGGAGCGGCGATCCAACTCGAGGGAATCTCGACCCGACCGGAGCCCGCAATTCTCGCGGACGATCCGGACACGCTCACCGAGTACCAGGTCGAGAAGTTGCTCTACCTGCTCAAGCGCAACTTCCTGGGCTACGAGTTGATCGATCCGATCAAACACGACATCAACGTCGAGGACATCTCGTGTGACGGGTACAACTCCCCGGTGTTCGTCTACCACTCGGGGTACGAACAGATCATCTCGAACGTCTACCACGGCGAGGAGGAACTCGACGACTTCGTGATCAAACTCGCCCAGCGTTCGGGCAAAGGGATCAGCAAGCGACTCCCACAGGTGGACACGACGTTGCCGGACGGGTCTCGTGCCCAGTTGACGCTGGGCAAGGAGGTCTCAGATCACGGGACCAACTACACCATCCGACAGTTCAAGGACGTCCCGTTCACGCCGATCGACCTCATCAACTGGAACACCTTCTCGCTCGACGAGATGGCCTACCTCTGGCTGGCCATCGAGAACCACAAGAGCCTGATCTTCGCCGGCGGGACTGCTTCGGGGAAGACGACCAGCCTGAACGCCGTCTCGCTGTTTATCCCCTCGAACACGAAAATCGTCTCCATCGAGGATACCCGGGAGGTCGAACTGCCCCAGCGCAACTGGATCGCCAGCGTCACTCGCCCCTCGTTTTCGGACGACGATCAGGGTGACGTCGACGAGTTCGACTTACTCGAGGCTGCCCTCCGACAGCGTCCGGACTACATCGTGATGGGTGAGATCCGTGGGGAGGAAGGGCGGACCCTGTTCCAGGTGATGTCGACCGGCCACACCACCTACACCACGTTTCACGCCGACTCCGTCGACGAGGTCCTCAAGCGGTTCACGACGGATCCGATCAACGTCTCGAAGACGATGTTCACCGCGCTGGATCTGGTCTCGATCCAGACCCAGACTCGGGTTCAGGGGACGAAGGTCCGACGGAACAAGTCACTCACGGAGATCAACCATTACGAGGCCGAAAACGACGAAATCAACGTCCAGGACGTCTACCAGTGGCAGGCGGAGACCGACGAGTACCTCAAGATGGGTGACTCGAACACCCTCGAGGAAATCAAGTTCGATCGTGGGTGGACCGACGAGAAACTCGAGGAGGAACTGTTCAAGCGACAGGTCATCCTCGCGTACCTGATCAAGAACGGCCTCAACACCTACGCGGAGGTCGCGGCGACGGTGCAGGCGTTCATCAACGACCCGGAGACGATCCTGACGCTGGTCGCCAACGACGCACTCGAACACAGCCTCGAGGACCTGCGGGAGATGGAGAGTGTGTTGATCGACGTCGACCCCGAGAAGGAGGAACTCGTGCCCAGGCCGGATGCCTCGGACGAAACGTACAACCTCTCGACGGATCTCCTCGAACGGGCCGAGGAGTCACTGTTCGACGAGTACCGTGGCAAGGTCCCCAGCGGGCTGGCGAGTGCACTCGAGGACGTCGAACCGGCCGATTCGATCGACGTCGACCGTGCAGACGTCGACGAGTTCGATTTCGGCGGCGACGTCGACGAGACCGTGTCCGGGGACGCCTGGGATCTCGGTGATGGCTCGTCCGAGTTCGGATTCGACGAGGTCGACAGCCCCGAGTGGCTCGAGGACGACGGATTCGAGATGGGTGACGAGGCGGTGGCCGATGATGGTGACCCGGCGACGGCTACAGCACCGGAGACGGAAGCGGGGACGGCAGGCCCTGAACCTGAACCTGAACCTGGATCTGAACCAGGTACCGGCCCGGCGGGCGCGACGTTCGATGCGAGCGACGCGACCGAGGCGGATGCGACTGGGGAGAGCCCGCCCGCCCTCGAGGGAGCTGCCGAGGAAACGGCGACTCCCCCATCGTCGGCACCGCCCCTCGAATCGTCGCCCGACACCGAGCGTGAGGTCGGGTCGTTCGTCGGCGATCGACCGGATGACGGGACCGATCCGATCGAAGCCGGCCCCGTCGAAACAGACGACGGCAACGGGGCGACTGACGACGGTGTCGATGCGAACGATGCCAGCGATGCCAGGGACGGAGCGGGCCCACGCCCCGCTCCGGAGACGTTCGATGACCCTGTATCGGACGCGGTGTCCGATGCGGCCCCGTCGAGTGACCACGGAGGAGAGACCGAGGCGGGTGACTCCATCGAGGGACTGTTTTCGGACATGGGCTCGACGCTCGACGAACTCGAGAATCCAAACAGGGGTGTGGAGACGTCGGGAACCGGCGCGGAGGGCCCCATACCTGATACCTCCGGTTTCGACTCCATGTTTCCGGATCGCGACCTCGATTCGATCTTCGGTGACGGGCCACCGACCGAGGAGGCAGGCGATGACGCCGATCGCTCGCCGCCGACGGAGGCCAAACAGGATCCCGACCTCGGTGAGGAAGAGTCGGAAGCGCACGCGGGCGATGGAGCTGCTGGTGACGACGAGTCCGGAGTCGGGGATGGCGAGGCTGGTGCTGAGAGCGTCTTCGATGACGATGGCGAGTCGGTTTTCGACGCCGCCGACACCACCGCAGGCGGTGTCGATTCGGGTGACTCGATCTTTACCGAAACCGATGCGGACACCGACGAGGGCCTCGAGGACGATGGCGAGTCCTCGATGGACGCCGATGCCACCGATGCCGATGCCGATGCTGATCCTGATGCTGGTACTGATGCTGATGCGGACAATGATTCGATCTTCTCGAGCGGTGACTCACCGTTTACCGATGACGACAGCGAAGGGACGCCAGCGGATGGCGAGTCGATATTCACCTCCGAGGGCGATGGCGGGGGTGACGCGACGACCGAGGACGGCGACGATACCGAGACCACCGATGACGAGGAGGGCGGTACATGAGCCTCCAGACGGAGGGCGGGCCGGGTGACCTGGCCTCGGGTTCGGACCTGCTCGGCGAGACCTTCTACCCACTCTATTCCTGGCTGTTCAGCGAGGATAGCCAGTTCGTTTCGGACCTCGAGTTGAAACTGGCTCAGGCTCGGATGACCGACACGGTCGAGATGTACCTCGCCAGGTCACTCGGCATCGGCTTTCTCTCGGGACTGTTGCTCTGGCTGATCGGACTAATGCTGGGCTACGGCCTGTTCGCGACCGGGGTCGTCGAGATCGGTGTCCTGATCGGGATGCCGGTCAGCGACCCTACGCTCCTGGCGTGGATCGAGGCAGCACGGGTGCCACTTCTCATCCTGGTCACGGGCCTGTTTTTCGGTGCGCTCGGCTTTGCCTTCGGCTTCGGCTCGCTCGTGGCGATTCCCTACTCTCGTGCCTCGGCGCGCAAGCGTGAGATCAACATGCTGCTCACCGACTCGGTGTCGTTTATGTACGCCCTTTCGGTCGGTGGCATGAACCAACTCGAGATCCTGGAGGCGATGGCCGAGGCGGACGACACCTACGGCGAGGTCGCAAAGGAGTTTCAGAGCATCGTCCAGGAGACCGAGTACTTCGACGTCGACTACCGGACCGCGATTCGCAATCAGGCGATCGAGACCCCGAGTGACGACCTCTCGCAGTTCCTGACGGACATGCTCTCGATCGTCAACAGCGGCGGGGACATGGAGAGTTTCCTCGAGGACAAGAAAGAAAAGCACCTTCGGACGGCCAAACAGGAACAAGAGATCACCCTCGAGACACTCGAGTTGTTCGGGGAGATGTACATGACGCTCTCGCTGTTTCCGTTGCTGTTGATCATTATCCTCGTGATTATGCAGATGATCCCGGACGCGGACGTCTCGGGGAACCTCCTGTATCTCGCGGTTTACGGATTGATTCCGCTTGTGGGCATCGGCTTCATCGTCCTGGTTTCGACGGTGAAACACGACGAACCCGGGGACGGCTTTCTCACATTGCGCGAGTCACATAGCGCCAGCGCCCGGGTGAAAAGCGCCCGGGAGCAGAGTCTGCTCAACCTTGGGCTGGTCGAACAGTACACCGGGAGCCACCGGGTCTTCGATCGGATCAAGAATCGCGAAGGAACCCACGAGACGGTACAGGTACTCAAAGCCCCCCACCTGTTCTTCCGGGACAATCCGCTGTACACGCTGGCGCTGACGATCCCGGCGGCGTTCGTCGTCGTCACGACGGCGATGGTGAACGGCTCGGCCCCGCTCTCGTGGGGGGAGATGAAGGAGAACCCCGTCTGGG